>JACQWC010000002.1 GCA_016209635.1 Candidatus Rokuibacteriota bacterium | reverse complement strand
GTACCAGCTCATGCGCGACGCCGCCATCGCCATCATCCGGGAGATCGGCGTCGAGACCGGCGGCTCGAACATCCAGTTCGCGGTGAACCCCGACGATGGGCGGCTGGTCGTGATCGAGATGAACCCGCGCGTCTCGCGCTCGTCCGCTCTCGCGTCGAAGGCCACGGGCTTCCCCATCGCGAAGATCGCCGCGAAGCTCGCCGTCGGCTACACGCTGGACGAGATCCGGAACGACATCACCCGGGAGACCCCCGCCTCCTTCGAGCCGGCCATCGACTACTGCGTCGTCAAGTTCCCGCGCTGGGCGTTCGAGAAGTTCCCCGAGGCGGACCGGACGCTGACCACCCAGATGAAGTCGGTCGGCGAGGTGATGGCGATCGGCCGCACCTTCAAGGAGGCGCTCCAGAAGGCCGTGCGCTCGCTCGAGCAGGACCGCTGGGGGCTGACCCTCGACCAGCCGCTCGACGCCGAGGAGCTGCGTCACCTCCTCCGCGTCCCGAACCCCGACCGGATCTTCGCGATCGGCGACGCGTACCGGGCGGGCCTCGGGACGGCCGAGATCGCCGCCCTCACCCGGATCGACCCGTGGTTCCTCGAGAACATCCGCGAGCTCGTCGAGTTCGAGGGCGCGATCGCCGGACGCGGGCTCGCCGATCCCGACGTGCTGCGGCGCGCGAAGCAGCTCGGCTTCGCGGACCGCCGGATCGCGCAGCTCACGGGGGCCGCCGAGGCGCGCGTCCGGCAGCTCCGCCGGGAGCACGGGATCCTGGCGACGTTCAAGACCGTCGACACCTGCGCCGCCGAGTTCGTCGCCCACACCCCGTACCTCTACTCGACCTACGAGGAGGAGGACGAGGCCCCGCCCACCGATCGCGAGAAGGTCGTCATCCTCGGCTCGGGCCCCAACCGGATCGGCCAGGGGATCGAGTTCGACTACTGCTGCGTCCACGCCGCGTTCGCGCTCCGCGACGCCGACGTGGAGGCGATCATGGTCAACTGCAACCCGGAGACGGTCTCCACGGACTACGACACCTCCGACCGGCTCTACTTCGAGCCGCTCACGCTGGAGGACGTGCTCAACGTCGTGGAGAAGGAGCGGCCGCGCGGGGTCATCGTCCAGTTCGGCGGCCAGACGCCGCTGAAGCTCGCCGTCCCGCTCCAGGAGGCTGGCGTCCCCATCCTCGGCACCTCCCCGGACGCGATCGACCGTGCCGAGGACCGCAAGCGCTTCAGTGAGCTCCTGACGGAGCTCGGGCTCCAGCAGGCGGCCGGCGCGACGGCCCGCTCCCTCCCCGAGGCGCAGGCCATCGCCGAGTCGATCGGCTACCCGGTGCTCGTGCGCCCCTCCTACGTCCTGGGCGGCCGTGCCATGCGCCTCGTCTACGACGAGGCCGATCTCCGGGAGTACATGACGGAGGCGGTCCGCGTCTCGCCGGAGCACCCGGTGCTCATCGACAAGTTCCTCGAGGAGTCGATCGAGATCGACGTCGACGCGGTCGCCGACGGCAAGCACGTCGTCATCGGTGGCGTCATGGAGCACATCGAGAAGGCGGGCGTTCACTCCGGCGACGCGGCGTGCGCGCTGCCCCCCTACTCGCTGGGCGAGGACGAGATCCGCATCCTCCAGGTTCAGACGCGGGCGCTCGCGCGGGCGCTCGGGGTCGTCGGCCTGATCAACGTGCAGTTCGCCATCCGCCACGAGACCGCCTACGTGCTCGAGGTGAACCCGCGGGCGTCCCGCACCGTGCCGTTCGTCTCGAAGGCGATCGGCGTGCCGCTGGCGAAGGTCGCCACGCGCGCGATGCTCGGCCGGTCCGTCGCCCCGCTCGCGTCCGTCGAGGAGCGCGAGCTGCCCCACATGGCCGTCAAGGAGTCGGTCTTTCCCTGGGTCAAGTTCCCCGGCGTGGACATGGTGCTCGGCCCCGAGATGAAGTCCACCGGCGAGGTCATGGGCATCGACCGCGACTTCCGGATGGCCTACCTCAAGGCGCAGATCGCCGCGGGCTCGTCGCTCCCCGCCTCGGGTAAGGTCTTCGTCTCCGTCAAGAACCGGGACAAGCGCGCCGTCATGCCGCTCGCCCGGCGGCTCGTGGAGATGGGATTCTCGCTGGTCGCCACCGCCGGGACGGCGCGCGTCCTCGAGCGCCACGGGATGCCGGCCGAGGTGATCCACAAGGTGGCGGAGGGTTACCGCCCGAACGTCGTCGACCTCATGAAGCGCGGCGAGATCGCCCTCGTCCTGAACACGCCGGAGGACGGACGGGCCCGCCAGGACTCGTACATGATCCGGCGCACCGCGGTCACCCAGAACATCCCGTACTACCTGACGGTCGACGGCGCCCAGGCGGCGGTCGGGGCCATCGAGGCGCTGCTCAAGAGCGAGCTGCGCGTGCGGAGCCTCCAGGAGTTTCACGGTGGCGCCTGACGGGCCGGCGCCCCCGTCGCCGGCGGAGCGGGTCCTCGTCGCGCTGGACGTCGAGAGCCTCGCCGCCGCCGACGGGCTGCTCGAGCGCCTGCGCGGGATCCTCGGCGGATGCAAGATCGGCTCCCAGCTCTTCACCGCGGCCGGGCCGGCCGCGGTCGAGCTGGCGCTGAAGCGCGGGTTCCGCGTCTTCCTCGACCTCAAGTTCCACGACATCCCGAACACGGTGGGCGGGGCGGCGCGCGAGGCCACGCGCCTCGGTGTCGCCATGCTGAACGTCCACGCGAGCGGCGGGCTTGCCATGATGCGGGCGGCCGCCGAGGCCGTGGCGAGCGCCGCGGGCGAATTCCGCGTGCCCCGGCCGCTCTGCCTCGGCGTGACGGTGCTCACGAGCCTCGACCGGCGGCGGCTCCAGCAGGAGGTCGGGATCTCCACGACCGTGGAGGCCCACGTGCTCCACCTGGCCACGCTGGCGCGCGAGGCGGGCCTCGACGGGTGCGTCGCCTCGCCGCAGGAGATCTCGCTCCTCCGGCTCGGGATGGGACCCTCCTGGGTGATCGTGACGCCGGGCATCCGCCCGGCCAGTCGCGAGGACGATCAGGCGCGCACCGCGACGCCGGCGGGCGCGCTCCGCGCGGGCGCCGACTACCTCGTCATCGGGCGCCCCATCGCCGCGGCGCCCGATCCCGCCGCGGCGGCCCGGGCCATCCTCGAAGAGCTGACGCGCCCGTGACGGAGCGCGAGACCCTGGCCCTCTACGAGAAGACGGGCGCCCTCATGCGCGGCCACTTCCGACTCACCTCGGGGCTCCACTCGGACGTCTACCTCCAGTCGGCGCTGGTGCTCCAGTACCCGCTCCACGCGACCGCGCTCGGCGAGGAACTGGCGGCCCGCTTCCGCGACGACGGCGTGGAGACGGTGCTGGCGCCGGCGATCGGCGGCATCCTCGTCGCCCACGAGGTCGCGCGGGCGCTCGGCGTGCGGGCGCTCTTCGCCGAGCGGGAGGACGGCGTGATGCGCCTCCGGCGCGGCTTCAGCCTGAGGCCCGGCGAGCGCTGCCTCGTCGTGGAGGACGTCGTCACCACCGGCGGCTCGACCCGCGAAGTCATCCGGTGCGTGGAGGCGAGCGGCGGCGTCGTGGCGGGGGTGGGCTCGCTGATCGACCGGAGCGGCGGCGCGGCGGCCTTCCCGGTGAAGCGCGCGTCGCTTGCGACCATGACGGCCGCGACTTTCGAGCCCGAGGCGTGTCCCCTCTGCAAGGAGGGGAGCCCGGCCATCAAGCCCGGGAGTCGGGCCTAGCGGGCGGCGTCCTCGAGGGGGCGAGAGGCGAGCTCGATCGTCTGCTAGGCCGTGAGCGGGGCGGTCGCGCTCTTCGGCTTCGTAGCGCCGTCGCGATTGTGCTCGCCCGGGGGCGCGTAGTAGGCTCCGGGGGACCGTAGGAGGCGACGATGGCACGCACGGTGATGTCCGCCGACAGCCACATGGACCTGATCTACCTCCCGCCGGACACGTTCGTTTCGCGAGTCGCCCCACGATGGCGCGACCTGGCGCCGCGCGTCGTCGAGCGCGACGGCAGGCACGTCTGGGTCTCGGGTGACGACGTGCTGGCGCCCCACGGCGTCTACGGCCCCGGCGTGACGGGCGGCAAGCGTGGCCGCATCCTCGCCGAGGCGGGCTTCGCCTCGGGGCAGACGCGGCCGGCCGACCCCGGGCTCCGGCGGGAGGACCAGGCGCGGGACGGCGTCGAGGCGGAGGTGATCTACGGGATCATCGGGATCTCGACGGGCCTCTTCGGCCGCCCCGGCATCCGCGACCCCGAGCTCCTGACCGCGGTCTATCACGCGTACAACGAGTTCATCGCCGAGTTCAACCGGAGCCTGCCCGGCCGGTTCTTCGGGCTGGGATGTCTGCCGAACCACGACGCGGAGGTCGCGGCGGAGGAGATCCGTCACTGCGCCGAGCTCGGCCTGCGCGGCGTCGTGTTCCTCCCGTGGACGGCGGCGATGCCCGTGTGGCACGAGATGTGGGAGCCGATGTGGCGCGCAGCCGAGGAGACCGGCACCGTGCTCTCCTTCCACGTGTTCGAGGGCGGCGCGACGACGGTCGGGTACGAGGTGAAGGGGGCCCGGAGCGCGGCCGCGCTCGGCGCGTGGGTGGTCGTCGGGCCCATGCAGATGGACGAGATCGTCACCGCCGTGATCCTGTCGGGGGTCTGCGAGCGCCACCCGCGGCTCAGGCTGGTGCTCGGCGAGAGCGGGATCGGCTGGCTCCCCTACGTGCTCGAGCGCCTCGACGACACCTACGACGAGCGGCTGGCAGACGACCTCAGGCTTCCGCTGCCGCCGAGCGCCTACTTCAAGCGGCAGATCTACGCGACCTTCCAGAAAGACTTCCACGGCGTGCGCGCCATGGCCGAGATCGCGCCCGACAACGTGATGTGGGGCTCCGACTACCCGCACCGGGACGGCACCTGGCCCTTCTCGCAGAAGGCGATCGAGGAGCAGTTTCGGGGGGTGGAGGAGTCGACCAGGCGGAAGATGCTGTGGGAGAACGTGCGGCGGCTCTACCGGATCGACGCCTGAGTCCCCGGCGTTCCGGGAGAGGGTGAGCGGGCGGGACGGAGGGGGTCGCGCCCCGCTTCTCAGGAGGCGCCGAAGACGCCGTTCCGCGCCAGGACGATGAGGAGCCAGGCGAGCTGGGCGCCTACGAAGACCACGAGCCCCCGCGCTCGCCCCTCGCGGACCTGCGCGCGGTACTGGTACGCGCCGCCCCCGAGGGCCAGCAGGGCGAAGAGCCCGCCGTCGTACACCTCGAGGACGCCGTACCGGAGGGCCGCCCCTGCGGCGAGGCTCCAGAGGGCATAGGCCCCGAGCCAGTGGGCGAGCACCGAGACGAAGACCGAGGCGCGCGACTCGCTCCAGCCGAGGCGGCGCGCCACGCCAACCGCCGCCGCGCCCAGCACCAGCAGGACGCCCAGCGTGGCGAGCGCCCAGCGCGTCACGCCCGTTTCCGGTACTCCGGCCGCCACCGGAGGAGCCGCATCTCGAGCTGCTTGATCCCGAGCGCCATGACGATGCCGATCACTCCGAGGGAGAGCAAGGCCACCATCATGTCGGCCGCGTTGAGCGTACCCAGCGACTGGATGATGAGGAAGCCAAGCCCCCCGCCCGACTCGCCGCCCAGGAACTCGCCGACGACGACGCCGATCAGCGCGAAGGAGATCGAGGGCGTCAGCGAGGCGAACGTCCAGGCGAGCGCCGAGGGGATGACGACCGTGCTCATGATCTGCCGCTCGCGGGCGCCGAGGAAGCGGGCGGAGTGGATGAGATCGACGTCGACGCTCCGCGCCCCCTGGAACGTGTTGAAGAAGACGATGAAGAAGACGATCGTCCAGGCGAGCACGATCTTCGCGGCGAGCCCGAACCCGAAGATCATCGTGATGAGGGGGACCAGCGCGATGCGAGGGAGCGAGTTGAAGGCGACGATGTAGGGCTCGAAGATCCTGGCCAGCCGATCGTTGCGCCCGAGCACGAGGCCCGCCGCGAAGCCCGTGGAGACGCCGACGACGAACCCCCACAGCGTCGACTGCACCGTCGAGAGCGCCATCTGCCAGATCGACAATCGGACCTCCCCGGAGGCCAGGTACACGAAGCGCTGCGCGATCAGGGAGGGACGGCTGACGAAGAACGGGTCGATCCAGTAGAGCCCCGGGGTCTTCGAGATCGCCTTCCAGCCGGTGAGCCACTCCCACGACCCGAGGAGCGCGATCAGGATCACGAGGCGCCAGAGAATGACCCGCCAGCGGTCGGACTGGGGCGTCATGGCTCGCGCCCCGCGAACTCCTCGCCGAGAACGTGCCAGATCTGGCCGTACTCGAGCGCATACTCGTCCGACTCGCGCACGGCGATGACGTCGCGGGGCCGCGGGAGCTTGACGTTGGAGATCATCTTGATGCGGCCCGGCCGGCGCGTCATGACGATGACGCGATCGGCGAGCGTGATCGCCTCGGAGAGATCGTGCGTGACGAAGACGACCGTCTGGTGCTTCGCCTCCCACAGGGTCAGCAGCTCGGCGTGGAGGTTGAGCTTCGTGTGGGTATCGAGCGCGCCGAAGGGCTCATCCATGAGGAGGATGTCGGGATCCACGACGAGCGTACGCATGAGCGCCACCCGCTGTCGCATGCCGCCCGACAGCGTCGCCGGGAACGCGTCCTCGAAGCCCTCGAGCCCGGCCAGCCGGATCGCCTCGCCCACCCGCCGCTCCTGCGCCTCGCCGCGGAGGCCCGCGTACTCGAGCCCGAGCGCGATGTTCCGCCGCACGGTGCGCCACGGGAACACCGTGTCTTTCTGGAAGACGTAGCCGACCCGCGGCGGCACGCCCACGATCGGCCGGCCGTCCAGCTCGATCGTGCCCGCGCTCGGCGCGATCAGGCCCCCGAGCATGTTGAGGATCGTGGACTTCCCGCATCCCGAGGGACCGACGAGCGCGACGAACTCCTTGTCGAGAATGTCGAACGAGACGCGCTGAACGGCCGGGACCTCGCGGGCGCCCTCACGGAAGGTCTTCGCGAGGTCCCGGACGACGATGCGCGGGCGCCTGGCGGGAGGCGGACTCAGGATCTGTACTTGGCCTGGGCCTTCTGGACGAACGACATGTCGACCGCCTTCGCGTACGGGATCGGCTTCTCCACCGCGATCGGCAGCCACACCCGCATGCCGTTCTCGTAGTCCTTCTCCTCGATGACGAAATCCCAGTCGAAGATCGTCTTGTAGTAGCGCACCGAGCGCAAGACGTCCTCGCGCTTGAAGGCGTCCATGTACGGCTTGTGGAGGAGATCGACGACCTCCTCGTCCTTCGCCCTCCGGATCCAGTGCTGCGCCCGGTAGTTCGCGTTCACGTAGGCCTGGACGAGGTCGGGAGACTTCTCGACCGTCTCCCGCAGCACGTATCCCACGGTGACCGGAATCGGTCCCCCGAAGACCTGCCGCCACGCCTTCTCGTCCAGGACGTCGTAGATGGCGCGCCCGAACCCCTCGCCCTCGGCAGCCCACTGCCACTCCGGGACGGCCATGATCGCGTCGAACTTGCCGGCCTTGAGCCCGCCCAGGATCGTCGTGGAGGCCCCGCCGCCCACCCATTCGACGTGGTCGTTCACGGGCTTGCCATCGGCCGCCCGGGTGTGCTTGAGGACGTACACGCCATAGACGTAGGTGCCCGACCCGATCGCCGTCGCGGCGACGACCGCCTTGCGGCCGACGAGCTTCCCGTCGGCGAGTGCGTCGACCGATCGCACACCGCGGTCGTACAGCTCCTTCCGGACCACGATGTTCGCGTAGCTGCACCGCGTGTCCGTCGCGAAGACCATCAGCGCGTCCTTGCCCTTCTCCGTGATCTTCAGCGGGTGGTTCGAGTCCCCCAGCGCGAACATCGCCTGGCCGGCCGCGAGGGCCTGGACGACCTTCGCCCCGCCGCCGGGCACGATGAACCCCGGGAAGGTCACGCCCTCCTCCTCGAAGAACTTCTTCTCCTTGGCCACGAGGTGCTGGCCGTAGACGAAGGTCGACACGCTATGCGAGACCGTGATCGGCCGGGGCGACTGCGCGGGGGCTCGGACGGGCCAGCCCGCATCGCTCAGCGCGACAGAGACGACGCCTGCGGTTCGGAGAAACTCGCGACGGGTGAGCCTCATCGACAGACCCCCTCAAGGTCCTGATTTCGTGCTTCCGGCGGGCCGCGGAGCCTCAAAAGTTTACCCGCGGCGCTCGCCTCTGTCAATCGCAACATATTGACACTTCGAGCAAATTTCGCCTATCATCCAGCGATGAGTGGGGCCAGAATCCGTTCCCGACCGTGGGGCTCTCGATGATCCGCAGCATGACGGGTTTCGGCCGGGCGGAAGCCAGCGGCGGGACCTTCGTCATCGCCGTGGAGGTGCGGTCCGTCAACCACCGGCACCTCGACATCGCGCTCCGACTCCCCCGCGCGCTCGCGAGCCTCGAGCCCGACGCGCGCCGGCTGATCCAGGGGAGGCTCGAGCGGGGTCGGGTCGACGTGACGGCACAGCTCGCTCCCGCCCAGGGCCAGCCGGCGCAGCGCGTCCGGGTCGACGCGAGCCTCGCACGCGAGTGGATGGCCAACGCGCGACTCGCCGCCCGCGAGCTGGGGCTCGGCGAGGACGTCACGCTGCCGTGGGTGCTGGAGCGGCCCGGCGTCGTCAGGGTCGAGGACGCCGAGCCCGAGGATGCCGCGGCGGCGTGGCCGGTGCTCGCGGACGCGCTCGCGCGGGCGCTCGACCAGCTCACCGCGCAGCGGGCGACGGAGGGCGAGCTCCTCGCCTCCCAGCTGAGAGCGCTCCAGGGCGACCTCCAGGCGACGGTCGAGCTGATCACGACGCGCGCGCCGGCCGCGGCGGCGCGACGGGAGGCACGGCTGCGCGAGCGGCTGCGGACGCTCCTCTCCGACGTCGCGATCGACCAGAGCCGGATCCTGACCGAGGTCGCGGTGTGGGCGGACAAGACGGACGTCACGGAGGAAGTCGGGAGGCTCCGGGCGCATCTCGACCAGCTCACGCTCATGCTGCTCAAGGGCGGCCCCGTGGGACGCCCTCTCGACTTCCTCCTCCAGGAGCTGAATCGCGAGATCAACACCATCGCCTCGAAGGCCGACGACCTCGAGCTCACCCAGGCCGCCGTCGCCGCGAAGGGAACGCTCGAGAAGGTCCGCGAGCAGGTTCAGAATCTTGAATAGGTGGAGGCACCGTGGCGAGGCGACAGGCAACGCGCTTGGTCAACGTCGGACACGGCAACGTGGTGCTGGCGGAGCAGATCGTGGCGATCGTCGGGATGGACTCGCTGCCCGTGAAGCGGCTCATCGAGAGCGTGAAGGGTAGCGCAAAGCTGGTCGACGCGACCAATGGCCGTCGCACGCGTGCGGTCATCGTGACGGAAAGCGATCATTTGATTCTCTCGTCACTCGAGCCGGCGACGCTCGCGCAACGCCTCGGAGCGGAGCGGGGCGCTGCGGGTGATTGACCGCCGCGGGACCCTGTTCGTCGTCTCGGCGCCGTCGGGCGCCGGCAAGACGACGCTGTGTCACGAGATCCGGCTGCGCCTGTTGGATCTGGCGTACTCGGTCTCGGTGACGACGCGCGCGCCGCGGCCGGGGGAAGTCGACGGCAAGGACTTCCGCTTCGTCACGGAGTCGGAGTTCCGCGCGATGCTCGACCGTGGCGAGTTCGCCGAGTGGGCGGTCGTCCACGGCAACCTCTACGGGACGCGCGCCGACGCGCTCGAGACCGCCTTGGGGGAGGGTCGCGACGTCCTGCTCGACATCGACACGCAAGGGGCCGCGCAGCTCCGGACGCGTTATCCCGAGGCGGTGCTGGTGTTCATCGTCGCGCCGTCGATGGCCGAGCTGGAGCAGCGGCTGCGCGAGCGCCGCTCGGACGCCGAGCGCGAGATCGCGCGGCGGCTCGATCGGGCGCGGCACGAGGTCGTCATGTGGCGACAGTACGACTACCTGATCGTGAACCGTGACCTCAAGGAGGCGGCGGAGCAGCTCGAGGCCATCATCCAGGCCGAGCGTTGCCGGACCACCCGTCTCGAGCTTCGATTCCCAGACCTGGAGGTATAGGGCGCATGGCGTTTCCCTCGCTCGAGCAGACCCTGAACAAGGTCTCGAACCGCTACCTGCTGGTCGTCCTGTCCGCGAAGCGGGCCCGACAGCTGAACCGCGGGGCGCCGCCGCGGGTGGACTCGCGGCACAAGAAGCCCACAAGCACGGCGCTGGAGGAGATCGCGGCGTCCAAGGTCGAGTACCGCGTGAAGGACGAGGGCGAAGCGCCAAAGGCCTGATGTCGACGCTCGACGGCAGGGAGCTGATCCTCGGGGTCACGGGGTCCATCGCCGCCTACAAGGCGGTCTACCTCCTGCGGGAGCTGACGCGGCTGGGCGCGCGGGTGACCGTGTGCCTGAGCGAGCACGCGCGCCAGTTCGTGGGGCCCCTGACGTTCCGGACGCTCTCCGGCCGCCCGGTGCTCACCGACCTCTTCGACCCGCAGAGCGACGAGGCGGTCGAGCACGTCGCCCTCGCCGAGCGGGCTCACGCCGTCCTCGTGGCGCCCGCCACGGCCAACGTTCTCGCGAAGGCGGCGCACGGGATCGCCGACGACTTCCTGACGACCCTGCTCCTGGCGGCCCGCGGCGCCGTGCTCATGGTGCCCGCCATGGACGGCGGTATGTGGGAGCACCCCGCGGTCGCGGCGAACGTCGCCACGCTGCGCCAGCGCGGCGTCACCGTCCTCGAGCCAGAGACGGGCGAGCTGGCGTCCGGGCTCGGCGGGAGGGGACGCTTCCCCGAGGTCGACCGCGTCGTCGAGGCGCTCCTGGGCGCGCTCGTCCCCGTCCGCGATCTCGGGAGCGAGCGCGTGCTGATCACCGCGGGCCCGACGCGCGAGCCGATCGACCCGGTCCGCTACATCTCCAACCGCTCGTCGGGCAAGATGGGGTACGCGCTCGCCACCGCCGCCGCCCGGCGCGGCGCCCGCGTCACGCTCGTATCGGGCCCGACGACGATCGCGCCGCCACCGGCCGCCGTCTTCGTCCCCGTCCAGACCGCCGAGGAGATGCGTGAGGCCGTGCTGCACCACGCGCGCGAGGCCACCATTGTCATCAAAGCGGCGGCGGTCGCCGACTACCGCGCGAAGCGTCTCTCCCCCACGAAGATCAAGGGCAAGCAGGATCTCACGCTCGAGCTGACCCCGAATCCCGACATCCTCCGGGAGGTCGCCGCCCGGCGCACCGGCGCGTTCGTCGTCGGCTTCGCCGCGGAGACCCACGACGTGGCCGCGAACGCGCGGGCCAAGCTCGAGGCCAAGGGCATCGACCTGCTGGTCGCCAACGACGTGAGCCGGGCGGGGATCGGCTTCGATGCGGACGAGAACGAGGTGTTGCTGATCGACCGCTGGGGCGGCAGCCGCGCGCTGCCCCGGATGTCCAAGGCGGCGGTGGCGGACGCGATCCTGAGCGCGATCCTCGCCCTGCGTGCCGCGTCCGCCGCGCGGGTGGGCCGCTGAGCGCCTCCCCGCACGAAGCGCTCGCGTCCGCCCTGGCCGCGCTCGGCGCCACGCTCCGCCACCACCGCGATCTCGGGTTCCGCGATCTCCCACTCGGCGGCGACTATCTGCTCCCGCCCGAGGAGGCGCTCGCCGCGCAGGAGCGACACCTCCAGGGGTGCCGGCGGTGCAAGCTCTGCGAGGGCCGGACGACGATCGTCTTCGGGTCCGGGAGCCCGCGCGCCGACCTGGTCTGCATCGGGGAGGGTCCCGGGGCCGACGAGGACGCGCAGGGCAAGCCCTTCGTGGGCCGCGCCGGCCAGCTCCTCACGAAGATGCTCGAGTCGGTGCAGCTCTCGCGCGACGAGGTGTACATCACGAACACGGTCAAGTGCTTCATCAGCCCGCGCGTGCTGATCTACACGCCCGAGGGGTACAGACCCATCAAGGACCTCCGAGTCGGGGACCTAGTCCTGACTCATCGCGGGACATTCCGGAAGGTCGTCTACGTTCGTCCCCGGGAAATCCTTCCAAAGGGTAGTCCCGTGATTCGCATCTCGGTCAGGGCCGACGAAGGCAACCAGAGGCCGGTTCACCTGACCGTCACCCCGGAGCACCCCTTTCTCATCGATGGAGCCTGGAAGCCGGCCCGCGACATTCAGCGGGGCGACCGACTCGATGTGCTGGGCGATCGCTGCGAAGTCTGCGGACGGACGTATTTCGTCCGCTACGATCGGTATGACCGCCGGTCGTATCGCACGTGCAGCTATCGCTGCCATAACCTGAGAATCTTCCATAGCGCCGAGGCCCGTCAGAATCTGCGCCTGACAGTGAAGGCGCAATACGCCAATGGGGCTCGCGATCCCCTGCGCATCACTCGACGAGCCAATGAGCGGACTCGGGAGCTCGTCGCCGGTGGGCTGGCTGGCTTCGGCGAATCAGCGTTACAGCTCAAGGAGCGGTTGGCGAGGGAGTACGGAGAGGAGATCCTCCGGCGGCTCTTGAAAAATCACAGCGGGGGCTACGTCTTTCTGGATGGCACCGTTGCCGAGGCTCAGTCCCTCCGGACCGGTCGGGCCTTCCCTCTCTACAACATCGGGGTGGAAGACGACGAGTCGTACGTCGCGGCGGGGCTCGTGAGCCACAACTGCCGGCCGCCGGGCAATCGCAATCCGGAGCCTGACGAGCTTCTGGCATGCGCCCCGTTCCTCGCGGCCCAGCTCGCCCAGCTCCAGCCGAAGGTGATCCTCTCGCTCGGAAGCGTCGCCACGCAGGCGCTCCTCGGGACGAGGGAGCCGATCGGAAAGCTGCGCGGACGGCTCCACCCGTACGGGTCGGCCGTGCTGATCCCCACCTTCCACCCCGCGTTCCTCCTACGCAATCCCGGTCAGGAGTACAAGCGCATGGCCTGGGAAGACCTGAAGCTCGCGAAGCGGGAGTACGATCGCCGCCGCGCCGGCACATGACGGCCCAGCGCTTCTCGGTCAACCCACCTGCGGTCGCCGCGACCTCACCCTTCGGTCAATGATCGCGGACGTCGCCTTCGACGTCCCGGTGCCCCATCCGTTCTCCTACCGCGTCCCCCCGGGGTGGGTGCTCGCCCCCGGCCAGCGGGTGCTGGCGCCGCTCCGCGGCGCCAAGCGGGTGGGGCTCGTCCTCGCGCTGCGAGACGGCGGCGGCGCCGATCTCAAGCCCTTGCTCCAGATCGTCGACGCGTCGCCGGTCCTCTCCGCCGCCCAGCTCGAGCTCGTCCGCTGGATCGCGCGCGAGAGCCTCTCGAGCGTCGGCTCGACCTGCGCCGCCCTCCTCCCACCTCCCCTCCCCGACGCCGTCCGGAGGGGGTGGCGTGGAGAGCGCCCCCCGAGGACCGCAGGGGGGCGCGACCCACGACAGGACCCCCGGATGGCCTCGGGACGCTGGGGGGGGAGGGGGGCGGCGCGGCTCGAGCTGCTGATCGGCGCGGGGCGCGAGGAGCGGCTCCTCGAGACGATCGGGACGGCCGGCGCCGACGCGCTCGTCCTCACCCACGACGTCGAGACGGCCGCGCGCTGGGCCGCGCGGCTCGGAGCGCTCGGCGGCGTGGTCCGTCTCGACTCGGGCGCGCGGGAGGGCGAGCGCGCGCGGGGCTGGGCGGCGCTCGCGCGCGGAGCGGCGCGGCTCGCCGTGGGCACGCGCTCGGCGCTGCTGGCGCCGCTGCCGTCCCCGGCGATCGTGGCGGTAGTCGACGAGCACGACGCCGCGCACAAGCCCCCGGGCGCGCCCCGCATCCACTCGCGGGACGTCGTCCTCGAGCGCGCGGCGCGGGACGGGTGCCGCGCGATCTTCACGACGGCGACGCCGAGCGTGGAGATGTGGTGGCGCGCGGAAAGCGGCCGGGTGGCGCTCGTGGCGGGGCCCTCGGGCCCCTGGCCCACCGTGACCATCGCGGACACGCGGGGCATCCTGCGGCGCGAGGCGGCGACGCCCGCGCTCGTCCGCGCGATCCGCGAGACGCTCGCCGCCGGCCAGCGGGCGCTCCTGGTGCTGAGTCGCTTCGCCTCCTCCCTCGCGTGCGACGAGTGCGGCGCGGTCGTCCGGTGCGAGCGGTGCGCGATCGCGCTCTCCTGGAGCCGGGCCCGCGGGACGCTCGACTGCCGCGTGTGCGGCGGTTCGGCGCCGGCCGCGGAGACGTGCCGGCAGTGTCACGGCCGGCGGCTCTCGCCGTTCGGCTGGGGCGCCGAGCGCGTCGAGCACGAGGTGCGCCGCCGGTTCCCGCAGGCGCGCGTCGCCCGCTACGACCCGGAGGCGACCCGCGGCGCCCGCGGCACGGCCCAGCGCACGGCGGCCGACGTCGCCGAGATCGTCATCGGGACCCGGGGCGCGCTCCGGCTCTTCGGCCCCGCAGCGCTCGGCCTCGCCGCGTTCGTGTCTCCCGACCAGCTCCTGCGCCTGCCCGACTTCCGCGCTACCGAACGCGCGTTCGCGCTGATGTGGGCCGCCGCCGAGCGGGTGCGGCCGGACGGGCGCCTCATCGTTCAGTCGCAGACGCCCGCGCACTACGCGTTCGCGGCGCTCACGGAGCAGAGCCTCCCCCTCTTCTACAAGCACGAGCTGAAGTTCCGCGCCGAGCTGGGCTATCCGCCGTTCCGGCGGCTCGCGATCGTCACCGTCCGCGCCGCGAAGGGGGGAGACACCCCACGGGTCGCGGAGGCCGTCGCGGCCGCGCTGCGGGGATCCGCTCGACTCACGGTCTATCCACCGGCCCCCGACCGCCGGGATCGGCTGCGACGCGTGGTCGTCAAGGGGGACGGGGAGCTTCCCTCGCTCCTCGCGACGGCGCTCGAGGGGCTCCCCGCGTCGCCCTCGCGGAGTCGCGGTATCATAGACGTCGAGGTGGACCCGGTCGAATGGCCGTTCTGAGCGTCCGGAGGTACGGCGATCCCGCTCTGAGGCGGCGTGCGGCGCCCGTCGGCGAGATCACGCCCGAGGTCCGATCCATCGCCGGCGACATGATCGACACGATGTACGACGAGGTCGGCCTCGGCCTGGCCGCGCCGCAGGTCGGGGTCTCGCTCCGCCTGATCGTCGTGGCCGACGACGAGCGTCGCGAGGCGCGCGCCCTGATCGACCCCGTGATCGTCGAGCAGGGCGGGCAGGCGACGGCCGAGGAGGGATGCCTCTCCATTCCCGGGATCTTCGCGTCCGTCACGCGCGCCGAGTGGGTCCGCGTGGAGGCGCGGGACGTCGACGACGGCCCGCTCTCGATCCGGGCGCAGGGGCTCCAGGCCCGCGTCCTCCAGCACGAGATGGATCATCTCGACGGCGTCCTCTTCATCGACCGTCTCGACCCGGTCACCCGCGACCGCATCAAGCGGAAGATCAAGAAGGAGGGGCTCTCCCCGGAACCGTCGCACCACGCCTTCGCGCTCTGACGGCGGGCGGGGCCCATGCGAGTCCTCTTCTACGGGACGCCGGACTTCGCCCTGCCGACACTCGAGGCGCTGCTCCTCCACCACCAGGTGGTCGCCGTCGTCACGCAGCCCGACCGTCCCGCGCACCGCGGTCAGCGGCTGACGGCGCCGCCCGTCAAGCGGCGGGCGCTCGACGCGGACCTCACCGTCCTCCAGCCGGCCCGCCTCCGCGATCCCGAGTGGCCACTTCGGCTCCGCCGGCTCGGCGCCGACGTCGCCGTCGTGGTCGCCTACGGCCAGATCCTCCCCGGGGCCGTGCTCGACGCGCCCGCGCGGGGCTCGATCAACGTCCACGCGTCGCTCCTGCCCCGCTACCGCGGGGCCGCGCCGATCCCGTGGGCGATCATGCGCGGCGAGACCGTCACGGGCATCACGACCTTCCAGATGGACGAGGGCATGGACACGGGCCCCCTCCTGCTCGCCGTCCCCACGCCGATCGGCCCCGAGGAGACTGCGGGCGAGCTCGCGGCCCGGCTGGCGCCCCTCGGCGCCAGGGTGCTCACCGAGACCCTGGAGCGCCTCGACGTCCTCCGGCCCGCGCCCCAGCGTGATGGCGATGCGACGCTGGCGCCGCGGCTCAAGAAGACGGACGGGCACCTCGACTGGGCCCGTCCGGCCCACGAGCTTGCCAACATCGTGCGGGGCTGCAACCCCTGGCCCGGCGCCTCGACGCGCACCGAGCGCGGGATGCTCACGATCTGGCGCGCGCGCGCCCTGCCGACCGGTGACCGCGCGGAGCCGGGAAGCCTCGTCGCGCACGAGGGCACGCTCGCCGTCGCCACGGGCGACGGGGCTCTCTGCCCGAGCGCGGTCCAGCCGGAGAACCGCCGCGCGGTGGCCTGGCCGGACTACCTGCGCGGCGCCCGGTTCCGCGCGGGCGCGCGCTTCGCTCGCCCGTGAGGGCGCCCTCACCCGCCCGCGCCGTAGCCGCGCGCGTCCTCGAGCGGGTGGCGGCGGACGGCGCCTGGGCCGACGTGGCGCTCGAAGCGGCGCTCGACGATCCGGGGCTCGACCCGCGCGACCGCGCGCTGGCGACCGAGCTGGTCTACGGCACGCTTCGCTGGCAGCGCTACCTCGACTGGCTCCTGGCGCCCCACTCGCGCCGCCGGCTCGCATCCCTGGACTCGCGGGTCCTCGTTCTCCTGAGAATGGCGGCCTACCAGCTCGTCCTCCTCGAGCGCGTGCCATCCTTCGCGGTGGTGAGCGACGCCGTCACGCTGACCCGGGGCGCGCCCGGGGTCGCGGCGTTCGTCAACGCCGTCCTCCGCTCCCTGGCGCGGCGCGGTCCCCGCGAGCGCGAGCCCCGGCCGCCGGCCGATCCCCTCGAGGCGCTCGCCACGCGCTGCTCGTTTCCGACGTGGCTCGCGCGGCGGTGGGTCGTCCGCTACGGGCTCGACGAGGCGACGGCGCTCATGCGCGCGATGAACGAGCGCCCGCCCCTCACCCTCCGCACCAACCTGCTCCGCGCGACGCGGGAGGCGCTGGCCGCCCGCCTGGGCGCCGAGGAAGGGCTCGTCGCGGCCCCGACGCCCCTCGCGCCGGAAGGGCTCCGCGTCGAGCCGGGTGGCGGCGCCCCGTCGAGCTGGCGCGCGTTCGCGGACGGCTGGTTCGCCGTGCAGGACGAGGCGTCGATGCTGGTCGCGCGGCTGCTCGGCGCGCGCCCGGGCGAGACGGTCGCCGACGTCTGCGCCGCGCCGGGCACCAAGACGACGCACCTCGCCGAGCTGATGGCGGACCGCGGGCGGGTCCACGCGTTCGATCGAGACCCCTCGCGGCTGGCGCGCGTCAGCGACGGCGCGGCGCGCCTCCGCCTCGCGATCGTGGCGCCGCGCGCGGGGACCGTGCAGGCCCTCGCCCCGGACCTCGCTGCGGCCTGCGCCGGCGTCCTGGTCGACGCGCCCTGCTCGAATCTCGGCGTGCTACGGCGCAACCCCGATGTGAAGTGGCGGCGCATGGCGGAGGAGCTCGCGGGCAGCGGGGACCGCCAGCGCGAGATCCTGGCCGCCGCGGCGACGATGGTCAAGCCGGGCGGACGGCTCGTCTACGCCACCTGCTCGCTCGAGCCCGAGGAGAACGAGGCGGTCACGAGGCCCTTCCTCGAGAGCCGGCCGGACTTCCATCTGGACCCTCCGCCGGACTTCCCGCTGCCGCTCGGGGGGGACGGCACGCTCCGCTGCCTCCCCCATCGCCACGGGACCGACGGGTTCACCGCCGTGCGCTTCCGCCGCGCGCTTTGATTCGGGGGCCCGGCGGAGTATAAAGGCGGGCGTGATCAAGATCGCGCCGTCGATCCTCTCGGCCGACTTCGCGGCGCTCGCCGACGACATCGCGCGGGTGGAGGCGGGCGGTGCCGACCAGCTCCACGTGGACGTGATGGACGGTCGCTTCGTGCCGAACATCACCATCGGTCCCGTGGTCGTCGCGGCGATCCGGAAGCGCACGCGCCTGCCGCTCGACGTCCACCTGATGATCGTCGAGCCCGAGCGGTACCTCGCCGAGTTCGTCGGCGCGGGCGCCGACATCGTGACCGTCCACGCCGAGGCGTGCCCGCACCTCGAGCGGACGCTCGCCCGGACCCGCGAGCTGGGGGCGCGGGCCGGGGTCGCCCTGAACCCCGCCACCCCGCCGGGCGTCCTCGAGTACGTGCTCGACGACCTCGACGTGGTCCTCGTCATGTCGGTGAACCCGGGCTTCGGCGGCCAGGCGTTCCTCCCGGCCGCGTACCCGAAGATCCGCCAGCTGCGGTCGCTGCTCGGCGGCCGCGCCGTCGAGGTCTCCGTGGACGGCGGCGTCAACCTCGAGAACGCGCGTCGACTCGCCGGCGCGGGCGCCTCGGTCTTGGTCTCGGGCTCGGCCATCTTCGGTGCTCCCGACCCGGCTGCCATGCTGAAGCAGATGAGGACCGCCGCCGAAGCGCCCTAGCGAGCCCCGACCCCTCGTCCCCCGCCTGACAGTCTGACGGGGGGCGTCGATCCACGTGACATCGGCGACCCCGCCCCGTCTCCGGCGCACGTTAAGCAGCTGATTTGGCTGGGTGATTTCCTGGGGTGGTCGTTAGGGAAGTTGGGCAGGCTTTTGCACTGTCTGCCGACTATGAGATCCCGGCTCGGGACCGCGCTCACCCATCTCCGCGGGGCGGGCTTCTGCTCGCGCACCGCGCTGACGCTGGCTGCCCTGGGCGCCCTCGCGGGCGCCGCCCTCGTGATCTACACCGCCGTCGAGCTCGCGCGCTTCGACCGCGCTGACGCCCGCCGGGTAACCTTCGTGTATGCGGCGGGGCAGTCGCTCGCCGCCGACATGAACGTCCGCGCGATCGATCTCGCCGGGACGCTCCGACGCCTCAGGTACGTCGAAACGCGCACGCGCCCGAGAGCGCCCGGAGAGTATCGCCGCGAGGCCAGTGGGTGGGATGTCTTCGTCCGCGGCGAGCCGTCCCCCTTCCGCGTCGAGCTCGAGGGCGATCGGATCGGCCGGGTCACGCGTGACGGCCGACCGGTCGCCCGCGCCGCGCTCGAGCCCGAGGTGCTGACGAGCGCCACCGACCAGCACGGCGAGGACCACCTCCCAGTGCGCCTCGCGGACGTTCCCCAGTCGCTCATCCACGCCGTCCTCGCCGCCGAGGACCACCGGTTCTTCGAGCACGGCGGCCTCGACCCGCGCGGGCTCGGGCGCGCGGCCTGGGCGAATCTCAGGGCCGGCAAGGTGACCCAGGGGGGGAGCACGATCACGCAGCAGCTCGTCAAGAACCGGCTCCTCGGCTCGCAGCGGACGTTGGGCCGGAAGCTCAGGGAAGCCTGGCTCGCCGCAGTCGTCGAGTGGCGCTACCCGAAGGAGCGCATCCTCGAGGCGTACCTGAACGAGCTCTACCTCGGCCAGCGCGGCCCGCTGGCGGTCCGTGGCGTCGGCACCGGCGCGCGCGCGTACTTCGGCAAGGAAGTCCATCAGCTCACGCTGGCCGAGGCGGCCCTGCTCGCCGGGATGGCGCGCGCGCCCAACAGCTACTCGCCGGTGCTCGATCCGAAGCGGGCGCGGCAGCGGCGCGACGTGGTGCTGGCGCGGATGCACGAGCTCGGCAGGATCTCCGCCGCCGACTACGAGGCGGCCCGCCGCCGGCCGGTCCGCGTTCAACCATCGCCCCCGCCGGGCCAGTCGGCGCCCTACTTCGCCGATTACGTCCGGCAGGAGATCGAGCACCGCGCCGGCGACGGAGTCGTCAGCTACAGCCGAGACGCGCGAGTCCTGACGACCCTCGACCTCACGCTACAGCGCTTCGCCGAGACCGCGGTCACCCGAGGGCTCGCCGGGCTCGAGCGGAACTGGCCCAGGCTGAAACGCTCGGACGCCGCCGATCGGCTCCAGGCGGTCTTGATCGCGCTCGATCCCGCGAGCGGCGAGATCCGCGCGCTCGTCGGCGGCCGTGACTACCAGGCGAGCCAGTTCAATCGCGCGGTCCTGGCCCGCCGCCAGCCCGGCTCGGCGTTCAAGCCGTTCGTCTACCTCGCCGCGCTCAGCGCGCGCCGGGGGCCGCCCGCGTTCACCGCTGCGTCGTTCGTCGAGGACAGCCCACTCGCGCTCGACGCGGACGGCGAGCCCTGGAGCCCCCGGAACTACGAGGGGCGATACGAGGGGCGCGTGAGCGTGCGGCGGGCGCTCGAGCAATCGCTCAACGCCGCCACCGTGCGCGTCGCCGAGGAGGTAGGGCTCTGGGCGGTCATCGACACCGCCCGCGCCCTCGGGCTCAGGAGCCCGCTCCGCCCCGTCCCGGCGATGGCGCTCGGGGCCTTCGAGGTGAGCCCGCTCGAGCTGGCGGGCGCCTACCTTCCGCTCGCGAACGGCGGCCTCCGTCCCGCCGGGGTGACTGCCGTCGCCGCGATCGACGAGGGCGATGGGACCCCGCTCGCCCTGCCTGCGCGCGCGCCGACGCAGGGCCTCCCGCCCGCCGAGGCGTATCTCATGACGTCGCTGCTCCAGGGCGTCCTGACGTCAGGCACGGGCGCCGCGGCGCGGGAGCTCGGCCTGGCCGGATCGGTGGCGGGGAAGACCGGCACCACGAACGACGGCCGCGACGCCTGGTTCGTCGGGTACACGCCGACGCTCCTGGCGCTCGTGTGGGTGGGTTTCGACGGCGGCGAAGCCCATGGGCTCAGCGGCGCCCAGGCGGCGCTGCCCATCTGGGTCGATTTCATGAAGCAAGCCCTCGAGGCGTACCCCGCGCCGCCCTTCGCCGCGCCGGCCGGCGTCAGGCTCGCGTCGATCGACGTCACCAACGGCAGGCTGGCCACGCGCTTCTGTGCGACCGTGGCGCCGGAGATCTTCCTCGAGGGGACCGAGCCCGCCCCGTGTCACGAGCACCAGGGCGTGAGCGACCAGATCGTCGACTGGTGGCGCCGCCTCCTCGACCGGCTCCAGCGCTAGGGTCGGTGGGCGGCGTCACGGAGGAGCCCGGCCGCTCTGGTTGAAATTCGGCCGGTCCTTCCGTAAAGTTAGGGATTCCATGTTCGACTCTCTGAGCGCCCGACTGCAAAGCGTCTTCGAACGCCTGGGAGGCCACGGCCGGCTCACCGCGGACAACATCGAGGGGGCCCTGCGCGAGGTCCGGGTGGTCCTCCTCGAGGCCGACGTGAACTTCAAGGTGGTCCGCGCCTTCGTCGACCGGGTCAAGGAGCGGGCCCAGGGCCAGGAGGTCCTCAAGTCGCTCACGCCCGCCCAGCAGGTGGTCAAGGTCGTCCACGACGAGCTCAAGGAGCTGCTCGGCGGGAGCGGCCACCGCCTCGGCATGGCGCCCCATCCGCCCACGATCATCATGCTGATCGGCCTCCAGGGCTCGGGCAAGACGACGACGGCCGCCAAGCTCGCCCGGATGTACACGCGGCAGGGCCAGCACCCGATCCTCTCCGCGGCCGACACCTACCGTCCGGCCGCGATCGACCAGCTCCGGACGCTCGGCGCCCAGCTCGGGGTGGAGGTCGTCGGCGAGGGGGGCCGGAACCCCCTCGAGATCTGCCGCGCGGCGCGCGAGACGGCGGCTGCGCGGGGCCTGACACCGCTGATCCTCGACACCGCGGGAAGGCTCCACATCGACGAGGCCATGCTCGACGAGCTCAAGGCGATCCGGGCCGAGATCCGGCCGCACCATGTGCTGCTCGTCGTCGACGCGATGACGGGCCAGGACGCGGTGACGGTGGCGGACCGGTTCAACCGGGCGGTCGGGATCGACGCCCTGATCCTGACGAAAATGGACGGAGACGCGCGGGGCGGCGCCGCGCTCTCCGTCCGACACGTGACCGGACGGCCGATCGCGTTCGTGGGCGTGGGGGAGAAGACCGACGCCCTCGAGCCGTTCCACCCTGATCGCGTCGCGTCGCGCATCCTCGGCATGGGCGACGTGCTCTCGCTGGTCGAGCGGGCCCAGGAGACGGTCGACGCGAAGACGGCCGAGGAGCTGGTCCGCAAGCTGCGCGAGGACGCCTTCTCGCTCGAGGATTTCCGCGCGCAGCTGCGACAGCTCCGCCAGATGGGGCCGCTCGACCAGGTCCTCGACATGCTCCCCTTCGGCAAGATGCTCCGCGGCGCGCCGAAGGAGTGCGGCGGCGAGCAGGCGGACCTCGAGCGATTCGACGCGATCATCGGGTCGATGACGCGGGAGGAGCGCCTGCATCCCGAGGTGATCAACGGGAGCCGGCGCCAGCGCATCGCGCGCGGCAGCGGCACGACCGTGCAGGACGTGAACCGGTTGCTCAAGCAGTACGCGCAGCTCCGGAAGATGATGCGGCAGCTCAAAGGACTCGAGGGAAAGGCGGGCCGTGTCACGCGCCTGCCGGGACTCCCGACGATGAGGGGGTGACAAGGTGGCAGTCTCGATTCGACTCCGACGGGCAGGATCGACGCGCCGGCCCACGTACCGCGTGGTGGTGACGGACTCGCGCTCCCCGCGGGACGGGCGGTTCATCGAGGTCATCGGGCATTACGACCCGCTGACCCGGCCGCCGACCGTGAAGATCGACCGTACCAGGGCCGACGCGTGGATCGCCAAGGGCGCCCAGCCGTCGAACACGGTGAAGCGCCTGATGGCGAACACGAAGGAGGCCGGGCCGACCGCATAGCCGGGCGACGGCGCCCGGCGGACAGGCGCGCGGCAGCAGGAGTTGCGGCGATGCGGGAGCTGGTGGAGCACATCGCGAAGGCGCTCGTGGACGATCCGGAGAAGGTGACGGTGACGCAGGTCGAGGGCGAAAGGCTGACGGTGATCGAGCTGCGCGTCGCGCAGAGCGACCTCGGCAAGGTCATCGGCAAGCAGGGACGCACCGCGCGCGCGATCCGCACGATCCTGAACGCGAACGCGACGAAGCTTCGCAAGCGGGCCGTGCTGGAGATCATTGAGTAGGGACGACGGCCTCGTCGTGGTCGGCGAGATCGTGCGGACGCACGGCCTCGACGGCGAGGTGCGCGTGGCGCCGCTGACGGACCACCCGGAGCGGCTCGAGCGCATCGGCGAGTGCGTGCTGTGGGATGCGGCGCGGGACGAACGGGAGCCGCGCCGGATCACCGCCGCGCGCCGCCACGGGGCGGCGGTGCTGGTGCGGCTGGAGGGATGCGAGTCGGTGGAGGCGGCGACCGCCCTGGTCGGGTGGCTGGTCGCGCTCCCCCGGACCGAGGCGCTCCCGCCGCCGCCCGGCCACTTCTACCCGTGGCAGCTCGAGGGGTGCCGGGTCCTCGGGGAGGACGGGCGCGAGATCGGGCGGGTCGCACGAATCGAGCGCTCGGCGCTCCAGGATCTGTGGGTGGTCCGTGGCGAGACGCGGGAGCACTTGATCCCCGCGGTGCCCGAGATCGTGATCGACGTCGATCTCGAGGGCCGGCGGATCGTCATCCGGCCACCGGAGGGTCTCCTCGACCTCTGAGCGGGGTCGCCACCGCCGGAGCGAACCCAATGCTGCGACTCGACATCGTGACCCTGTTTCCGGCGATGGTCGAGGCGCCGCTCGAGGAGTCGATCATCGGGCGGGCTCGGCGCCGGGGCCTCGTTGACATCCGCGTGGTCAATCTCAGAGACTACGCGGTGGGCACGCACCGGATCACCGACGACTATCAGTTCGGCGGGGGCGGTGGCATGGTGCTGAAGCCCGAACCGCTGTTCGCGGCGGTGGAGGCGGTGCGGACGCCGGGTGCGCGCGTGATCCTGCTGGATCCGCGCGGCGCCGCGTTCACGCAGGAGGTCGCGGGCCGGCTGGCGGGCCTCCCGCACCTCATCCTGATCGCGGGCCGCTACGAGGGCGTCGACGAGCGGGTGCGTGAGCGGCTCGCCGACGAGTCGCTCTCGATCGGTGACTACGTCCTCACCGGCGGCGAGCTGCCCGCGCTGGTGGTGGCCGACGCGGTGACGCGGCTCGTCGCGGGGGTGCTGGGCGGCGAGGGCGCGGCGGAGCACGAGTCGTTCGCCAGCGGGCTCCTGGAGCCGCCGCAGTACACGCGGCCCGAGGAGTTCCGCGGCGCGCGGGTGCCGGCGGTGCTGCTGTCCGGCGACCACGCCCGCATCGCGCGGTGGCGCCGGGTGCAGGCGCTCTGGCGGACATGGCGGAGCCGCCCGGACCTCCTCCCGCGGGCGGGACTCAGCGCGGAGGAGTGGGAACTCGTGGAACGATTCGAACGCGGCGAGCGGCCGGAGGAGCCGGACGCCCCCGCGGATCAGGAAAGGAACGACGGTCATGGACGCGATTCGGTTGGTTGAGGCTGGTCAGATCAAGAAGGACCGCGACGGGTTCGGGCCCGGCGATACGGTGCGGGTGCACGTGAAGGTCGTCGAGGGCGAGAAGGAGCGCACCCAGGTCTTCGAGGGTATCGTGATCCGGCGGCGGGGCGAGGGCGCCCGGGCCTCCTTCACGGTGCGCAGGATCTCGTACGGGGTAGGGGTCGAGCGGACGTTCCCCGTGCACTCGCCGAGGATCGAGCGCGTGGAGGTGGTTCGCCGCGGGCGCGTGCGCCGCTCGAAGCTCTACTACCTGCGCGGGCTCGCCGGCAAGGCGGCGCGTCTCAAGGAGAAGCGCGCCGTGTCCGTTCCCACGACCACCGAGTAGGACGCCGGCACCACCGGCGTGACGCCGCCTCCGTCGGCGCCGTACCGCTACGAGGCGCAAGCCTGGCGGACGGGTGTCCTCCACGTGGCCGGCCTCGACGAGGCCGGGCGGGGGCCACTGGCGGGTCCGGTGGTAGCCGCGGCGGTCATCCTCTCACCGGAGCGGAGGATCCGCGGCCTCCGAGACTCGAAGCTCCTGATCCCGGAGCGGCGCGCGGCGCTCTTCGAGGTGATCCAGGCGCGGGCGATCGGCGTGGGCGTCGGGATCGTCGACCATGAGACGATCGACCGCGTCAACATCCTCCAGGCGACCCGGCTCGCCATGACGGAGGCCCTCCAGCGCCTCCCCGTCGCCCCCGAGCTGGTCATCACCGATTTCGTCCACCTCCCCGCCCTCGCGTGCCCGCAGCGGAATCTCGTCGACGGCGATGCCCGCTGCGCCACCGTCGCCGCCGCGTCCATCGTCGCGAAGGTCGTCCGCGACCGCATCATGCTCGAGGCGGACAGGCAGTTCCCCGGGTACGGCTTCGCCCGCCACAAGGGGTACGCCACCCCGGAGCACCTCGCCGCCCTCGACCGGCACGGCGCCTGTCCCCTCCACCGCCGCACGTTCGCCGGCGTGTGGCGCCAGGGGGAGCTGTTCGTGCTCGAAGAAGAGGACTGACGATGGCGAGTGGGCGACGCCAATCACGATGTCCCGTACACCCGTCGCGGGCGCCGCAATCATGCTACGATCCTGAGCCGTTCGAACCATTCCCCTACGCTCGCAGGAGGTCAGCCATGCTGAAGCGGTGGGTTCCCGTCGTTCTCGTCGTGCTGCTCGCCTGCGCCCTGCTGACGCCGGCGGGCTTCGCGCAGGCGCCGGTCCAGATCGGCGTCATCCAGCCGCTCTCCGGTCCCGTCGCGGCCTCCGGAAACTACGTTCGCAAGGGCGCCGAGATCGCGCGCGACTGGATCAACGC
>JACQWC010000065.1 GCA_016209635.1 Candidatus Rokuibacteriota bacterium | reverse complement strand
GCCCCACAGCGGACGGGCGAGCAGATGAAGTCACGCGTCTCGCCATAAACCACCGCATGGTGAGCATGGACGAGCCGTCACTCGTAGCTTTGTCAGCAACCTGTTAGGGGAGCGAGCCATGACGGCGAACGACATCAAGCGGATCCTCGTGGTGGGCGCCGGGCAGATGGGGAGCCAGATCGCGATGCAGGCGGCGCTCCACGGCTACTCCGTGTCGCTGAACGACCTGTCGATGGAGCTCCTCGACAAGGGCATGAAGGGCAACCGCGCGCAGCTCGAGAAGCGCGTGGCCAGGGGCCAGATGACCCCGGCCCAGATGGCGGAGGCGATCGGCCGCGTCACCCTCGAGCCCGACCTCGAGAAGGGGGCGCGGCAGGCCGACGTCGTCGTCGAGGCGATCGTCGAGCGGCTCGAGCCCAAGCGCGAGTGCTTCGCGCGGCTCGACCGGGCCTGCCCGCCGCACGCGGTCCTCGCGACCAACAGCTCGACCCTCATGATCTCGCAGATCGCGAGCGCGACGAAGCGGCCGGACAAGTGCGCCAACATGCACTGGTTCTTCCCGCCGCTGGTGATGCGGCTCGTGGAGGTAGTCAAGGGCCGGGAGACGAGCGAGGAGACCGTGGAGCTCATCGCCGAGCTGACCCGGAAGATCGGCCGGGAGCCGGTGATCCTCCGCAAGGAGCTGCCGGGCTTTCTCGTGAACCGCATCCTCCGCGCGCAGGCCCGCGAGGCCTACTACCTCCTCGAGGAGGGCGTGGCCTCCTTCGCGGACATCGACAAGGCCGTGGAGCTCGGGCTGAACCATCCCATGGGGCCTTTCAGGCTCTCGGATTTCTCCGGTCTCGACGTCGGCTACAACGCGCGGCTCGAGACCTACGAGGTGACGAAGGACCCCAAGGACCTGCCGCCGAAGGCGCTCGAGAAGCGGGTCAAGCGCGGCGACCTCGGCCGGAAGACCGGCCGCGGGTTCTACGACTACTCGACGACCCCGCCCACGCCGACGCCCGACTGAGCGGTGTTCCCGAGCGCGCGTGATCGGGAATGGCGCGGCGTCGAGGAGCGCGCCGGGAGGGGAGGCGCACGCCGTGGATGAGAGCGCGGGCGCCAGATCGCCTGGTGGTGACGCTCGACCCTCTTTGCCCAGCGCTAGTGCAACCCGCACAGATACGTAGCAGTCCCACGTTTGACGACATTGCCTAACCTCGCGGATTCGCTCGGAAGGTCGACCTGGTATCCAGCTTGCCGGGTCCATGGGCCGTCGAGACACCTTCCCGCAGACTGCACCGTTGGTCTCGAAAGGAGGCCGTATGCGCACCGTCGCATTGCCGCTTATCGTCCTCCTCTCTACGGGGTGTACGAGCCTGGTCGATTCCGACAGCAAGAAGGACTCCCCCGACGTCGCGTGCGTTCAGTTCGTCGAGGCCAAGCGGGAGGCGGCCGCCGCCGCCGCCATCGCCCCCATTGTCCTGGGCGTCCTGGTCGATCAGCTCGTCAAGGGCTTCGAGCAAGAGAGCAAACGATACAACGCGAGCTTCACGATCACGCGCGGACGCCATGAACTCGAACGTTGACACTCAGCGGGCGCGGCGCGCGCCGTGGCTCTTCCGCCTCTTCGGTCTCGAGCGGCATCGCGGCGCCACGGGGCCGCCAATAACCGCAGGCGCCTCCGAAGCCCCGGTGAAGGGGGACAGCGCCCGCGAGGATGTGGATCGATGGAATCTCGCCGCCGAGACTCACTTCCAACGCATTAAGGACTCCCCGGCGCTCCTTAACAAGCCGTTCCACACGAACGCCGAAACCCCGCTCATCCTCTACAAGCTCGGTCTCCTGCTCGCCAACCTCGCCTGGGCATGAGCCACACGGTGCTCGACTTCGGCGCGGGGTCCTGCTGGGTCTCGGCGATCCTGAACCGCATGGGCTGCCGGACGATCGCGATCGACGTTTCGTCGACCGCGATCGCAATCGGGAGGAAGTGCTTCGAGCTCGATCAGCGCACCAAATGGCACCTCAACCCTGAGTTCCTGACCTACGACGGCTACACGTTCCCGATCGCCGCCAACTCCGTGGACCGGATCGTCTGTTTCGATGCATTCCACCACGTCCCGAACCCCCAGGCGATTCTCAACGAGATGTTCCGCGTCCTGAAAGACGGCGGCCGCGTCGGCTTCTCCGAGGTGGGAGAGGGCCACTCCCACACCCCCCAGGCGATCTCGGAAATGCAGGCTCATGGGATTCTCGAGAATGATTTCCTCCTCGAGCAGGTCCATGAAGAGGCGCGGCGCGTCGGCTTCACGAAGTGCACCATCCACCCGTACCCGTTACCCACGAGCATCGGCGTTGGCTTCACGCACTATCGGGACTTTCTGAACGGCGACGACCAACGGTTCCCCCTGGATACCGTCCGGCGTGACACTCGCGCGAACTGCTTCATCACGCTCCAGAAGGGCGACGACGTCTGCGACAGCCGGAACCCGAGGACGCTCGCGGCGGACGTCACGGTCATTGGTGAACGGATCAAGAAGGCGAGCGCCGGGGGGGAAGTCGCCTACGTTCTGAGGATCGTCAATACCGGTGATACGACATGGCTCTCGGCGTACTGCCAAGAGGGCGGATTCGTCGACGTCGGCGGCCACCTCCTCGACGCCAGCCGGCACATGATCGATTTCGAGTACTTGCGCGCGTTCCTCCCGGCGGATGTTGCGCCGAACCACAGCGTCATGATGGACGTCAAGGTGAGAGCCCCGCTCACCACGGGCGCGTATTTCATCGAGTTTGACATGGTCGATGAGGCTATCACCTGGTTCGCGGCTCGCGGCTCGAAGACGGCGAGAGTGAAGGTCGTGGTTGAATGAGCTGGCCCCGACGACGATGCCAAGTGACGGCGGAAGAAAAAACGCGCACGCGCAGCAGTTGCCCCGATTCCGATCACGCGCGAACAAAAAACACGCGCACATTGACACCCAGCGGGCGCGGCGCGCAGGAGGCAAGTGACGGTGGACGATGAGGCGATCCGCAAGAGGCTCCACGAGAAGTTCCGGGACGGATTTCCTCGCGCCCTCCCGCCGCCTGTTGGTCACAGCATCGCGATCGGGGCCGGTCGCGGGCAGCGGTGTTCGGTGTGCGACGAGCCGATTGGTGTGCTCGAGGCGGGCCCGCTGGAGTGCACCTACGCCGACGGGCGCCGGCTGTATTTCCACGCGCGCTGTCACGTGCTCTGGCTCGAAGAACGATCACGCGCGAACACGAAGTGACGGCGGCGGAAAAAACGGCAACGCGCAGAAGTTGCCCCGATTTCGATCACGCGCGAACATCACGCGCGAACACCTTAACACCCAGCGGGCGCGGCGCGCAGGGGGCGAAGTGACGGCGGAAGAAAAAACGGGGACGCGCAGCTTCTGCCCGGCGTTCGATCACACGCGATCATGAGCGCCGATCTCGACAACTCTTCACGAGATGCTCTAGGCCACGCCTGGGACTGGTTTGCCATGCATGCCGGCCAGCGCATGCAGAGCTTTAACTTCTTTCTTGTCGCTACAGCGTTCCTCGTCGCCGGCTACGCCACAGTTCTCAAAGACCATCGCGGGGTTGCCGCGGCGATCGCTCTCCTCGGTGCTTGGCTTTCGGTCTGGTTCAACCGTTTGGAGAAGCGGACAAAGCAGCTAGTAAAAGCAGGCGAGGCCGCCTTGGAACCGTCTCAGCAACGTCTGGCTAATCTCGCGGGCAACCCGCACTTGTCGATTCTCGCCGTTGTAAATGCGAAGGCGCCCGGTAGCTCTTCCTACGCGGTGGTCATCAACGTCGTCCAGTGGACCACCTTTTGCGGCTTCTCGGCTGGAGCTGCATACGCTAGCTGGCCACTGCTCGCGAAAACGACTACGGCAAACTTGCTGATGCTGGCTGGCGGAGCCTGCCTGCTGATCGGTCTGTGGATGGCTTTCCTCGCAGCCCGCTACGAGAGCCGCATCCTCGGAGAAGCTAGGCTCGGCTTTGCGGTGCTCGGACCCGACGAGAACAACGCCGAGTGGCGCGAGAAGAAGGCCCAGCGCAGATGGGCAGATCGGTTCTTCTATGCGGGATTGGTCCTCACCTCCTTCGGCGTTATTCTCCAGACGGCCGGTGCCATCTGGTCAAAATGACGCCGAGCGGGTGTGCCGGGCGCAGGGGCGAAGTGACGGCAGAGGAAAAGACGCGCACGCGCAGCAGTTGCGCCAAGAGCGACGGAGGAGCCGATGACAGAGCGCTTCCAGTTTGAGCCCAAGGCGCATGGGGCAGGGGGATTCGGTACCGTCATTCGGGGGCGTGACACCGTTCTCGAACGCGATATTGCGGTCAAGCTCCTAAATCCTCTCGCGACGGCGTTTTCTGACCCAGACCAGCAAAGGTTTCGTCGAGAGGCCCGTGTGCTCGCGGCACTTTCTCACCCAAATATCCCAGCCATCTATGACGTCATGTTCGGCAAGGATGAGTTCCTCATAGTGTTTGAGTTCATCGAGGGAAAAACGCTCAGGGAGCGAATCGACACCGGGGGCCCCTGCCAACTGGCTGACGTAAAAGCGTGGTTCACCCAGATTGCCGCCGCGCTCGAACACGCCCATCAACGCGGCGTAATCCATCGTGATGTCAAGCCCTCAAACATAATCATTAAGCCCGACAACCTGTCTGCCTACCTTGTCGACTTCGGCATTGCGATCTCTGAGAAGGACGCCAAGAAAATCACTGGATCGGGGTACGTAATTGGGACTCCAGGTTACATCGCTCCGGAACAGGCCCAGGGAGACGATGTCGACTACCGAGCTGATATCTACTCACTCGGCGTCACCCTCTACGAAGCCCTCGCCGGAAAACGGCCACCCATGGGGGCCTATGTCGAGTTGGCGGCCACAAACGAAGCGATACCCCCAGAGATAGACGGGTTAATTCTCAAGTGCCTGGAGGAGTCTCGAGACCAACGTCTGGCGTCTCTGCGGTCGTTCATCGCTCAGCTGGAAGGTGCACTACGACCATCCCGACCGCTATCGGAAGTTCTGGCCCATGGCCGCCTCCATGAGCTCGCAGCGGCGATCGAAGCTTACACACCTCGAGAATTCGGCAAATTGCCGGCGGGGCAGCGCGGTCTCATCCTCGCGAAGCTGGCCGACATTGTGGGCTCGGGAGATGCTCGGCTGATGTTTGCTGCCGAACAGTTCCTGGGATTGCTGCTGTACCGGGGCATACTTCTACCGAGAACCGATTATCACGAGATCGTTGAGCCGGCAATTCGTTGGGCGTTCCAGCTAGAGTTTGAGGGGCGGAAGGGTAAGGATTCCCTGCGTCGAGCCCTTGAAGCGGCAGCTTCGGTCGCTGATGGTGACGCACACGAGGTTCTGAAGGAAGAGTTCGCGCGCTTTCTTTCGGCCTCGGACCTCGAGAAACAGGAAGCCTGGTATCTGCACGCTGTTCGTGAAGTGATCGAGGCTCTCCTTGCGAATCCATCATGTACAACCGGCACCGAACCTTTGACGAAGGCTCTCCGGACAGTCAACAAGATCCAGCGTTCGCGACAACCTGGAAGCTCGCTGACTCTTAACCTGACGAGGTGAGGGTTGCGGCGCGCGGGTCGGCGACGCCGAGGGCCTCGGGGAGTCCCTGCGGCGCCAACGAGGTCTGGGAGCCCGGCACGCGACGAACGCACAATGGCCTGGTCGTCCACTTCACGCAGCGCTTCCCATCACCTGAAGAGGCGGAGGCGGGTGGCCTTCAGGCTGGGTGTCGTTGGGTCGACCGGCAGTCTCCTCGAACAAAAAACGCTCGAACCTTGATACCCAGAGGGCGCGGCGCGCAGGGGGCGAAGTGACGGCGGAAGAAAAGACGCGGACGCGCAGGAGTTGCGACCATTTCGATCACGCTCGAGCATCATGCGCGAGCAACGTTGACACCCAGCGGGCGCGGCGCACGGGGACAGCAGCGACTGGCGAAGAAAAGACGCGGCTGCGCAGCGGTTGCCCCGTTTCGATCACGTCCGAACACCACCGAAGCATCCGGGCGGGCACGCCGAAGTCAGCGTACGCGGACCTGGAAGACCCGGCCAAGGGCGCGGAAGAGGCCAATCCTCTCCTTCCCAAGCTCAGGGTCTACCGCGACTTCGCTGCCGGGTACGACAGCGACTTCACCTCCGTGGCATGCCCCCTTTGGATTAGCTGACGCTTCGAGAGGCGAGGCCCGTCCATGCCGCTTGTCGTGCCGAGTCAGGTCGTCGGACTGATCGATCAGATGTTCCCGTGGGTCGAGAATGCGGAGCCGCGCCGCAGAGTCGGCATGAGTCACTCAAGTGAACTCGCCGGTGTTGTCGATCTGCTGGATCAGGTACCGCACGAACTCATTACCGTGCAAGGTCGGGATCACGCGGCCCTTGTCTGTAGTCGGGCGGCGATCCGTGATCTGCTCGCAATCTGGCGTGCGACGGCGAATGAACAGTGGGTTCTCGGTGAACTGCGAGGCTTCGGTGAGGTCCACGCGCTTGTGCTACTTCGGGACGCGCTTGAGAAGTGCCCGGATAACGCACCGAGCCCGTCCACGTCGGCCTTGCCGTTCATCACCGACGCCGACCTTCGCGAGAGCATTCGTCTAGACCTGAGCAGCGCGCACAGCGATCTTGCGCAAGGCGAGTGGAAGGGCGCAACAGTACTCGCAGGATCGGCGATCGAAGCTCTCCTCCTGTGGGCACTGCAACAGCACGAGCACCAGCACGCCGGGGCTCGTCAGGCCGCTATCGCCGCCCTGCGCCGCACGAAGACACTGACCCGTCAGCCTGATCCGAACCCAGAGCGGTGGGACCTGCATGAATACGTCGAGGTCGCCGCCCACCTCGGCATCGTCAAGCCGGATACTGCCACGCTCGTTCGTCTCGCCAAGGACTTCCGCAACTTGATCCACCCCGGACGGGCAGCACGACTCGGGCAGAAGTGTGGACGACCTGAAGCACTCGGGGCGCTGGCGGCAGTGGAGGCGGTCGCGCGTGATCTTGGGCCATAGCATCATGCAGGGCGCGCAGTGCTGCGGCCGTGTCCATCCGTTCGACGAGCGTCATGTCGAGCGTGACTGGTGGCCCTCAACCCTTCGGTTGTTGATCGTTGGCGAGACGCCCTCACCAAACAGCGCGTATTTCTACGATCCGATCCCCGAGCACGGCCCTGACTCCGTCGGCGTCCGACGAAACCTCCTCGGCGGTCTGGCGCAGCGAAGTCTCATCGCGGCTCCGAGCCTCGCCGCATTCAAGGAGGCGGGCCTCCTCTTCGATCATGCGGTCCGCTGTCGGCTCTCGAAGGCCGAGACGAAGAGGGAACGGCGACGAGCGAGGCACCTCGCATCCGAGCGGGCGCATCGCGGCTATCACCTCAGTCGTGCGCTCCGAGAGGCGGGCAAGGTATGGATCATGGGCTGGCTCGCGCTCGATGCCGTTGCCCGTGCGCGCGGACTCGGTGCGCTGCCCAGCGTCTCGGTCGGCGTCAACCCTCCCCGGGCGATCACTGAGAAGTTCTTCGTATCGCGCTATCTGCTGCACGCGTCTCGGGCTGAGATGGCTGACATCCTCGATCGCTTCCGGGCCTTCGTCGCGGCATAGCTCAGACGAGGAGGACGAGCCGTGATCCGAATGTGGCGCACCGCCCTACTGACCGCGCTCGGCCTGCTCGTCTTCACAGCGTCGGCCCACGCTGCGTGCGCGTGGCTGTTGTGGTCCACCTACGAGACGAACCGCACAGAGCACGCTATCCAGCGCGCCTTCGATACGCAGCGAGCATGTGAGGACGCCATCCCCGCCGCTGTTCAGCAGCACCTCAGGGTATGGCGCGGTCCATACGAAACCGTGAACGTATCGCCAGTAGACGCGGCCGTCGTCATCGCTCGGGGGTTGCCAGACTCACCCCGCAAGCAGGCGGAAGGGGACACGTTACTCATCAGCGTAAGCTGCTGGCCGCTCGGCCTCCGGAAGGTGACGTACCGTGGCAATGACCGCTATGCCGTATGGGTCGTGCAGGAGGGTCAGCGGGACGAGCTAAACTGGAGCACGCGACTGTGGTGTCTTCCGTCCGCTACCGACCCGAGGCCCCGCCTCCCCGGCACTGCGGACCCGCGTGTGAACGAAGGCTCCCGATGAAGCGCGACATGGACCTCGTTCGGAGCCTTTTGCTTTACCTTGAGGAGAAGGCCGATGACCAAATGGCCGACATCGTAATCGAGGGTTATGACGAATTCACGATCGGCTATCACTTGATTCTGCTGTATGAGGCTGGGTTGCTTGAGGGCGAACCGTCCGTGTCGTCCACGAGCAAGCGGGTTATCCGAGTGCATCCGATGCGCCTCACGTGGCAGGGGCACGATTTCCTCGCCGCTGCGCGCAACGACACCATCTGGCAGAAGACGAAGGCCAAGGCCGCTTCGGAAGCCGGTGATGTCCCCTTTGCCCTGCTGAAGGACCTGCTGATCCAGACGGCGCGTGCCTACGTTGGTCTCTAAGAAGAGCGCGTGAATGAACGCCGAACGTCCGGGCTACTGGGACATCGTGATCGCGTACATCCGCGAGGGCCACCGCGCGTGGAAGGCAGGCGATGTCGGCTACGGCGTAGAAGTCGAACGCGCGCTCGGCCTGTCGGACATGGAGGGCCACCGCTTCATCCAGTATCTCGAAGGACTCGGGCTCGTCGAGTACGAGCAGGCGACCAACGCGCTTGGCGCATTCCATCTGCTACCGAAAGGGTTAGCGTTCGCCGAGCGCATGCCGGACATCGAGGATCTCCTCGCCGAGCAGACAAAGGCTATCAGGGTTGGTCAGGCTGGCGAGGCCGAAAAGCGGCAGGCAGGGTTTAGCCTCCGCGACGAGATGCTCAAGACTGCCGTCAACAAAGGTGCGGACGTAGCGATACAGAACGCTTCGTCCATCTGGACCTTCATGCGAACCGTCTACAGCTGGCTGCCGCAGGACTGGAGGCATTTGTGATTGCCCCCGTTTTCACAGGCATCATCGTCCCGCGTGACTTACACAGATTCCGAGCATCTCTGCCGCTATCTGCTGCGGCCGCCCGTGGCCCAGGACCGGCTCCAGTCCCTGCCTGACGGGCGCGTGCTGGTGAGGTTAAAAACGGCCTCGCGGGATGCGACCACCCGCCTGGTCTTCCGAGCTCCTAGCCGCCGCGCCTCCGTCCCTCGCCGAGCACGTCGGCGAGCTGTCTGATCCGCCCCCCTTGTGGATAACTCCTCCGCGCACACCGCGTTAACGCGCTGCGATCAAAAAACGCGAATTCGCACCAATTGCCACTTTTTCTCTCATTCCCGAACACCGTTCCGAATTCTGGACATTGACGCGCTCGGCGTCCCGGCGGACGCTGAGCGCATGTCGCTCGCCGATCTCCTCGTCTCGCTCGCGGTGCTCGGTCTCGTGATGACGTCGACCGTGGCCGTGCTGCAGCAGGGGCTCCAGGCGTACGCCTTCGGCGCCGCACGGGTCGAGGTCCAGCAGAGCGCGCGCATCGCGCTGGTCCGCATGGCCGGCGAGATCCGGGGCGCGGGCTACAGCGCGCCGGGGGCGTCCTTCGACGCGATCACGGCGGCGGAGCCGACGCGGATCGTCCTCCAGGTGGACGCGAACGGCGACGGCAAGATCGCGGGGAACGGGGAGACCGTCACCTGGCTCCTCCGGGGGACCATCCTCCGGCGCGACGCCGGCGGCGGGGCGCAGCCGATCGTGAACGGCGTCAGGAGCCTCGCCTTCGTCTACCTGGACAAAGACGGCAACGTGACCCCCGTGCCCGGGGCAGTGCGGACGGTCGTGATCACGCTGACGACGGAGCCCGACCACGCAGCGTCGGCCTTCGCGGCGGGGGTCGCCTCGACCTTCACGACCGACGTGCGGCTTCGCAACCGCTGAGCCCGCCGCAGTAGAATGGCGGTATGCGACCGTGGGGACTCGCAGCGCTGACGCTCCTCGTCACCGCCGCCGCGGCGTGTCAGACGGTCCCGGTCACGGGGCGGAGCCAGCTCATGCTCTTGAGCGAGCCCGCCGAGATCCAGATGGGGCTCGACGCCTACCGCGAGGTCCTCCGGAAATCGAAGGTGTCCACAGATCCCGCGCTGAACGAGCGGGTCACGCGGGTCGGCCGGCGGATCGCGGAGGCGACGGGCCGGACCGACTACAAGTGGGAGTTCAAGGTCATCGAGGACAAGCAGGCCAACGCCTTCTGTCTGCCCGGGGGTAAGGTGGCCGTCTACACCGGCATCCTGCCGATCACGCGCGACGACGCGGGACTCGCGGCGGTGCTCGGCCACGAGGTCGCCCACGCCATCGCGCGTCACGGCGGCGAGCGGGTGAGCCAGGCGCTCGCCGTGCAGGGGGGCCTCGCGGCGGTGCAGGTGGGGATGGCGCGGAGCGACCCGCGCACCGTGCAGCAGGTCAGCTCCCTCCTCGGCGCCGGCGCGTCGGTGGGGCTGATGCTCCCCTGGAGCCGGAGCCAGGAGTCGGAGGCCGATCACCTCGGCCTCATCTTCATGGCGAAGGCGGGCTACCACCCGTCGGCGGCCCGCGACCTCTGGGTGAGGATGGGGGAGGCGTCGCACGGCCAGCAGCCGCCCGAGTTCCTCTCCACGCACCCGTCGAGCGAGACACGCATCCGCCAGATCGAGGGCTGGATCCCGGAAGCGCTCAAGTACTACAAGCCCGAATAACCCCCATCCGGGGGAGTCCCAGCCCCCCACCGCCACCACGGGTCGTTTGGGGGGTGGCGTCGCGAATTCCCTTAAAAAATCGTGAGTTTTTCCTTGACAGGACCTTTTTGGCACATGTAACCTCGGCCACTAAGTGGGGCGAAGTGGGATGAAGTAGAGACCCGTCCCACCATGGACATGTTTAGAGGGCGCTATCAGCACACGATCGACCCGAAAGGGCGCTTAAGCGTCCCGGCGAAATACCGTGACGTGCTCGCCCAGTACGAGGGACACACGGTCGTCGTCGTGCCGAACGAGGAGTCGCTCGAGGTGTATCCGCTCGAGGAATGGGAGCGGATCGAGGGGAAGATCAACGAGCAGTCGCAGTTCGATCTCGAGGTGCGCAAGCTCGGCCGCCTCTACATCTCGCGGGCGAAGGAGGTCCTACTGGACGGCGCGGGGCGCATCCTCCTCCCGCCCGACAGCCGGCAGCAGGCGGGGCTCCAGCGGGACGTGACGCTCGTCGGGCTCGGACGGAAGCACTTCGAGGTGTGGGATCGCACGCGGTTCGACGAGTACGAGCGGACCAACGGCGACGCGCTGTCGACGGGCTTCGAGCGGCTGGCGCAGCTGGGGGTGTAGCGGTACACGTCCCGGTCCTGGTCGACGAGGTCGCGTTTCTCCTGCGGCCGCGCGGCGCGGGCTGGGTCATCGACGGGACGGTGGGCATGGGCGGACACGCTGAGGCGATGCTCGAGCGGAGCGGCGGCGACGTGCGCCTCCTCGGGCTGGACGTGGACGGGGACGCCGTGCGGAGAGCCGGCGCCCGACTCGCGCGGTTCGGCGACCGCGCCCGCCTCACCCGCGCGAGCTTTCGTGACCTCGCCGAGACGGCCCGCGCTCACGGCGTCGGCGCGGCGCGGTCGATCCTCCTCGACCTCGGCGTCTCGAGCGACCAGCTCGAGGCGTCGGGCCGCGGCTTTTCCTTCCAGGGCGACGAGCCGCTCGATATGCGGCTCGATCCCGCGGGGGCCCTGACGGCCGCCACGCTCGTGAACACGCGGTCCGAGGCCGAGCTCGAGCGCGTCCTCCGGGAGTACGGTGAGGAGCCTCACGCGCGGCGCATCGCCCGCGCGATCGTTCGTCGGCGCCCGCTCGCGACGACGGCGGCGCTGGTCGCGGCGGTGCGGAGCGCCGTGCCGCGCCGGGCGTGGCCGAGGCGCCTCCACGTGGCGACCCGGACCTTTCAGGCGCTGCGCATGGCAGTCAACGACGAGCCCGAGGCGCTCCGCGAGGCGCTTCCGCAGGCGGCCGGGCTCCTCATGGCCGGCGGCCGAGTCGGCGTGATCTCCTTTCATTCGGGCGAAGACCGCATCGTGAAGCGGACGTTCCGGGCGCTCGGCTCGACGGGATTCGCCGAGCTGGAGCCGTCGCCCCTCATGCCCGGGGCCGACGAGGTGCGGGCCAACCCCCGCGCCAGGAGCGCGAAGCTACGAGTGCTGGAGCGGCTGCCGTGACCACCCACCAACACCTCCATCGTGAGCAAGACCCCCGCGTGCGCCGGTCCCTGGTCCGAGCGCTCGGGTGGTCCGCGCTGCTCGTCGCCTGCTTCCTCGCGATCGTCGGGTTGCGGGTGCAGCAGGTGCACCTCGCCTATCGGCTCGACGCGTTGCGCGCCGACCGCGCGCGGACGGAGAAGCTGATCCGCCAGCTCGAGGTCCAGGTGGCGACGCTCCGCTCGCCGAGTCGCGTGGAGTCGCGCGCGCGCGCGCTGGGCATGACCGCGCCGTCGCGCGACCAGGTCCACCTGGCCCGCGAGTACGTGGCGGGGACCACCGGCGGCATGGCCGCGGCGCGCCTGGCCCGCATCGAGGCCCTCGTGCCGTGACGCCGGACGGAAGCCTCCGGACGCGGGTGTTGATCCTCGCGGCGGTCATCGCCGCGGCGTTCGGAGGCCTCACGGCGCGGCTCGCCGACCTCCAGATCGTCCGCCACGCCGAGCTCGGCCAGATGGCCGAGCGCCAGTACTCGCGTACGGTCGTCCTCGGGGCGCAGCGCGGACCGATCGTCGACCGCCACGGCGCGCCGCTCGCGAGCTCCACCCCGGGCGAGTCCCTCTTCGTCCAGCCCCGGCACGTCGGCGATCCGGTGCGGGTCGCGGCGCGCCTCGCGCCGGTCCTCCAGATGCCGGAGGCGGAGGTGCACCAGGCGCTCACCAGCTCGCGCGCGTTCGTCTGGCTCCGGCGCAAGGTGGCGCCGGCGGTGGCCGCCGAGGTGCGGGATCTTCGCGAGCCTGGGCTCGGGTTCATGCCCGAGCCCCTGCGCCTCTACCCGAATCGCGAGCTGGCGGCGCACGTGGTCGGCTTCGAGGGGACGGACGGCGGGCTCGAGGGGATCGAGCGATCGTTCAACGACGAGCTGGCCGGCACGCCGGGCAAGGCGATCGTCGGTCGCGATGCCCTCGGCCGGGAGGTCGTGACCCAGCAGGTGATCCAGGCGCCGGCGCCGGGACACGGCGTGATGCTGACGCTCGACACGACCATCCAGTACCTGGCCGAGCGGGAGCTCGACGCCGCCTACCGGCGCACGGGGGCGCGCGCGGCGATGGCCGTGGTCATGGACCCGAGGAGCGGCGGGATCCTGGCGATGGCGATCCGCCCGACGTTCAACCCGAACACCTTCGCCGACGTCCCGTCCAGGGACCACTGGCGGAACCGCGCCGTGACGGATCCCTTCGAGCCCGGCTCGACCTTCAAGGTGATCCTCGCCGCCGCCGCCCTCGAGGAGGGGACCGTCCGGCCGGACGATCGGATCTACGCCGAGGACGGATCCATCACCATCGCCAAGACGACCATCCACGACTGGAAGCGGTACGGCTGGCTCACCTTCGCCGAGGTGCTCCAGCACTCCTCGAACGTCGGCGCGATCAAGGTCGGCCTGGGTCTGGGCCGCGACCGCGCCTACCGCTACATGACCGCCTTCGGCTTCGGCGCCCCGACGGGCGTCGGGCTCGCGGGCGAGAGCCGGGGCGTTCTCCGCGAGCCGGGGCGGTGGTCGGCGCTGACGCTCCCGACCGTGTCGATCGGACAAGAGGTCTCCGTCACGGCGCTCCAGATGGTGACCGCGATCGGTGCTCTGGCCAACGGCGGGACCCTCATGCAGCCGCGGCTCGTGCAGGCCACCTTCGACGCGAGCGGCCGCGAGATCCGCCGGTTCGAGCCCAGGGCCGTCCGCCAGGTCGTCTCGGCCGAGGCGGCCCGGACGCTGACGCGCCTCATGGTGCGCGTCGTCCAGTCGGGGACCGGCCACAACGCGGCGATCCCCGGATACGAGGTCGCCGGCAAGACGGGAACGGCCCAGAAGCTCGACCCGGTCACCAGGCGCTACTCGAGGGCGCCGGGCGTGCTGTCGTTCGCGGGGTTCGTCCCGGCGGACGACCCCCGGCTCGTCATCTTCGTGATGCTCGACGAGCCGAAGAACGAGAAGTGGGGGAGCGAGGCCGCGGCGCCCATCTTCGCCGCGATCGGCCGGGACGTGCTCCGGTATCTCGAGGTGCCGCCGCGCGACGCCCAGCAGGTCCAGATCGTGACCGGCGGCGAGGGCTCGCTCGCCGGCCGCGTGCGGCTCGTCAGCGCCGGCGGGGAGGAGGGCGCCGACGAGCGTGACCCGCGCATGCCGGACCTCAGCGGAAAGACGCTGCGCCAAGCCCTGGCGGCGCTGGTCCCGCTCCACCCGGAGGTCGAGATCTCCGGCCGGGGCGTCGTGGTCCGCCAGACGCCCGCGGCCGGGGCGATCGTCGAGCCCGGGGCGACGGCCCGGCTCGTCCTGACGGCGCCGAGCGCCCCGCGGGTCGCCCCCGGCCGGGGCCGGCTCCCGGCCGAGGCCGGGGCGGGACCTCGATGAGATGCGTCGAGGCGTGGAGGTGAGCGCGCTCCTCGCTGCGCTGCCCGTGAAGACGGTGATCGGCCCCCTGCCGCCGAGGGTCGGCGGGCTCACCGACGATTCGCGGCGCGTCGAGCGCGGCGATTGCTTCGTGGCGGTGCCGGGCCTCAGACAGGACGCGCGGCGCTTCGTCCCGGACGCCCTCGCGCGCGGGGCCAGCCTCGTGGTGACGGAAGGCGCCCCGCTCGACGTCCCCGTCGCGCAGGTCGTGGTGCCGTCGGCGCGCCAGGCTCTGGCGCTCCTGGCCGACGCCTACTGGGACCACCCCTCTCGCGCGCTCACGGTCGTCGGCATCACGGGGACCAACGGCAAGACCACGACCTCCTACCTGGTCGAAGCGCTCCTGCGCGCGCGCGGGCTGGCGACCGGGGTCGTCGGCACCATCCAGTACGTCGTCGGCGACGAGCGACGGCCCGCGGGCCAGACGACCCCGGAGGCGCTCGAGCTCCAGGCGATGCTCGGCGAGATGCGGAACCGCGGCGTGCGCGGCGTCGCGATGGAGGTCTCCTCGCACGCGCTGGCGCTCTCCCGGGTGGACGGCCTCGAGTTCGACATTGCCGTGTTCACGAACCTGACGCAGGACCACCTCGACTTCCACGGTACGCTCGACGAGTACCGCCGCGCCAAGCGCCGCCTGTTCGACCTGCTCGCGCGCTCGCCGAAGCCTCGACGGACCGCGGTGATCAACGGCGACGACCCGTCGGGCGCCGAGATGGTGCGCGGGCTGGAGGTCCCGGTCCTGACCTTCGGGCTCCGAGGGGAAGCCGACGTCCGCTGCCTCGACTACCGGTCGGGGCTCGACGGGATCCAGATGGAGGTCGAGACGCGCGACGGCCGGCGCTCACTCGGCTCCCCCCTGATCGGCGAGCACAACGTGATGAACCTCCTGGCCGCCGCGGGCGTCGGCCAGGCGCTCGGCCTCGGCGGCGACGCGATCGCCCGGGCCCTCGCGGGCGTCGGGGCGGTGCCCGGGCGCTTCGAGCAGATCCGGGCCGGGCAGCCCTTCCTCGTGGTGGTCGACTATGCCCACACGCCCGACGCGCTCGAGCGGGTGCTCGCGACCGCGCGCAAGCTCACGCGCGGGCGGCTCGGCGTCGTCTTCGGCTGCGGCGGCGACCGGGACCGCGGGAAGCGGCCGATCATGGGGGAGATCGCCGCGCGGCTCTGCGACCGGGTGTGGGTGACCTCCGACAACCCGCGCTCGGAGCGGCCCGAGGCGATCGTCGACGAGATCGTCGAGGGCGTTCGCCGCGCGAGGGCCGCGGAGGGCCGCTACGTCCGGCAGCCCGACCGGCGGGCGGCCATCGGGGCGGCCCTGGACTGGGCCGAGAGCGGTGATACCGTAGTGATCGCAGGGAAGGGGCACGAGACCTACCAGATCATAGGTCCCCAGGTGCTGCCTTTCGACGACCGGGACGTCGCCCGACAGATCCTCCGGAGGACCTTGCCATAGGAACGCGTGTGCCGATCTTCACGGTGCGGGACATCGTGCGCGCCACCCACGGCGCGCTCGTCACCGGGGACCTCGCCGTCCCGGTCACGGGCGTCACGATCGACTCCCGCGCCGTCGGCGTCGGCGAGGCGTTCTTCGCGATCCGCGGTCACCGGACGGATGGCCACGCGTTCCTCGCGGACGCGGCGGGCCGGGGCGCGTCCTGCCTCGTCGTGCACACCCTGCCGGACGACGCGCCCGCGAACGTACCGGTCGTCCTGGTCGAGGACACGACGAAGGCCCTGGGCCGCCTCGCCGCGGCCCACCGGGCCCAGTTCTCGATCCCCGTGGTCGCCATCACCGGCTCGAACGGCAAGACGACCGCGAAGGAGCTGGCCGCGAGCGTCCTCGGCGTCCGCTGGCGAACGCTCAAGTCGCCGGCCAGCTTCAACAACCAGTGGGGGCTGCCCCTGACCCTGCTGCGTCTCGCGCCCGAGCACGAGGTGCTCGTCGCCGAGATCGGCACGAACCAGCCCGGCGAGATCGCGTACCTCGCGGGGATCGCCCAGCCGACCGTCGCCGTGGTGACGACGATCGCGGCCGTGCACACCGAGTTCCTGGGCTCCCTCGACGGTGTGCGCGAAGAGAAGGCCGCACTCGTGCGCGCGGTGCCCCCCGAGGGGCACGTCGTGCTGAACGCGGACGACCCGCGCGTGGCGGGGATGGCGCGGGAGACGCGGGCGCGCGTGCTGACCTACGGGAGACACGCGACCGCCCACGTCCGCGCGGTGGACGACCCCGTCGAGGACGGCCGGGGCCTCGGCTTCACGCTCGAGGCGGCCGGGCACCGGGAGCGCGTCACGATCGCGTTCGCCGGGCGCCACAATCTGACGAACGCGCTCGCGGCCGCGGCCACGGGCCTGGCGCTCGGCCTCGAGCCCGCCGAGATCGCCGGCGGCCTCGAGCTGGCGCGACCGGTGGCGGGCCGCTGCGTGTGGCGCGAGGCCGGCGGCGTGCGCATGCTCGACGACACCTACAACGCCAATCCGGTCTCGATGCGCGCGGCGCTCGAGACGGTCGCTGCCCGCCGTGGGCCCGGCCGGCTCGTCGTGGTGCTGGGCGACATGCTGGAGCTGGGCGCTCTCACCGAGGAGGCTCACCGCGCGCTCGGCCGGCAGGTCGCGGCCCTCCGCGCGGACGAGTTCGTCGGACTGGGACGCCATGCGCAGCTTGCCGTCGAGGCCGCGCGCGAGGCGGGCCTCGCCGAGGTCCACCCCACGATGACGCTCGAGGACACCGTCGGCCACCTGCACAAGCGGCTCGAGGCCGGGGACACGGTGCTGGTCAAGGGGTCGCGCGGGATGCGCATGGAGCGCGTGGTGGACGCGCTGGTCGCGCGGTTGGCCCGGGTCGACACGGACTCAGAACGCGCATGAGGATGGGCGATGCTTTACCACTTCCTCGTTCCGCTGGCCAAGGATCACATCGTCTTCAACGTCTTCCGATACCTGACCGTCCGGTCGGTGCTGGCCCTGATCTCGGCGCTCGTGATCTCCCTCGTGGTCGGGCCGTGGCTCATCGCGCGGCTGCGGGCGCTGCAGCACGGCGGCGAGACGATCCGGGAGGACACGCCGGCGCGCCACCGGGAGAAGCGCGGGACGCCCTCGATGGGCGGCGTGCTGATCCTCGCCGCGATCCTCGGCTCGACGCTGCTCTGGGCCAACCTCCGGAACCGCTACGTCTGGGTCGTGATGCTCACGACGATCGGCTTCGGTCTCATCGGGATCTGGGACGACTGGACGAAGCTGCGCCGGCGCAAGGGGGTGTCGGCGGCGACGAAGCTCGGGCTGCAGCTCCTGCTGGCGCTGGCACTGCTCCAGATCGTCTTCTGGCAGCGGGGCGCCGGCTGGGAGCCTGTCCTCGCCATCCCCTTCTTCAAGGGCTGGCTCGTGAACCTCGGCTGGATGTGGATCCCCTTCGCGATGCTCGTGATCATCGGGGCCTCGAACGCGGTGAACTTGACGGACGGCCTCGACGGATTGGCGATCGGCCCCGTCATCATGGCCGGCGGCGCCTTCGGCGTCATCGCCTACCTGACCGGAAACTTCAAGGCGGCCGACTACCTCAAGATCCTCAACGTGAAGGGGGCCGGCGAGCTGGCCGTCTTCTGCGGGGCGCTGATCGGGGCGGCGATCGGCTTCCTCTGGTTCAACTGCCATCCGGCTCAGGTGTTCATGGGCGACGCCGGGTCGCTTGCGCTCGGGGGCGCGATCGGGATGCTCGCGGTGCTCACGAAGGCGGAGCTGCTGCTGCCGCTGATCGGCGGCCTCTACGTCGTCGAGGCGGGCTCGGTCATCATTCAGGTGGTGAGCTACAAGCTGACCGGCCGCCGCGTCTTCCGGATGGCGCCGCTCCACCATCACTACGAGCTGGCCGGCTGGGCGGAGCCGAAGATCGTCGTCCGGTTCTGGATCGTCTCGTTCGCGCTGGCGCTCCTGGCACTGACGACGCTGAAGCTGCGGTAGTGCGGATCGGAAAGGCGGCATGACGACGCTCGAGGAGGTGGACGTGGCGACGCGGGGACGCGCGTATCTCGACTCGCTCGCGGGTCGCCGCGTCGCGGTCGTCGGGCTCGCCCGGAGCGGCATCGCGGCCGCGCGCCTGCTGCGCGCGGCTGGCGCCGCGGTCACCGCGACCGACGCGAAGCCCCTCGATTCTCTGGGCGCCCCGGTGGCCGAGCTCCGCGCGCTCGGCGTCCGGCTGGTCCCGCGAGGCCAGGACGCGTGCCGCGGCACCGAGCTCGTCGTGGTGAGCCCCGGCGTGCCGCTCGCCTCGCCCGACCTCGCCGGGGCGCGCGCGGCCGGCATCCCACTGATCGGTGAGCTGGAGCTGGGCTGGCGGGCGACCGAGGCGGACACGATCGCCGTCACGGGGACGAACGGCAAGACGACGACCACCGCGCTGCTGGGCGCGCTCCTCGCCGAGCAGGCGCGGCCCGTCCTCGTGGCCGGCAACATCGGCGTCCCTCTGTCGGCGCACGCCGCCGCCTTCCCGGGGGACGGTCTCGTCGTCGCGGAGGTGTCGAGCTTCCAGCTCGAGACGATCGCCGAGTTCCAGCCCCGCGTGGCCGTGGTGCTGAACGTCACCCCCGACCACCTCGACCGCCACGGGACGTTCACGGCGTACGTCGACGCCAAGGCGCGGATCCTGGCGAATCAGACCGGGGCGGACTGCGCGGTCCTGAACGCGGACGACGAGGCCACGCGCGCCCTCGCGCCCCGGGCCCGCGCCCACGTCGTCTGGTTCAGCCGCCGGCGCGCGCTCGACCACGGCGTCTTCGTCCACGACGGGTGGATCGCCGCCCGGCTGAACGGTCACGGGGAGGAGCTCCTGCCTGTCGCCGAGATCCCGCTGCGCGGCCAGCACAACGTGGAGAACGTGCTCGCCGCCGCCGCCTCCGCCCTCTGGACGGGGCTCGCGCCGGACGCGATCCGGCGGGCCGTCGGGCGCTTCCGCGGCGTGGCGCACCGGATCGAGTTCGTCCACGCCCTCGCGGGTGTCCAGTACTACAACGACTCGAAGGGGACGAACGTCGCCTCGACCATCAAGGCGCTCGAGAGCTTCACCGAGCGCGTCGTGCTGATCGCGGGGGGCAAGGGCAAGGGGCAGGACTTCGGGCCCCTCGCCGAGGCGTGCCGCGGCCGCGTCGGCCTCGCGATCCTGATCGGCGAGGACGCGCCGGCCCTCGCCGCCGCGCTCGCCGCGCGGGCCATCCCCAACGAGCGCGCCAGGTCGCTCGACGCGGCGCTGACGGCGGCGCGCGCCGCGGCCGCGCCCGGTGACGTCGTGCTCCTCTCGCCCGCCTGCGCGTCCTTCGACATGTTCGAGGACTACGAGCATCGCGGGGACGTGTTCAAGCGGCTCGTGCGAGGGCTCGGCTGATGCCGAGGGAACATCGCGGGGCCGTGGTCGTGCGAGGGCTCGGCTGATGCCGCGGAAGCTCACGCCCGACATGTGGCTCTTCGGCGTCGCCCTGGTCCTCCTGTCGATCGGGGTGGTGATGGTGTACTCGGCGAGCGCGATCGTGGCGGCCGACCGGTTCCGCGACCCCCACTTTTTCCTGAAAAAGCAGGTCTTCTGGGCCCTGCTCGGCTGCGGCTGCCTCTGGGCTGCGCTCCGTGTCGACTACCGGCGGCTCGAGGCGGTGAGGCTCCCGGCCCTCGGCCTGGCGGCGGTGCTGCTCGTCGCGGTCCTCATCCCGCCGCTCGGTCAGGAGATCAACGGCACGCGGCGCTGGCTCCGGCTCGGGCCGATGTCGCTCCAGCCGGTCGAGCTGGCGAAGCTCGCGCTGGTCATCTACCTCGCCGCGTACCTGGCGCGACGCCGCGAACGGCTCCGGGCCTCGTGGCGGGCGCTCCTCCACCCGCTGGCGGTGGCGGGCGGGCTGGCCGTCCTCGTCCTCCTGCAACCGGACCTCGGGAGCTGCCTCACGCTGATCGCCCTGACCTTTGCGCTCCTCTTCCTCGGCGGCGTCCGCGTCTGGCACCTCGGGCTCGTGCTCGCGTCGGCGGCGCCGCTCATCACCGTCGCGATCCTGACCGCGCCCTATCGGCTGCGGCGGATCACCGCGTTCGTCGATCCGTGGCAGGACCCGCGCGGGAGCGGCTTCCAGATCATCCAGTCTTGGCTCGCGCTGGGCTCCGGCGGCTGGTTCGGTCGGGGCATCGGCGAGTCGCGGCAGAAGCTCTTCTACCTGCCGGAGTCGCACACCGACTTCATCTTCGCGGTCATCGGGGAGGAGCTGGGGTTCGTCGGCGCGACCGCCATCCTCCTCCTCTTCGTCGTCCTGATCTGGCGCGGGCTGCGGATCGGCCTGCGCGCGCCGGAGCCGTTCGGGGCCTACCTGGCCCTGGGCCTGACCGTGCTCCTGGCGACGCAGACGCTCGTCAACCTGGGCGTCGTCACGGGCGTCCTGCCCACGAAGGGGCTGCCGCTGCCGTTCATCTCCTTCGGGGGCTCCGCGCTGAGCGTGACGATGCTCTCGACCGGGGTGCTCTTGAACATCTCCCAGCACGCCAATGTTTAAGCGCTACCGGCAGATCCACTTCGTCGGGATCGGGGGGAGCGGCATGTCCGGCATCGCGGAGATCCTCCTCAACCTCGGCTACCGGGTGACGGGCTCCGACCAGCGTCGCAGCGACGCCGTCGAGCGGCTCGAGCAGCTCGGCGCCAAGGTCTTCATCGGCCACGAGGCCGGCCACGTCGAGGGCGCGCACGTCGTCGTGTACTCCTCCGCCGTGTCCCGGGACAACATCGAGGTCCAGGTGGCGCGGCAGCGCCAGATCCCGACGATCCCCCGGGCGGAGATGCTCGCGGAGCTGATGCGTCTCAAGTACTCGATCGCCGTCGCCGGCACGCACGGCAAGACGACCACGACCTCGATGATCGGCGCGGTCCTGGCCGAGGGGCGGCACGACCCGACGATCGTCGTGGGTGGACGGATCACGAGCCTCGGCTCGAACGCGCGGCTGGGCGGGGGGGAGTATCTGGTGGCGGAGGCGGACGAGTCGGACGGCTCGTTCCTCAAGCTCGCGCCGACGCTGGCCGTCGTGACCACGATCGACGCCGAGCACCTCGACCACTACGGGACCCTCGAGGCGATCCGGGACGCGTTCGTCCACTTCGTCAACAAGGTGCCCTTCTATGGCGCGGCCGTCCTCTGCCTCGACGAGCCGAACATCCAGATGCTGATCCCGAGAATCGAGAAGCGGATCATCACCTACGGCCTCGAGTCCGGCGCCGACCTCGTCGCGCGCCGCCTCCGGCTCTCGGGCATGACCAGCCGCTTCGAGGTCTTCCAGCGCGGTGCCTCGCTCGGCGAGTGCACCCTCCTGGTGCCGGGGCGCCACAACGTCGCGAACGCGCTGGCGGCGATCGGCGTGGGGCTCGACCTCGAGATCCCGTTTCTCACGATCCAGAAGGCGCTGGCCGGCTTCTCCGGCGTCCAGCGCCGCTTCCAGATCCGCGGCACGGTGGGCGGCGTCACGGTGGTCGACGACTACGGCCACCATCCCGCCGAGATCCGCGCGACGCTCGCCGCCGCCAAGGCCGGCTTCGACAGCCGTGTCGTCACCGTGTTCCAGCCGCACCGCTACACGCGCACGTTCCACCTCCGTCAGGAGTTCCTGACGGCGTTCAACCAGGCAGACGTCCTCATCGTGATGGACATCTACGCGGCGGGCGAACCCCCCATCCCCGGGGTGGACGCCTGCGATCTCGCGGACGGGGTCCGCGCCCACGGCCATCGCCACGTCGTCTATCTCGGCAGCGATCGGGCTCGCGTCGTGGACTATCTCTGCGAGATCACGCGCCCCGGCGATCTCGTGCTGACGCTGGGCGCCGGTGACGTAGGGCAGCTCGGCCCCGAGTTGCTCGGACGACTCGACGCTGACTCGGTGAATGGGAGGACGAAATGCTAGGAGAAATCCGGGGGGAGGTTCGGTTCAAGGAGCCGCTGAGCTTCCACACGTCCCTTCGTATCGGCGGTCCGGCCGACATCTTCGTGATGCCCCAGGACATCGACGACATCCGCCACGCGCTCCTGTTCGCCGAGCGCGAGCAGCTTCCCGTGGCGATCATCGGGGGTGGCAACAACCTGCTCATCGGCGATCGCGGCATGCGCGGCGTCGTGCTCAAGCTCGAGGGCTGCCTCGGCCGCGCCGAGTTCCACGGCGAGGAGGCGGTGGCCGGCGCGGGCGTGAGCCTCTCGGCGCTGATCCGCGAGGCGGCGGCGCTGAATCTCGGCGGCGTCGAGTGCCTGGTCGGCATCCCTGCCACGATCGGCGGGGCCCTCGCGATGAACGCGGGGACCCACGACGGCTCGATCGGCGACTTCGTCTCGGCCGCGTACTTCCTCCACGCCGACGGGACGCTCGGCGAGTTCAAGCCCGGCGCGACCGCGTTCACCTATCGCTCCTTCCACTTCCCCGAGGGCGCCGTGCTGGTCGGGTGCCGGCTCAGGCTCCACCGCCGGCCGCTGGCCGAGATCCAGAAGGACATCAAGCAGCGGCTCAAGTCGAAGAAGGCGACCCAGCCCCTCGCCCTCGCCTCGGCCGGGTGCGTCTGGAAGAACCCGCCAGGCGACTTCGCGGGCCGGCTCGTCGAGAAGGCCGGGCTCAAGGGCAAGCGGATCAACGGCGCGGAGATCTCGGCCAAGCACGCCAACTTCATCGTGAACCGGGGTGGGGCCACGGCCGCCGATGTCCGGGCCCTGATGGACCTGACGCGCGAGCGGGTGCACGCGCACTTCGGCGTCACGCTCGAGCACGAGATCCGGATCATCGGTGAGTAGCGCGCTCCTCTCGCCGCGCGCGCGCACCCGCGCCCTCCACGACGTGGGGGAGCGGTCCCCTCTCGTCGCGCGCCAGCGGGTGCCGCGGGCGCGCCACCGGCGGCGGCGCCCGCTCGCCCGCGCGGCCCGCTGGGCGGCGGGCGCCCTGCTCGTCCTCCTCGCCGCGGGGGCCGCGGGTGCCGCCTGGTACTGGGTGCTCACGACGTCCCGGTTCGCCATCTCGAGCGTCGAGGTGCGCGGCGCCTCGCGTGTGCCGGCCGAGCAGATCCTCGCGGCGGCCGGGATCACGCCCGGCACCAGTGTCTGGCGGCTCGACGCGCCCGCGATCGTCGCCCGGGTCGAGACGATCCCCGAGATCCAGCGCGCCGACGTCGTCCGGGCGCTGCCCGATCGCGTCACGATCCTGGTCGAGGAGCGCCGGCCGTTCACGCTCGTGCATGCCGGCCGGCTCCACTGGCTCGACGAGGAGGGGCGGCTCCTCGGCGCCGCGCGGGAGGCCGTGACGCCGCCGGTTCCCGTGATCAGCGGGCTCCCCGAGGAGGAGCTGGTGACGATGCGCACGGCGCCCGGGCCGCGGGCGCGCGCGGCGATCGGGCTCATCCGCGCGCTCCTCCGGAGCGGCAGCGGGCTCAGCGCCGAGATCTCCGAGATCGACATGAGCGGAACGGAGGGCCCGGTGCTCTACACCGTGGACGGCGTCGAGGTCCGCCTGGGCGTGGAGGACTGGGAGGACCGCCTGGCCCGCCTCGAGGGCGTGCTGGCGCAGGTCGCCGCCCAGGACGGCTCGGTGAACGTGGTCGATCTGCGGTTCCGCGACCAGGTCGTTCTCCAGAGAGGGGGGCAGCGATGAAGCGCTCGAATCCCCAGGACTTCATCGTCGGCCTCGACGTCGGCACGACGAAGAACTGCGCGGACATCGCCTCCCCGCGCCCCCGGGGCGGGCTGGACGTCGACGGCGTGGGCGCGGCGCCCTCGCGGGGGCTGCGCCGCGGCGTCGTCGTCAACATCGACTCGACCGTCGAGGCGATCAAGCAGGCCGTGGCCGAGGCGGAGCAGATGGCGGGCCTCGAGGTCTCCGGCGTGTACGCGGGCGTGGCCGGCGGCCACATCCGCGGCGTCAACAGCCGGGGCGTCGTCGCCGTGTCGGGCAAGGACCGGGAGGTGAGCGCGGCGGACGTCGAGCGCGCCGTGGAGGCGGCCCGCGCGATCAACCTGCCCCAGGACCGGGAGATCATCCACGTGCTCCCCCAGACGTTCGTCGTCGACGACCAGGACGGCGTGCGCGAGCCGATCGGGATGTCCGGGGTCCGCCTCGAGGTCGAGGTCCACATCGTGACAGGGGCCACGACCTCGGTCCAGAACGTGATCCGCTCGGTGAACCGGGCCGGCCTCGCCGTTCACGACATCGTGCTCGAGCCCCTCGCCTCGGCGGAGGCGGTGCTCTACCCCGACGAGAAGGAGCTGGGCGTCGTCCTGATCGACATCGGCGGGGGGACCACCGATTTCGCCCTGTTCCGCGAGGGCGCGATCTGGCACACGGGGATCCTGCCCCTGGGCGGCGACCACATCACGAACGACATCGCGATCGGCCTCCGGACCCCCGCCGCGGACGCGGAGGATCTGAAGAAGCGGTACGGCTGCGCGCTCACGGCGCTCGTGCCGGCGGAGGAGACGGTGGACGTGCCGTCCGTCGGAGGCCGGAAGCCGCGGCAGCTCTCGCGCCAGGTGCTGTCGGAGATCGTCCAGCCCCGGGTGGAGGAGATCTTCACGCTCGTCGTTCGCGAGCTCACCCGCGCGGGACTCGAGGACGCGGCGACGGCCGGGGTCGTCGTCACCGGCGGCACCTCGATCATGGAGGGCGTGCCCGAGCTGGCCGAGGCGGTGTTCGACCAGCCGGTGCGGCGCGGCCTCCCCGGGGAGATCGGGGGGCTCGCCGACGTCGTGGCGAGCCCGGTGTACGCGACGGCCGTCGGCCTCACCGTCTACGGCGCCCGCCGCGAGGCGCCCGGTAGTCGATTCGTTGCCGTCTCGGACAAGAACGTCTTCCTCCGCCTCGGCCGGCGCCTGGCCGGGTGGTTCGGCGAGATCTTCTGACGGTGCCTGACCTCGCTTCGGTGGCCCACGTGATCGGAGGGGCCCACGCCCCTCCGAGGAACCCACACAGGAGGAGCTGATGGAGAGGGAGCGCGCACGGCGGCCGCTCTTCGAGCTTGACGAGGCGCCCCAGGTGGCGAAGATCAAGGTGATCGGTCTCGGCGGCGGCGGCGGCAACGCCGTGAGCCGGATGATGGCGACGCAGTTCAGCGGCGTCGAGTTCATCGCGGCCAACACCGACAGCCAGGCGCTGCGCGCCTCGCCGGCGCCCATCAAGATCCAGCTCGGCGCCAAGCTCACCCAGGGCCTCGGCGCGGGCTCGAATCCGGACGTGGGGCTGAACGCCGCGCAGGAGGACCCCGACCAGATCTCGCGACTCCTTGAGGGCGCGGACATGGTGTTCATCACCGCCGGCCTCGGCGGCGGCACGGGCACCGGCGCGGCGCCCGTCGTCGCGTCCCTCGCGAAGGACCTCGGCATCCTCACCGTCGCGGTGGTGACGAAGCCGTTCGCGTTCGAGGGCAAGAAACGCATGCTTCAGGCCGAGGCCGGCCTCGACGCGCTCCGCGCCGTCGTCGACACGCTCATCACGATCCCGAACCAGCGGCTGCTCGCGGTCGTCGAGCGCGGCACGCCGCTCCTCGACGCCTTCCGCGTCGCCGACTCGGTGCTTCAGCAGGCGGTTCAGGGGATCTGCGATCTCATCCTGGTGCCGGGGCTCATCAACCTCGACTTCGCCGACGTCCGCACGATCATGTCGGGCATGGGCATGGCGCTGATGGGGACGGGCGTGGGCCGCGGCGAGCACCGCGCCCTCGACGCCGCGCAGAAGGCCGTCGCGAGCCCGCTCCTGGACGACACCTCGATCGAGGGAGCGCGCGGGATCCTGATCAACTTCACCGGCGGGCCGGACCTGTCGATCCACGAGGTGGAGGAGGCGGCGCGCATCGTGCAGGAGGCGGCGCACGAGGACGCCAACATCATCCTGGGGGCGGTGATCGACCCGAACGTGCAGGACGAGGTCCGGATGACCGTGATCGCCACCGGGTTCGCGGAGCGGAAGGAGTCGCACGTCCCGAGCGGCAAGGTCGTCGATCTCCCGCGCGCCGGGCGCGCGAGCGCCTTCGGGTCCTCGCCGTGGCGTCGGCGGGCGGGCGAGGCTCGAGCGGAGGGCGAGGGTCCGCTCGGTGCGGACGACCTCGACGTGCCGGCGTTCCTCCGGCGCCAGGCTGACTGAGGGCCGGGGGAGGGGGTCCGGTCTCAGGGCTCTCGTGAGCCCGGGGTTGCGGCCGCACGGGGAGCCGCCGGCGTACTTCACGTTCGCCGGGCTCGAAGCGCTCGGGCTCCCACACGCGACGACGACCCGGCGCTGTCCGGGCATGGCGCCGTTCTCGGCCCCGGCCGGCCCCTTCACGCCCGAGGCGGGCCGCACGCTCGCCCAGGCGGGCCTCGATCTCTCCCGCGTGGCCTACGCGCGCCAGGTCCACGGTGCCGAGGTCGCGCGCGCGGCGCCCGGCGGGGGCCTCGCCGGCCAGGCGGACATCCTCGTGACCGCCGAGCGCGCCGTGCCGCTCGCGATCTTCACGGCCGACTGCCTGGCGATGACGCTCTGGGATGCCGACGCCCGAGCCCTGGCCCTGGCGCACGTCGGGTGGCGGGGGACCGTGCGAGGGGCGACGCAGGCGGCGGTGGCGGCCCTCGTCGGGCTCGGCGCCCGACCCGAGCGCGTCCGCGTCGCGATCGCGCCCTCGATCGGGCCCTGCTGCTACGAGGTCGACGAGCCCGTCACGAGCGGCCTCGCCTCCGCGTATCCGCGCCGCTGGGAGCGCTGGGTGGTGCCGGCTCGCCCGGGCCACGTCATGCTCGACCTCTGGACGGCCAACGAGGAGCTGCTGCGGGGGGCCGGCATCGATCCCGCGAACATCGAGAATCCGCGCGTGTGCACGGCGTGCCGCGGCGACCTCTTCTACTCCTATCGCAAGGGCCACCGGGGCCGGCTCGCCACCCTGGCGGCGCTGCCGTGAGCGGGCGGGAGGATCAGCTCGCCATCACCGTTCGCCCGCGCGCCCACTGCCGGAGCGACTCGACCTCCTCCTTCCGCGTCACGGACAGGGGCTTGGTCGCGGCCAGCTCGTCGAGGACGAGCTGCGTCGTGAGGTCGGTCGAGCGGGAAAACGCCGTGTAGAGGCCGGCCACGACGGCGGCCTCGATCTCGGCGCCCGTGTACCCTTCGGCGGCCGCCGCGAGGGCGTCGAGGTCGAAGCGGGCCGGCTCCCGCTTCCGCTTCCTCAAGTGCACAGCGAAGATCTCCTTGCGCTCCTCGCGGCTGGGGAGGTCGACGAAGAAGATCTCGTCGAACCGGCCCTTGCGCACGAGCTCCGGCGGGAGCTGGGAGACATCGTTGGACGTGGCGACCACGAAGACGGGCGCCTTGCGGTCCTGGAGCCAGCCCAGAAGCCGGCCGAAGATCCGCCGTGAGAGCCCCGCGTCGCTGTCCCCGCTGCCGCTCAGGGTCAGGGCCTTCTCGATCTCGTCGAACAGCAGCACGCACGGCGCCATGTGCTCGGCGGTCCGGAGCGCCTTCTCGAGGTTCTTCTCCGACTCGCCGATGTACTTGTCGTAGAGACGCCCGGTCTCCATCCTGAGGAGGGGCAGCGCCCATTCCCTGGCGACCGCGCGGGCCGCGAGCGTCTTTCCACAGTTGTGGACCACGAGGCCGTTGGCGATGAAGCGCTCGGCGCCTGGAACCGTGAGGTCGTAGACGCGGTCGAGTCGCCGGCCGCTTTCGATCGCGACGACACGACATGCTGCCATCCCTTGACGCAGCCACTCGGCAAGCTCGTCCTCGTCCTCGGACAAGGTGAGGGTCACCCGGTATCGATCCTGGTTGCCCTCAGCCGCGATGAGACCGATGAGCTCGGCGAGGTCGGGGGTCCAGATTTCTGGCAAGGCGTCGACCACGACCTTACGCTGCCGCACTGAGTGGAGCGGTCGTCCGAAGCTGGTCCGCCTCGGGGGTGTGTGAAAATCACCAGCGCGAGCCCAGAGGCGGACCTCATCACCGGGCACGAGCTCGTCAGCGCGCCGCCACCCGTTTGTCGTGAGGAGTTCGTGATCCGGGGTAGCCTCCAGCTCTCGTCCGTCTGCGAACGTGACGAGGAGAGTGTCACGGTCAGCGTGGATTTGAAGTTTCGACGCCAGTGCGCTCGTCCCGTCTTCGAGCGCGACGCGATAGGCGACGTCATAGACGCCAGGTTCGAGGCAGTCCGAAGCCTGCCGTGCCAGGGCTTCGAGGCTCGGCATTCTGCCGTCGGCGAGCAGCACCCGGGTGTCGCCGCGCAGACACCCCTGCACGCCCAGGAGCAGGATCCCGCGTGGCGCCTCGAGCCCGAAGTCGCGCGCGCTGGGCTCGAACGCGCGCTTGCGCTTGGCGAGCCACGCCTTGAGGGTGGCGAAGCCGCCCACCTGCGCCAGGTTCTCCTCCGGAGCGACGTACTCGAGCACGCCCTCCTTCCCGAGCAGCTCCCGCTTGATCTCCACGATCAGCTCGAAGTCCTCCCGCGTCAGCGCGCTCCCCTTGAGCATCGCCTTGGTCAGCGCGCGCTCGGCCTCGAAGGCGGTGAGGCCCCGCATGCGCTCCACGAACTGGTCCAGCTCGGCGTCCGACAGCTCGATCCGGATCGGGCGTTCCCGCGAGAGTCGGGCGATGAGCCGCCTGGTGAGCGACCTGAGCTCCGCGACGTCGGGCAGATCGAACGTGAAGAACGCGGCGAGCGTATGGAGCTCGGCCGGCAGCGCCACCTTCGCGCCGGACAGCGTGATCACCCGGCGGTCCATCGTGAACTGCGGGGCCAGATCCTGGAGCTTGCGGACGACCTCGGGCCGCTCGAAGTAGCGATGGAGGTCCTTCATGAGGAAGAGCGCCTCGCCGGTCACCGCGGCGACGGCGGCCAGCGCCTTCAAGGGCTCCAGCGTGTCGTGCATGCCGCCGAGGCTCGGGACCTTCGCGAGCCCGGAGGTCGCCGTCCACACCCAGAGCGGCATCCGGAGGTTCGTCGTCACCTCCTCCAGCGCCTTCTCCAGCCGGTTCTCCTCGAACGTCTCGATGACGATGAGTGGGTACCGCGACTGGATGAGCAGCTCCAGCTCCTGGAGCGCGGCCATGGCGCTGCAAGAATAGCAGATGCGCGTGCTAGAATCGCGCATGCAGGCCATCGGGGCGAACCTCGAGCGCGTGCGAGAGCGGATCACGCACGCGGCCGAGCGGGCGGGGCGCCGGGGCGACGACATCCTCCTCGTCGGGGTGTCCAAGAGCGTCGAGGTCGAGCGGATCCGCGTGGCGGTCGCCGCCGGTCTCCGCGCGCTGGGCGAGAACCGGGTGCAGGAGGCGCGTCACAAGATCGCCGAGCTGGGGCGGCCGGTCGCCTGGCATCTGGTCGGCCACCTCCAGACGAACAAGGTGCGGGACGCGCTCGAGCTGTTCGACCTGATTCACTCGCTGGACCGGCTCGAGCTGGCGCGGGAGTGCGACCGGCGGGCGCGCCTCCGCGGCCGGCCCGTCGACGTCCTCGCGCAGGTGAACGTCGCGGGCGAGGAGACGAAGGGCGGGTGGCGGCCGGAGGCCCTCGACGCGGCGCTCGAGACGCTGGCGGCGCTGGACCACGTGCGGGTACGCGGGCTCATGGCGATCCCGCCCGCGGTCGAGCGGCCCGAGGACGCGCGCCCGTGGTTCCAGGCGCTGCGCAAGCTCGCCGAGCGCCACGGGCTCGCGGAGCTGTCGATGGGCATGAGCGCGGACTTCGAGGTGGCCGTCGAAGAGGGCGCCACGATGGTGCGGGTGGGGACGGCCATCTTCGGGCCGCGCCCGACGCAGGCGCCCCGCGAGGACGCGCGGGCATCCGGGGCGAGGGACGGATGAGCATCAAGGGAAAGAAGGTCGGCTTCGTGGGCGCGGGGAACATGGGCGAAGCCCTGATCAAGGGGCTCCTCGGGGCGGCCCTCGTCCCGGCGGACGCCATCTACGCCGCCGACGTGCGGGCCGATCGCGTCCGCGACCTCGGTCGCCAGTACGGGATCCGCGTGGCGCGGGACAACGGCGAGCTCACCCGCCAGGTCGACGTCGTCATCATGGCCGTCAAGCCCCAGATCATGGACGAGGTGCTGCAGGAGATCGCGCCCGCGCTCGGCCGGGAGCGGCTCATGATCTCCATCGCCGCTGGCGTCTCGACGGCGCGCGTCCGCGCGGCCCTCGGCAAGGAGGCGCGCCTGATCCGCGTGATGCCGAACACCCCGGCGCTCGTGCTGGAGGGCGTCACGGCGATCGCCCGCGCGAGCGGCCTCGCCCCCGGCGATCTGGAGACGGCCCAGGAGATCTTCTCGGCGGTCGGCAAGGTCGTCGTGCTGGGGGAGGACTTGCTGGACGCCGTCACCGGGCTCTCCGGCTCGGGACCGGCCTACGTCGCGATGGTGATCGAGTCGCTCGCCGACGGCGGCGTGAAGATGGGACTCGATCGAGCCACCGCGATGACGCTCGCGACCCAAACGGTCCTGGGCGCGGCGCGCCTCCTCGGCGAGACCGGGCTCCACCCCGGCGCGCTCAAGGATATGGTCAGCTCGCCCGGCGGCACGACGATCGCCGGCATCGCGGCGCTCGAGGAGGGGGGGCTCCGCACCACGCTCATCAAGGCGGTGGAGCGGGCCACGCTGCGCTCGCGCGAGCTCGGGCGGGGGCCCGGCTAGTGTTCGTGCTCGCCTACCTCCTGGTAGCGCTCGCCAACCTCGTGAGCCTCGTGCTCAACGCGTACATGATCATCATCATCGCGCGCGCGATCATCTCCTGGGTGAGTCCCGATCCGTTCAACCCGATCGTGCGCTTCCTCTATCGGGTCACCGAGCCGGTCCTGCGACCGATCCGTCGCCGGCTCCCCATGCAGCTGGGACTCGATCTCTCGCCGATGGTGGTGTTGCTGTGCATCTACTTCCTGGCCGAATTCCTCGTACCCGTGCTCCGTCAGCTGGCCCGCGAGCTCGGTTAGGGAGGCGGAGGGTCCGATGCGCATCAGCCCGCTCGACATCCGGCAGCAGCAGTTCACGGTGCGAGTGTTCCGCGGCTTCGACACGCACGAGGTCGACGCGTTCCTCGAGGACGTGGCGCAGGACTACGAGTCCGTGATCAAGGAGAACTCGCTCCTCAAGGAGCAGCTCGCCATGCTGGAGGAGCGGGCGCGCGGCATCGCGGAGCGCGAGAAGACCCTCCAGGAAACGCTCGTGACCACGCACCGTCTCGCCGAGGAGATGAAGGAGGCGTCCAAGCGCGAGGCACAGCTCCTCGAGCGCGAGACCGAGCTCCGCTGCGAGAAGCTCCTCGAGGAGGCACGGGCCGAGGAGGCGAAGATCCGGACCGCGACCCAGATGCTGAAGCGCACGCGCCACCAGCTCTTCGAGGAGCTCCGCACGACGCTCGAGCGGTACCACCGCTGGTTCACCGACGAGGTCATGACCTCCGGTGAAGGCACCGAGCCCAAGGGCTGAGGGCGCCCTCCTGCGTCTCCGGGTGCGGCCGGGCGCCTCGTCGAACGCGATCCTCGGCTGGCAGGGCGACACGCTCCGCGTCCGCGTGACCGCGCCGCCCCTCGAGGGCCGGGCGAACCGCGCGGTCATCGAGCTGCTGGCGCGGGCCCTCGGCGTCCGTCCCTCGGCGGTGAGCCTCCTCTCGGGGGAGCGGGGACGCGACAAGCTCCTGCACGTCGCGGGGCTCGCGCCGGCCGACATCCGCGGGCGCCTCGCGTGAGCCGCCGGGGGGCGGGGGCGTGATCGCGCCGGTCCGGTGGGCGGGCGACCGGCTGGTGCTGCTCGACCAGACCAGGCTCCCGGTCGAGGAGATCGAGCGGGAGTACCGGCGCTGGGAGGACGTCGCCGAGGCGATCCGGATGCTCGTCGTGCGCGGCGCGCCGGCGATCGGCGTGACGGCCGCGTTCGGCGTGGCGCTCGCCGCGCGGGAGAGCCACGCCAGGACCTTCGACGCGCTCCTCGCCGACCTCGAGACGGCCGGGAAGGGGCTCGCCGCCACCCGTCCCACCGCGGTGAACCTCTTCTGGGCGCTCGACCGCATGCGCGCGGCGGCGCTCGCCGGGCGCGAGCTCCCCCTCGAGGCGCTGCGGGCGCGACTCCTCGCCGAGGCGCAGGCGATCCTCGACGAGGACGTGGCCGGCAACCGCGCGATGGGCGGGCACGGCGCAGCGCTGGTGCCCCCGCGGGCCCGCATCCTGACCCACTGCAACGCCGGAGCGCTCGCGACCGCCGGCTACGGCACGGCTCTGGGCGTCGTCCGCT
>JACQWC010000073.1 GCA_016209635.1 Candidatus Rokuibacteriota bacterium | reverse complement strand
TCGGGGCCATCGTGCCGGCGATCCAGCTTGAGATCCCCACGACCAGGTGGGAGCGGTGCGGGACCGCGCAAGACCTCATCCGGCTCGCGACAGCGCGGTGAGCCTACAATCCTTCCATTATTTCTGCAAATCTCATATAGCTAGCGGATCTCGGGCAGGCCCGCGGCCCTGAGCGGCTTGCCGATGTGGTCGCGGATCCACTTGGCGTCCCACCACTCGAGCGGCGTGACCGAGACGCCATGGACGAGGACCTCGTAGTGCAGGTGATCGCCGATGGCGAGGCCGGTCGTCCCCGTCCGGCCCAGCTCCTGGCCACGGTCGACCTGGTCGCCCACCTTCACGTCGATGTGGCTCAGGTGCGCGTAGAGGGTCTGGAGCCCCAGGCCGTGGTCGACGATCACCGTGTTGCCGTAGATCGTGAGGGGGCCCGCGAACACCACCGCGCCCTTGTTGGCCGCCGGCACGGCGGACTGCCTGGTGGACGCGAGGTCGTACCCGAAGTGGACCTGGGTGTCGATCTCCCGCCCCTGGTAGAAGTAGGTGCGGGTCTCGGCGAAGTTCGCGAAGACCTTCGTGTTGCGCGGCTGGAGGAAGGCGCCCTCCCACAGCGGCGCCTCGGCGGTCGTCGACCCGATGCGCCGCTTCGCCTCCTCCGCCTGCCGGCGCTGCTCCCGGTTGATGACGAGGAACCCCTCGATCAGCGGTCGTGACGGCGGATGCTGCGGCAGCAGCTCCGGGACCTTCGCCTGGAGGAACGCGTCTCGCACCTCGATCGTCTCGTGCGGGAACCGGCGCGGGCGCACCTCCACCGGGAGCCCCCGCGTCGCGACGTTGCCGGCCTCGTCGCGCGCCGCGATGCCGAGCGGCGTGCCGGGCTGGAGATCCCAGGGGAGCGCGATCAGGGCCACGCGCGCGCCGCGCTCGGGCGGGCCTAGCGGAAAGCTCGGGAACGCGAGCGTCCCCGCCCGCGCTTCGGCGTGGGCGGCGCCCTCCGCGCGGAACGCGACCAGCCCCGCGCCCCCGGGCGAGACGTACTGCGTCGCCCCGAGCAGCTCGAGCCTCGGCGGCGTGAGGTCGATGGTGACGGGGAGGGTGAGGACCGCGCGGTCGTCGAAGCGAAGCGGCCGCCAGAAGTCGTCCCGCGACCACAGCTCGATCACGGCACCGCCCTCGCGGAGCCCGAGCGCCCCGCTCTCGATGGTCACCACGATCTGCGCCCGCGGGCCGAAGGGGCCCTCCTGCTTGCCGGCGACGACCGTGCGGCCGCCCTGGACGACGCGGACCTCCGCGCGCGCCACATTGCCGCGCGCCGCCTCGACGCGGAAGGTGAGGTCCGTTCGCTGGCCGAGGAGCCGCACGGGGGTGGCCGTCGCCGACACGCGGGGCACCGACTGCCGCCAGCCGAGGTACGACACGGACCCGACGACCACGAGGAACAGCAGGAGGACGATCAGGAGGTAGATCTTCGCGCGCGACCGGCGAGGCACGGAGCGGATGATACCACGCAGAATCCGGCCGCTTGCTTGACACTCCTTCCCCGCCTTCGCTAGAGTGGCGCGGTGTCCATCACGGTCTGGCTGGTTCCCGCCTTCCCGCTCGCCGGCTCGCTCCTCAACATGCTGTTCGGGCGCCTGATCGATCGGCGCGCGCACTGGATCGCGGTGCCCGCGCTCGCCGGCTCGTTCCTCGCGGCCTGCGCCGTCTTCGCGCGCGTCTGGAGCGGGGAGATCTTCACGGTCACGCTCGGCGATTGGATCGTGGCGGGCGACTTCGAGACGTCGGTGACCGCCCACGTCGATCCGCTGACCGGCGTCATGCTGCTCGTCGTCACCGGCGTCGGGTTCCTGATCCATCTCTACTCGGTCGGCTACATGCACGGCGATCCCGGGTACGCGCGCTACTTCGCGTACCTCAACCTGTTCGTGTTCTCGATGACGATGCTCGTGCTCGCTGGCAACTTCCTCCTGCTCTACGTCTTCTGGGAGGCGGTGGGTCTCTGCTCCTACCTGCTCATCGGCTTCTGGTACACGCGGGACGCGGCGGCCGCGGCCGGCAAGAAGGCGTTCATCGTCAACCGCGTCGGCGACTTCGGCTTCGGCCTCGGCGTCATGTGGCTCTGGACGGCGGTGGGCACGCTCGACTACGCCGCCGTCTTCGAGGCGGCGGAGACGCTCGAGCCCGCGACCGCGACGGGCATCGCGCTCCTCCTCTTCATGGGCGCGTGCGGGAAATCGGCCCAGCTCCCGCTCCACACGTGGCTGCCCGACGCGATGGAAGGCCCCACGCCCGTCTCCGCGCTCATCCACGCGGCGACGATGGTCACGGCGGGCGTCTACATGGTGGCGCGGAGCCACGCGCTCTTCGAGCGCTCGGGCGTGGCGCTCGAGGTGGTCGCCTGGGTGGGCGTGGCCACGGCCCTGTTCGCCGCGACGATCGGGCTCGTGCAGACCGACATCAAGCGCGTGCTCGCGTACTCGACCGTGAGCCAGCTCGGCTACATGTTCGCGGCGGTCGGCCTGGGCGCGTACGCCGCCGGCATCTTCCATCTGGTGACGCACGCCTTCTTCAAGGCGCTCCTGTTCCTCGGGGCGGGCAGCGCCATCCACGGTCTCGGAGGCGAGCAGGACCTGCGCCGGATGGGCGGCCTGGCGCCGCGCATGGTCGTCACCACGATCACGATGGTCGTCGGCGCCGCGGGGCTCGCGGGCGTCCCCGGGCTCGCCGGTTTCTTCTCGAAGGACGAGATCCTGGCCTCCGCGTTCCACGAGGGCCACCGGCTCATCTGGACGCTGCTCCTCCTGGGCGCGTTCCTGACGGCGTTCTACACGTTCCGCCTCTTCTTTCTCGCGTTCCTCGGCGGCCCGCGCATGTCGAAGGAGGTCGCGCACCACGTCCACGAATCGCCGGCCGTCATGACACTGCCGCTCGCGATGCTGGCGCTCGGGACGCTGGTCGCGGGCTGGGCCCTGGGCGTTCCCTCCGAGCACGGGACCCGCTTCGCGCGCTTCCTCGCGCCGGTGTTTCCGCTCGACGAGGCCGGCCACGGCGGGATCGCGACCTACATGCTGCAGATCCTCTCAGCCGTCGTCGCGATCGCCGGGATCATCCTGGCGTGGCTCGTGTACATGTCGACGCCCGTCCGCGCGGACGCGATCGGACGGCCGCGCAACGCGCTCCACGCGCTCCTGCTGAACGCGTACTACGTGGACCGGCTCTACGACCGGGTCCTGGTCCGGCCGCTCCTGGCACTCTCCGTGTTCCTGGCGCGGCGCGTCGACCTTGGCGTGATCGACGGCCTCGTGAACCTCGCGGGCCGGGCGGTCGTCGCCTGGGCGTCCGGCCTCCGGCGCGTCCAGACGGGCTACGTCGTGAACTACGCGCTCACGATGCTGGCCGGCGCCGTCGCGATCGTCGGCATCCTCCTCGCGCGATGATGCGGGGCCTCCTCACCGCCGTGGTCTTCCTGCCGGGCGCCGGCGCGCTCGCCCTCGCGTTCGTGCCGCGCCGCTTCGAGGCCGGCATCAAGCTGGGCGCCCTGGCGCTGGCCGTGGCCGCGCTCTTCCTCTCGTTTCCCCTCTACTTCGGGTTCGACGGGGCGAGCGCGGACTACCAGTTCGAGGAGTACGCGCGCTGGATGCCGGGGCTCGGCGTGGCCTACCACATCGGCATCGACGGGATCAGCCTCCTCCTCGTGCTGCTCACGACGTTCCTCACCCCGCTGGCGCTCGCCTCCGCGTGGCGCGCGATCGAGGACCGGGTGAAGGAGTTCGTGATCGCGCTCCTGATTCTCGAGACGGGGATGCTCGGGGTGTTCGTCAGCCTCGACCTCTTCCTCTTCTACGTCTTCTGGGAGGCGATGCTGATCCCGATGTACTTCGTCATCGGGGTGTGGGGCGGGCCCGAGCGCATCTACGCCGCCGTGAAGTTCGTGCTCTACACGATGGTGGGGTCCGTGCTGATGCTGGTCGCCATCCTGGCCCTCTACTACCAGCACGGCGCCGCGACGGGCACCTTCAGCTTCGACCTGCCGACGCTCGCGCGCTGGGTGGTGCCCCCCGGGCTCGCGCAGAATCTGATGTTCCTCGCGTTCGCGCTGGCCTTCGCCATCAAGGTGCCGCTTTTCCCGCTGCACACGTGGCTGCCCGATGCGCACGTCGAGGCGCCGACCGCGGGGAGCGTCATCCTGGCCGGCGTTCTTCTGAAGATGGGCACCTACGGCTTCCTCCGGTTCTGCCTCCCGCTCTTCCCGGACGCGAGCCTCACGTTCGCTCCCCTCATCGTGGCCCTCGCCGTGATCGGCATCATCTACGGCGCCTGGGTGTCGACCGTGCAGCCGGATCTCAAGAAGCTGGTCGCGTACTCGAGCGTGAGCCACCTCGGGTTCGTGATGCTCGGCATCTTCACGCTGACCCAGCAGGGGCTGGTCGGCGGCCTCATCCAGATGGTGAACCACGGGATCTCGACCGGGGCCCTCTTCCTGATGGTCGGGATGATCTACGAGCGCCGTCACAGCCGGCTCATCGCCGACTTCGGCGGCCTGTGGCGGGTGATCCCCGCCTTCTCGGCCCTGTTCATGGTCGTGTCGCTCTCCTCGCTCGGCCTGCCCGGCCTGAACGGGTTCGTGGGCGAGTTTCTCATCCTCGTGGGCGCGTTCCAGGCGAGCCCGATCCTGGCCGCCGTCGCCACGCTGGGCATCATCTTCGCCGCCGTCTACCTCCTCTGGATGTACCAGCGGGTGATCTTCGGCGAGATCACGCACGAGGCAAACCGCGGGCTCCGCGACCTGACAGCGCGGGAGTGGGCGGTGCTGGCGCCGATCATCCTCTTCATCGTGTGGATCGGCGTCTACCCGCTCACGTTCACGGGGAAGACGGAAGCGAGCATCGAGGCGCTGATCAACCAGGTCCACAGCAAGGCGAGTGCCGCCTCCGTGGGACCCCTCCACGGGGCGGCCGCGTCCGTCGCGCGCTGATGGCCAACATCGCGGCGCCGCCGGTGGAGCTGATCGCCTTGCTGCCCGCCCTGCTGATCCTGGGCGCCGCTGGCATCCTGCTCCTCCTCGACCTCCTGCCCCCACGTGACACGAAGGAGCACCTGGGCGCGGTCGCGCTCGCCGGCATCGTCCTGGCGCTGCTCGCGGCGCTCTGGCGGTGGGGCGCCGAGACCCGCGCGTTCCGCGACATGGTGCTGCTCGACAACTACGCCCTGTTCTTCGACATCGTGATCTGCTACGCGGCGGCGATGATCGTGCTCCTGTCGACGGACTACCTGCGGCGGGCCGGCGCGGAGTCGGGCGAGTACTACGCGCTGGTGCTCTTCGCGACCGCCGGCATGATGCTGCTGGCCTCGGCCGGCGACCTCATCGTGGTGTTCCTCGCGCTCGAGCTGATGTCGCTGTCCCTCTACGTCCTGGCCGGGCTGTTCAAGATGCGCCTCGCCTCGGGCGAGGCGTCGATGAAGTACTTCCTCCTCGGCGCCTTCGCCTCGTCCTTCCTGCTCTACGGCATCGCCCTGGTGTACGGGGCGACCGGCGCCACGAACTTCGACCGCATCGCCGCCGCGGTCGCCGGGCGCCCGCGCGATCCGATGCTCTCCGTGGGCCTCGGCCTCCTGCTGGTCGGTTTCGGGTTCAAGATCTCGTCCGTGCCCTTCCATATGTGGGCGCCCGACGTGTACCAGGGGGCGCCGACGAGCGTGACGGCGCTGATCGCGACGGGGTCGAAGGCGGGCGCGTTCGCCGCGCTGATCCGCGTGCTGGTGGTGGCGGTGCCGGCGGTCCGGGCGGACTGGACGGCGCTCCTCTGGGCGCTCGCCGTCGTGACGATGACGCTGGGCAACGTGGTGGCGATCGCGCAGTCGAACCTGAAGCGGATGCTGGCCTACTCGTCGGTGGCGCACGTCGGGTACATGCTGGTCGGACTCGTGGCGGGTGGGACGCTCGGGGCCGGGGCCGTCCTCTTCTACCTGCTGGCGTACACGTTCACGACCGCCGGGACCTTCGGCGTGATCACGCTCTGCGAGCGCGCCCGTGAGGAGGCGGTCGACGTCGCCGACTACGCGGGGCTCGCCCGGCGCCACCCGCTCCTCGCCGCGACGCTCGGGCTCTTCCTCCTCTCGCTGATCGGGATTCCCCCGCTCGCCGGCTTCGTCGGCAAGTTCTACCTCTTCGGCGCCGCCGTCCGGGGCGGGCACGTGTGGCTCGCCGTCATCGCCGTGCTGAACTCCGCGGTGGCGGCGTACTACTACCTCCGTGTGATCGTGTACATGTACATGCGCGAGCCCGAGGGGATGCCGACCACCTACGCGCCCTCGTTCGCCGGTGGGCTGGCGCTCGCGATCGCGCTCCTCGGCGTCGTACTGCTCGGCGTAATACCGGCGCCGTTCGCGGACCTGGCACAGGCCGCGGTCGCGCCGCTCCTCCGCTGAGGAGCGTCCGGCGGGCGCGCCGGGCGTCGGCGAGCCCTCAGTCGAAGAGCCGGAAGCGGACGATGTGGAAGAGCGCGGCGAGACCGTCGCGCCAGCCGATCTTCTTGCCCTCCTCGTAGGTCCGGCCGTGGTACCGGATCGGGACCTCGTAGACGCGGCAGCCCAGCCGCGCCACCTTCACCGTGATCTCGGGCTCGAAGCCGAAGCGGTCGGAGGCGAGCGTGATGCGGCGGAGGACGTCGGCCCGGAACACCTTATAGCCCACCTCCATGTCGGCGAGGTTGAGCCCCGTGACGAGGTTCGTCAGGAGAGTGAGGAGGCGGTTGCCGACATAGTGCCAGAAGTAGAGCACGCGGTGGGGACCGCCGTGGAACCGGTTCCCGAAGACCACGTCCGCCTGGTTCTCGAGGATCGGCTCGAGCAGGAGGGGGTAATCCCTGGGATCGTACTCGAGATCGGCGTCCTGGATGAGCACGATGTCGCCGCGCGCGTGCCCGAGCGCCGTCCGCACGGCCGCGCCCTTGCCCCGGTTCGTCCCGTGAAGGAAGACGCGGATCGTGTCGGGCGCTCCGGCGGCCAGGCGGGTGAGGACACGGTCCGTGCCGTCGGTCGAGCCGTCGTCCACGACGATGACCTCCGCCGACAGCGCGAGCGGCGCGTTGCGAGCGCGGGCGATCGCCTCGGCGACCGTGGCGGCCTCGTTGTAGGCGGGAACGACGATCGACAGTCTCGGCGTGGGCACCATGCGAGACTCGCATGCAGTATAGCCTCGGCGGGCGCCGGGGCGATCGGGTAATGTACAGCCGCACGCGGGGACACGCGCGGCGCGGTCGGGGGAGGACGATGCGGAGAGCGCCGAGGCTGCCGCTCGAGGACTATCGCGTCGAGGGTGAGGACTGGCAGCGCTGGGGCCTGCCGTGACCATTCGGCTGCCGCATCGTGGCTGGCTCTTCGACCTCGACGGCACCGTGTACCGGGGCGAGGGGCTGATCCCGGGTGCCGCCGAGACCATCGCCGCGCTGAGATACGCCGGCCGCCGTGTCGCGTTCCTGTCGAACAAGCCGCTCCAGACCCGCGAGCAGTACGCGGGGAAGCTGACGCGGCTCGGCATCCCCGCCACGCCCGCCGACGTGATCAACTCGTCGCTCGTCCTCGCGCGGCATCTCCAGAGTCTCGATCCCGGCGCGCCGGTCTTCGTCATCGGCGAGCCGCCGCTCGTCGACGAGCTCCGCGCCCACGGCTTCGAGGTGCGCGCCGATCACCGCGTCCGCTGGGTGGTGATCGCGTTCGACCGCACCTTCGACTACGCGAAGCTCAACACCGCGCTCCAGGCGGTCCGGCGCTCCGGCGCCCGCCTGATCGCGACGAACCCCGATCGGACGTGCCCGACCGAGGACGGCGAGATCCCGGACTGCGCCGGGATGATCGCGGCCGTCGAGGCGGTGACGGGGCGGACGGTCGAGGTCATCGTCGGCAAGCCGTCTCCGATCATCCTCGAGGTCGCGCTCCGCGCGCTCGGCGTCTCGGCCGGTGAGTGCGTGATCGTCGGCGACCGCATCGAGACGGACATCGTGATGGGCAAGCGGCTCGGTCTCGCGACCGTGCTCGTCCTGACCGGGATCACGCCCGCCGACGATCCGCGCATCGCCGAGATCGGCCCCGACGCCGTGTTAGGATCACTGCGGGAGTTGATTCGGTCATGAGGCGATCTCGTCCCCCGGCGCCATGACCCGGCCCCATGAGCTCGTCGACGGCCAGTACGATGTCGTCGTCATCGGCGGCGGGATGGCGGGTGCCGGCGTGGCGCGTGATCTGGCCCTGCGCGGCGTCTCGGTCGCCCTCGTCGAAAAGGGAGACTTCGCGTCGGGCACGACGTCGCGCTCCTCGAAGCTGATCCACGGCGGCCTGCGCTATCTCGAGCTGTTCGACTTCGCCCTCGTGCGCGAGTCGCTCCGCGAGCGGGAGACGCTCCGGCGGCTGGCGCCCCACCTGGTCCGGCCGCTGCCGTTCCTGGTCCCCGTGTACCGCGACTCCTCGCGCAGCCTCATCAAGGTGCGCATCGGCCTGAAGCTCTACGATCTCCTCACTCCGGGCCGGAACCGGGAGCGCTACCGGGTGCTCCGCACCGTCGATGCGCTGAGCCTCGAGCCCTCCATCCGCGCCGAGGACCTGCGCGGCGCCGGCTACTATTTCGACGACCTCCTCGTGTTCCCGGAGCGGATGTGTCTCGAGAACGTTCTCTCGGCGTGCCGCCACGGCGCGCGCGCCTTCAACTACGCGGACGTCGAGGAGGTCGTTCGGGACCGGCGAGGCCCCCCCGCGGGCGTGCGGGTCCGCGACCTCCTCTCGGGGCGCGTCGCCACGCTGGGCGCGGGGGTCGTGGTGAACGCGACGGGCCCGTGGGTCGACCAGATCCGCGAGCGGGCGGGCGTCCGGGAGCGCGGTCGGCGGATCGTACGGACGACGAAGGGGATCCACTGCCTGCTCCCGCGGCTGACCGAGCGCGCGATCTACCACGCGACCGGCGACGACCGGATGATCTTCGTCATCCCCTGGCGGGACTTCTCGCTCATCGGCACGACCGACACCGACTTCGAGGGCGACCTCGACCGGCTCCATGCGACGCGTGGCGAGGTCGCGTACCTGCTCGACGAGGTGCGGCGGGCCCTGCCGGACCCGCGCCTCACCCCCGGCGAGGTGGCCTACACGTACGCGGGCGTCCGCCCGCTCTCCTTCGAGGAGGGGTACCGCGCCTCGGACGTCTCGCGCGCCCACCGGATCGTGGCCGAGGAGAGCGGCCGATTCCTCTCGATCACGGGGACGAAGCTCACCTGCTACCGCAGCCTCGCCGCCGAGCTCGGCGCGCGCGTGGCCCGCGCGCTCGGACGCGCCGGGGCGGGCCGCACCGAACGGCTGACGCTGGACGGGACCGACGAGGAGGTGGGGCGCGTCGAGGCGCGCGCGTGGCTCGACGTGTCGGGGGAGGCGGCCGCGTCGGGGCTCCCGCGGGAGACGCTGGAGACGCTCGTCAGCACTTACGGCCGCGCCTATCCCCGCGTGATCGAGCTCGCGGGCAAGGTGGCCGGCGGCACGGAGCGGCTCTGCCCCCGGAACCCGGAGATCGTCGCGCAGCTCCACCTGGCGGTGCAGGAGGAGTTGGCGGTCTCGCTCCAGGACTTCCTGCTCCGCCGCACGGGCATCGGCACGAGCCGGTGCCAGGGGCTCGACTGCGCGGAGTCGATCGGCCGGCGGATGGCGGAGCTCACCGGGTGGACGCCTCGCCGGCTCGCCGCCGAGCTGGAGGCGTATCACGCGTATGTCGACCGCTCCCACCGTTTCAGGACGTGACGTGCGTGGTGGGGCTGCGATGACGACGATCGGGCTGGTCGATCTGGTCGCCGGCGGCGCCGCGGGCCGTGCTATATTTCGGCACCGGTCGGCGCCCCCCCGCATTCCTCGGGCCGTCCGAATCCGGTCACTCGAAGACGGGAGGACACCATGAAGGTGTTCGTCAAGCGCTGGGCAGGCGTCGTCGCTCTCGGGCTCGCTCTCCCCCTCGGGGTCCCCGCCGAGTCGCTCGCGAAGACGGAGATCCACTTCTGGCACGCGATGGGGGGACAGCTCGGCGAGACCGTGAACGAGCTGGTTCGACAGTTCAATCAGAGCCAGGCGGAGTACGAGGTCAAGGCCCTCAACAAGGGGACGTACCCCGAGGTCCTCACCGGCGCCATCGCGGCGTACCGGCAGAAGAATCCGCCCCACGTCGTCCAGGTCTTCGACGTCGGGACCCAGACGATGCTCCTCTCGGGGGCGATCTACCCGATCTTCCAGCTCATGAAGGAGCAGGAGATCGCCGTCAACTGGGGCGACTTCATCAGGCCGGTGACGGGCTACTACTCGAAGGACGGCAACCTCTACTCGATGCCGTTCAACTCGTCGAGCCCGATCCTCTACTACAACAAGGACGCCTTCAAGAAGGCCGGGCTCGATCCCGACAAGCCGCCCGCGACCTGGAAGGAGGTCGGCGAGGCCTCGAAGAAGATCATCGCAGCGGGCGCGGCAAAGTGCGGGTTCACGACGTCGTGGCCGTCCTGGACGATGCTCGAGAACACGTTCCCGTGGCACGACCAGCCGTTCTCGACCAACCAGAACGGCTACGCCGGGCTCGACACGAAGCTCCTGATCAACGGCGAGTTCGGCGTGAAGCACATCGGCCAGCTCGCGGCCTGGCAGAAGGAGGGGGTCTACTCCTACGGCGGGCGCATGGGCCAGCCGGATCCGAAGTTCATCAACGGCGACTGCGCGATGCTCGTCCAGTCGTCCGCCGTGATCGGCGGCTTCAAGAAGTCGCTGAAGTTCGCGTGGGGGACCGGCCAGCTGCCCCACTGGGGCGCGCCGTACCGGAAGCAGAACGCGGTGGTCGGCGGCGCGACGCTCTGGGTGATGAAGGGCCAGAAGCCCGCCGACTACAAGGGCGTCGCTCAGTTCATGAAGTTCATCGCCGAGCCCCACCAGCAGATGTGGTGGCACGTCACGACCGGCTACCTGCCCATCACGCAGACGGCGATCAAGAACCTCGAGGCCGGCTACCACTTCAAGAAGAACCCCGAGCAGGCGACCGCGCTCGGCCAGCTCTCCGCCAAGCCCACGCCGAACAGCCTGGGCCACCGCCTCGGGAACTTCGTGCAG
>JACQWC010000067.1 GCA_016209635.1 Candidatus Rokuibacteriota bacterium | reverse complement strand
CTTCTACACCGACAACGCGATGGGCCAGTCGGACTTCCGCCAGTTCAAGACCTCGATCGAGAAGCTCGGCGGCGAGGTGGTGGGCGTGGCCGGCGCGCCGCTCGACACGAAGGACTTCAGCCCGTGGTTCGGCGACATCAACGGCAAGAACCCCGACGTGCTGTTCCTCGCCTTCGCGGGCACGGACTCGCTCCGGCTGATGACGCAGCTCCACTCCTTCGGGATGACCAAGAAGTACAAGCTGGCGGGCATCGACTGCTTCCTGCTGCAGCAGGACCTGCCGGCGATCGCGGAGCCGATGGAGGGGTTCATCCAGCTCGCGCACTACTCGCCGTACAACCCGGACAGGCACATGCAGGCCTTCAACGCCAAGTTCAAGAAGAAGTTCGGGGTGGACGCCAACATCATGGCCGGCGCGTACGACGCGATGCTCTTCTGGGCGGCGGCGGTGGAGAAGGTGAAGAGCTTCGACTCCGACAAAGTGGCCGAGGCCCTCGAGGGGATGTGCGTCGACGGGACGCACATCGGGCGCCAGTGCATCCGCAAGGAGGACCACCAGGTCGTGATGGACATGCACCTCTACCGGGTGGAGAAGGGAAAGAACATCCCGATCGCCACGCTCGCCGGCAAGGACACGATCGGCGAGCCGATGGTGGGCAAGGACCCGGTCGAGGGCTTCACGTGGGAGATCAAGAAGAAGAACTGACGCCTGGTCAGCCGACCGTCGTGTAGCCCCCGCTGACGCTGATGGTCTGGCCCGTGATCCAGGAGGCGAGGTCGGACGCGAGGAACGCCACCAGCGGCGCGATGTCGTCGGGTCGGCCCAGGCGCCGGATGGGATAGGACTGGAGAATCTTCTCCCGGTTGGCGTCCCACCACGCCGTGTCCATGTGGCCGGTCTGGACCCACCCGCAGGCCACGGCGTTCACGGTGACGTTCGCGTGGCCCAGCTCGCGGGCGAGGGTCCGCGTCAGCGTCAGGACGCCGCCCCGCGCCGCCGCCGAGATGGACAGGCGCGGCTGGCCCACCCGCGCAGAGTCGCCCGTGAGGTTGATGATGCGGCCGGACTTGCGCGCCACCATCCCGGGGGCGATCGCGTGGCAGGTGTGGATGGCCCCGTAGAGGTCGACGTCGATCTGACGACGCCAGTCCGCCGGCTTCGTGTCCAGGAAGAACTGCGGGATCACCACCCCGGCGTTGTTGACGAGGACGTCGATCGGCCCCACCGCCCGGCCGACGTCCTCCGCCATGCGGCGGACGGCGTCGTAGTCCCCGATGTCCGCGCCGTAGGCCACGGCGGCGCTCCCCGCCGCCTCGATCTCCGCCACCGTGGCGCGGGCCTCCGCCTCCGACCGGCTGTAGTTGACGACGACGGTCGCGCCCTCCCGGCCCAGGTGGAGGGCGACCTCCCGGCCGATGTCACGACCGGCGCCCGTCACCAGCGCGACTTTCCCGCGAAGTCCGAGATCCATGGGTCGCGTCCTCCCGTCAGGCCACCGCCCCGGCCTTCCTGAGCAGCCGGAACAACCGCTCCGGAGTGATGGGGAGCTCGTTCACCTCGATGCCGAGCGGGCTCAGGGCGTCGGCCACGGCGTTGGCGATGACCGCCGGCGCCCCAATCGTTCCCCCTTCCCCCATGCCGCGGAAGCCGCCGAGCGTGGTGGGTGACGGCGTCTCCAGGTGGTGCACCTCCATCGTCGGGATCTCGCTGGCGGTGGGGGCCAGGTAGTCCATCAGGGTGCCGGTAAGGAGCTGACCGCTCTCGTCGTACACGATCTCCTCCAGCAGTGCCGCCCCCAGCCCTTGCGCCACCCCACCGTGCACCTGCCCGTCCACGATCAGCGGGTTGATGATGGTGCCGCAGTCCTCGGCGACGACGTAGCGCTGGATCCTCACCGCGAAGGTGTCCCGATCCACCTCGACGACCGCGGCGTGGGTCGCGTTGGACGCGGTGCCGTAGTAGGGATCGTAGAAGCGGGTGGCTTCGAGACCCGGCTCCATCCCCTTCGGCAGCCGCCGCACGCCCGAGTAGGCGGCCCTGGCGACATCGCGGAGGGTGACGGCCCGGTCGGCCATCCCCCGCACGGAGATGCGACCCTCCCGGATCGTCAGGTCCTCGGGGGCGGCCTCGAGCAGGTGGGCGGCGATCCGCATGGCCTTCTCGGCGACGGCACGGCCGGCGAGGATGGCCGCCCCGCCCGCCAGCACCGCGCTCCGGCTCGCGTACGTCCCCGTCCCATAGGGAGACAGGGCCGTGTCGCCGTGGACCACGTGGACGTCCCCCAGCTTCACGCCGACTTCGTCGGCGACGATCTGCGCGAGCGAGGTCTCGAGCCCCTGGCCGTGGGACGCGATCCCGAAGACCGCGGTGACGGTGCCGGCGGGATCGACCCGGATGGTGGCGGCCTCCGTTCCCGTCGCCACCGGCATGCCCGGCGAGACCGGGATGGCGGAGCCGATCCCGGTCAGCTCGACGTAGGAGGCGATCCCGATGCCGACCCACCGCCCTTCCGTCCGCGCCCGGGCCTGGTCCGCCCGCGCCGCCTCGTACCCGAGCGCGTCACGCGCCCGGAGCAGCGTCTCGGTGAAGCTCGAGCGGTCCCAGACGATCCCCGACGGGGACTTGTAGGGGAAGTCGTCTCCCCGGATGAAGTTGCGGAGGCGGATCTCTGTCGGGTCGAGTCCGAGACGCCGGGCGGCCCGGTCGAGCAGCCCTTCCATCGCGAACACCGCGGGCGGTCTCCCCACGCCACGGTAGGGGCCCATCGGCGCCTTGCAGGTGGCGACGCCGCGCGTGCGGCCGCGGTAGGTCGGCACCCGATACGGTCCCGGGAGGAAGCTGATGACCTGGACGGGCTCGATGCCGGCGGTCCACGGGTAGATCGAGTAGGCGCCGATGTCCGCGGTCACCTCGGCCCGAAGACCGAGCACGATGCCCTCGCCGGTCAGGGCCAGCTCGGCCTCGATCGTCTCGTCCCACGCCTGCGAGGTCGCCAGCAGATCCTCCCGGCGGTCGCTGATCCACTTCACCGGCCGCCCGAGATGGCGGGCCACCGCGCACACGGCGATCTCCTCCGGGTAGAGCGAGGCCTTGGCGCCGTACCCGCCCCCCACGTCGGCCGCCACCACGCGGATGCGGTGCTCGGGTAGATCGAGGAGGTCGGCGAGGACGTCGCGCACGAGGCCGGGGCACTGCGTCGAGGAGCGGAGGACCAGCATCCCGGTGGCCAGGCTGTACTCCGCGAGGCAGCCCCGGTTCTCCATGCAGAGGGCGGTGTGGCGGCGGAAGCGGAAGCGGCCGCGTACCACGACCGGCGCCGCGTCGATCGCGCCGTCGACGTCGCCGCGGCTGAACTCCCGGCTCACGATCAGGTTCCCGCCGGCCTCGTCGTGGAGCACGGGGGCGCCCGGCGCCAGCGCGGCCTCGGGATCTCTGACGCTCCCGAGCGGCTCGTAGTCGACGCTGATCCGCTCGGCGGCGTCCTCGGCGACGTACCGGCTCTCGGCCACCACGAGGGCCACCGCTTCCCCGACGTACCGCACCTTGCCGGATGCCAGAGCGGGAAAGCTGGAGACGCGATAGCCCGCCATCTTGGAGGCCGCCCGTACCGGCCTGGTCCAGCCGGCCATCTCCTCGCCGGTGACCACCACCACGACCCCGGGCAGGCTCCGGGCGGCTCCGGTCTCGACGCGGGCGAGGCAGGCGTGGGCGTGAGGGCTCCGGAGAAAGGCCGCGTAGAGGCATCCGGTGGGCCTGAAGTCGTCGACGTACCGTCCTTCCCCCACGAGCAGGCGGGTGTCCTCGACTCGTGGCACCCGGGCTCCGACGAGTTTCGGGCTGGCTACGCGCTGCATGGCACGCGAGTATCGTCACCTTCGCGCGCTCCGTCAAGGACGCGTTCGCACGATCTTTCGCCCGCATCTGGCCTGCCCCGCGTGACAAACGGCGGGGGTTGATGTTACGCTCCGCCCCGCTTGCGGAGGCGCTCTCCCGATCATCATGGACTACGTCGTCGCGGTCCTGCTGCCGCAGCTCTTGCACGGCCTCGTCTTCGGGGCCGCGCTGGGGCTGCTGGCGCTGGGCCTCACGGTGATCTTCGGGCTGCTGGGCGTGATGAACTTCGCCCACGGCGAGCTGTACATGATGGGCGCCTACGCCGGGATCGCGGTCATCGGCGTGACCCACTCCTTCTGGGTGGCGCTGGTCGTGGCGCCGCTCCTCGTGGGCGCGCTCGGCGCCCTGACCGAGGCCGCCACCCTCCGCCCCCTCTACAAGCGGGAACCGCTCTACGCTCTCATCCTCACGTTCGGCCTGGCGCTCGCCTTCCGCGAAGGCGTGCGCCAGATCTTCGGCGGCGACATGCGCCGCATCCTGCCGCCGGTCACCGGCTCGACGCCGCTCCTCGGCATGACCTACCCGAACTACCGGCTGTTCCTCCTCGCGACCTCCTCCCTCCTCCTCGTCGCCATCTGGCTCTTCTTCACACGGACGCGCGCCGGCGTCATCGTGCGGGCCGCGGTGCAGGACGCCGAGATGCTGGACGGGCTCGGCGTCAACGTGCCGCGCGTCTTCACCCTCACCTTCGCCGGCTCCGCCGCGCTGGCCGCTCTCGCCGGGCTCCTCCTCGCGCCGATCTTCACCGTGTACCCCCAGATGGGAGTCGAGATGATCCTCCTCGCCTTCATCGTCGTGATCCTGGGCGGGATGGGGTCGATGGGCGGCTCGGTCGTGGCGGCCTTCGTGATCGGCATCGCCCAGAGCCTCTTCTCCCTCTGGATGAACCCCCAGCGGGTGGCGATCGCGATCTTCGGCATCATGATCCTCGTCCTGATCGTTCGCCCACGCGGCTTCTTCGGCCGGGAGGGCGTCCTTGAGTAGAGGGACGTGGGTCCGCGCGGCGGTCGTGTTCGCCGCGCTCGCGGCGCTGCCGCTCCTGCCGGGGATGTCGCAGTACTACCTGCTGCTCGCGTTCGACGCGCTCCTCTTCGGCGCGATCGCGATGAGCCTCGATCTCCTGATGGGCTACACCGGACTCGTGTCGTTCGGGCACGCCGCGTTCTTCGGGCTGGGCGCCTACTCGACGGCGGTGCTGCTCGAGCGCGGCGTCCGGTCGCTCCCCCTGTGCCTGGCCTTCGCGCTCGTCGTCGTCGGGCTCTACGCGCTCCTGGTGAGCTACTTCTCGACGACCCGCCGCGGGATCTACTTCGCGCTCCTCACGCTGATCTTCGCGGAGGTCGTCTACACCTTCTTCCGCTACACGCAGACTTTCGGCGGCTCCGACGGCATCCAAGGGCTGGCCGCCCCGCACCTCTGGTCGGCCGTCGCGATCGACACGCCGCTCCGCAACTACTACCTGATCCTCGCGTACCTCTTCGCGGCGTGGGCGGCCTGCCGCGTGCTCGTCGCCTCGCACTTCGGCCGGGTGCTCGTCGCGATCCGGGAGAACGAGGACCGGGCGCGGTTTCTCGGCTACAACGTCCAGCGCTACAAGATGGCGGTCTGCATGATCTCCGCGCTCCTGACCGGCCTGGGCGGCGCCCTCTATCCGGGGCGCGCGGCCTTCGCGACCCCCGACCTCATGCTCTGGACCGTCTCCGGCGAGTTCATCATCATGGTCATGATCGGCGGGATCGGCACCCTCGTGGGCCCGATCGTGGGCGGCGCCTTCTTCGTCGTCCTCCAGGAGAAGGTGTCGTCCTACGTCGAGTGGTACTTCATCATCATCGGTCTCGTCCTCGTCTTCATCGTCCTGTTCATGCCGAAAGGCCTCCTGGGCTTCCGGCGCATGCTCGGGTTCCGCCAGTGGCGGTCGACGGCGTAGTCCTCGAGGTCCAGGGCGTCTCCAAGAGCTTCGGGGCGCTCGCCGCGCTCGACGGCGTGAGCCTCGCCGTCCGCGCCGGGGACGTCTACTCCGTCATCGGGCCGAACGGCGCCGGCAAGTCGACGCTGTTCAACGTCATCGCCGGGCTCTACCTGCCCACGGCGGGCCGGGTCGTCTTCCGCGGCGAGGAGATCACGGGGCTCACGCCGGAGGCGATCAACCGCCGGGGCCTCGCGAAGACTTTCCAGATCACCAACATCTTCCCCGAGATCTCCGTGCTCGAGAACGTCCGCGTCGCCTGCCAGTCCCGTGCCGGGGTGTCAGGGCGCCTCAGCTCGCTCTGGCGGTCGCCGGACGTGGAGCGACCGGTCATGGAATTGCTCGAGGCCTTCGGCCTCGGTGGGCGCCGCGACGATCTAGCCGAGAACCTCTCGCACGGCGAGCAGCGATACCTCGAGATCTGCCTGGCGCTCGCGACCGAGCCCACGCTGCTCCTGCTGGATGAGCCGACGGCCGGGATGACGCCCGGGGAGACCAAGGAGGCGACCGCGCTGATCAGGAGGATCGCGCAGGCCCGCGGGCTCACGGTGCTCCTCATCGAGCACGACATGAGCGTGGTCATGGGGATCTCCGACCGGGTCGCCGTGCTCCACTTCGGCGAGAAGATCGCCGAGGGAACGCCCGACCAGATCCGGAGCGACCCGCGAGTGATCGAGGCGTACCTCGGCGGCGCCGACGACTGATGCTCACCGATTCACATGATGCTACGCGATTCACGTGATGCTACGCATCAGTGACGTGCACGCGGGCTACGGCGCGACGCCGATCCTCTTCGGCGTCTCGCTCGAAGTCCGCGAGGGCGAGGCGGTGGCGCTCCTCGGCAGGAACGGCATGGGGAAGACCACCCTCATGAAGACGGCCATGGGGTTCCTCAGACCCTGGCGGGGCTCGATCCAGTACGACGGCCGGGACCTCATGCGGCTCACCCCGCACGAGATCGCGCGACTCGGCGTCGGCTTCGTCCCCGAGAACCGCCGGATCTTCCCCGGCCTCACCGTCCGCGAGAATCTCGAGCTCGGGCTCTCCGCGGTCCCCGACCGCTCGGCGACGCTCAGGCGGCGGCGGCTCGACGAGGTGTTCGGCCACTTCCCGCGCCTGCGCGAGCGGATCGACCAGGCGGGCAAGACCCTTTCCGGCGGCGAGCAGCAGATGCTCGCGATCGCTCGGGTGATGATGGCCGGTGCCAGGATCATCCTCATGGACGAGCCCACGCAGGGGCTCGCGCCGGCCCTGGTCCGCCACATCCGCGAGATGCTCGCGGAGCTCAAGCGGCTCGGCGTCACCGTGCTCCTCGTCGAGCAGAACGCGCGGATGGCCCTGAACGTGTGCGACCGGGGCTACATCATGGAGAAGGGCTCGATCGTGTTCGAGGGGCCCGCCGGGGAGCTCCGGGAGAGTCCCCTCACCCGTGAGAAGCTGGGCGTCTAGCGCCGTCCTCGGCCAGCGCCGGCGCGACACGGTCGTGCGCGTGGTGCTGGGGGTCGTGATTCTCGGTCTGGCGCTCTGGGCGCTTCCGACACGACGCCCTGGTGAGCAAGGCGGCCATCACGTCGAGCAGGCCGCCGTCCTCGACGTCTTCGAGCGGGCGGGCGTCACGGAGTTCAAGGAGGGCCAGCGCGGCCCCGCGTTCAGGCTCAAGACGCTCGAGGGACGCACCGCCACCCTCGAGGACTACCGGGGCAGGCTCGTCGTCCTCAACTTCTGGGCCACGTGGTGTCAGCCGTGCACGATCGAGATGCCGACGCTCGAGGCGCTCTGGCGCGAGTACCGCGAGCGCGGGCTCGTGGTCCTCGGCGTCTCCGTCGACCGCGGCGCGCCGCGGAGCCTCATCGAGCCGTACGTCAGGAACCTCCGGCTGACCTTCCCCATCCTCCTCGATCCGGAGGTGAAGACCGCCGGGGCCTGGCGGGTCGGCGGAATCCCCGCGACGTTCCTCGTCAGGCCGGGCGGTGAGGTCGCCGGCGTGGCCGTCGGCGCGCGGGAGTGGAACAGCGCCGAGATGCGCGCGCTCCTCGAATCGATGCTGCCAGCGAAGGCGGCCGGAGGGGAGGGCACTCCCAGTCACTCGAAACGACACTCGCGCTGATGACGAGAGCGCCGGGGGAGGGGCCCTCGGAGCGAGTGTCTCTCGAGCGACCGAGGGCCCGCTCCCCCCGGCGCTGGCCGTCGGCGGCGCTGAGGGCTAGATCCGGGTGGCGTCGAGGGCGCCCGTCAGCACGTGCAGCGCTTCGAAGAGGTAGTACGACCCCCAGATCAACTCGTGCTGGGTCGCCAGGTCGATCCGCTTGTTGTAGCAGCCGTGCGAGAGGATGCCGCGCTGGTCCAGGTAGCGCTCGAGGAGGGCCTCGACGCTCGCCTCGGCGGCAGCGCGGTAGATATTCCGGCGCTCGCCGTCGGGGGCCAGTGCCGCGAGCTTGAGGAGCGACGCGGCCACGATCGCGGTCGCGGAGGTGTCGCGGGTCGCGCCGGCTCCCGCGGGATCGTCGAAGTCCCAGGGCGCGATGCGATCGCCGGGGAGGTGCGCCAGCCACCAGTCGGCCGTCCGCCGCGCGACGTCGAGGAAGTCCGGCTCGCCGGTCCACTGGTGCATGACCGTGTAGCCGAGGATCCCCCAGGCCTGGGCGCGCGCCCAGGTGCTCGCGTCGTGGATCCCCTTGTGGGTGTAGCGGCGCAGGGTCTTCCCGGTGGCGGGCTCGAACGACGCTGACTGGCAGACCGAGCCGTCCGGCCGCACGCAGAACTCGACGTGGCGCCGCGTGTGGCGCACGGCCATCTCCCGCCACGACGTCTCGCCCGTCTCGCGCGCGGCCCAGACCAGGAGCGCCATGCCCTGCACCCCGTCGATGCTCGACTCCCCGCGCCCGACGTCGGACGCCTCCTCCGCCTCGTTGCCGAGCGGGAAGACGCCGGCGCTCGGATTGAAGCTCCCGGCGAGCCCCTTTGCGCCCGCCAGCCCCAGCTCGCGGGCGGGGGCGTCACCCAGGAGGACGGCGCCCAGGAGCGCGCCGTAGTAGAAGAGGAAGCCGCGGAAGACGGTATCCGAGCCGGCGCGGGGCCGGAGCCGCTCGGCCCACTCGAGGGCCCAGCGGCGATGGCGCGGCTCGCCCCCGCCGAGCGCGGCGAGCCAGCACATGCCGCACCAGAACCCGCCGGTCCAGTCGCCGGCCGGCGAGGTCGTCCAGCTCCCCGTCGCGACGTCGCCATAGTGGGGGAAGCCCTCGCGGACCGCCATCCCGGTCGCGTCCACCCGGGCTCGGAGGCGCTCGAGCCCCTCCCGCCAGCGCCGATCCATCGTCGCTCCCTCCCGGCCCCGCGGCGCCGGGCTACTTCCCGAACCGCCGGTGCCGGAGCTGGTAGCTACGGATGGCGCGCAGGAAGTCGATCTTCCGGAACGCCGGCCAGTACGCGTCGCAGAAGTAGAACTCGCTGTAGGCGCTCTGCCAGAGCATGAACCCGGAGAGGCGCACCTCGCCGCTGGTGCGGATGATGAGGTCGGGGTCGGGGCAGTCGTAGGTGTAGAGGTACTTGTCGACGGCGTCGGGCGTGAGGCCCTCGAGGATCTTCTCGGGAGGCTCCTGGCTCGTGAAGGCGTCCCGGAGGTAGCCCTGGACGGCGTCGACGATCTCCTGCCGGCCGCCGTACCCGACGCCCACGTTCAGGAGAATCCGGGTGTGGTGGCGCGTGGCCGACTCGGCGAGCTGGAGCGCCTCGAGGGCCGAGGGGCGAAGGAGGTCGAGCTTGCCGATCGGACGGACCCGCATGCCGAGCCGCTCGGCGATCCCGCCCCGGACCCACGCCGCCATCCTGGCCTCGATCACATCGAGGACGGCCGTCACGTCGTCCGAGTCGCGCGAGAGGTTCTCCGTCGAGAGCCACCAGAGAGTGACCATGGGGATGGCGAGGTCGGAGCACCAGGCGAGGACCTCCTCCGTCCTGTCGGCGCCCAGCCGGTACCCTTCCCCGAGGTCGGCGAGGCCGGACTCCCGCGCGAACCGGCGGTGGCCGTCCTGGATGAGCCCGAGATGACGCGGCGCGGGGCGGCGCTGGACCTCCGTCAGGAGCCGCCGCTCGTAGAGCCGATAGAGCGCGCCGGTCAGCATGTTCTGGTATTGTCACACACTCGTGGGTCTTCTGTCCGACTCCGGAGTGGGGGCGCTGTGCGCGTTGGGCTCGGCCGTGACCTGGGCGATCACCAGCCTGCTCGTCCGCACCCTGATCCCCGTCTTCAACGCGGCCTCGGTCAACGCGATCCGGTCGAGCCTGAGTGGCGCGTTCCTCCTGGCGTGGATCCTGCTCGGCGGCGGGCTCGGCCAGCTCGTCGCGGTCTCACCGAGAGCGTTCGGCCTCCTCGCCGTGTCCATCCTCTTCGCCATCTCGATCGGCGACACGGTCTTCTTCGAGAGCACCCGGAGCCTCGGCACGGCCCGCGCGCTGACGGTCGCCATGACGTACCCGCTGATCGCCGCCGCGCTCGCCGCGATGTTCTTCGACGAGGCGATCACCCTCCAGATCGTCACGGGGGCCGTCCTGACTCTCGGCGGGCTCGCGCTCATCGTGCTGGGGAAGCGGGAGGAGACGCCCGGCGAGGAGCGCTGGTGGCTCGGCGTCGGCGCCGCCACGGTCGCCTCCATCGCCTGGGCGATCTCGGTGGTCCTGATGAAGGCGCCGCTCCGGGAGATGGACGCCGTGACCGCCCAGGCGATCCGGCTGCCGGTGGCGGCGGCGCTGCTCTGGGCGACGCCCTGGACGTGGCGCGCCCCGCGCCTGCTCCTCGCGACCGACCGCGGGGTGATCGGGCGGGTGCTGGCGCTGAGCGCCCTGACCGCCCTCAGCTCGGTGATGTTCGTGGCGGGCCTCAAGTACGCGGGCGTGGCGGTCGCGACCGTGCTCTCGTCGACCGCGCCGATGTTCGCCATGCCCCTCGGCTTCTTCGTTCTCGGCGAGCGCCTGACGGCCCGCGCGATCGGGGGGTTGATCGTCACCGTGATCGGGATCGCCGTGCTCCAGCTCTAGGAGGCCGCCGGCCGGCCACACTACCCGCCCGAGATCGTGACCTTCGCCGTGGGCCCGTCGATCTTGATCAGGCTGCCGCTGTTGGGGAAGGTGATCGTCCCGGCGGTCGTCCCCTGCACCGGCGTCCCCGTGATCGTCACTTGGCTCGCCGTCGCGCCGTTGGTCAACAGGATGGGGATCGACACTCCGCCCACCGTCACCACCGTCGTCGGCGCCGCGCTGTTGCCCACGACGATGCTGTTGGTCGCCGGTCCGACGAACTGCACGAGCGCGCCGGTGACGTTCAGGACGGAGCCGCCGGACACGGTGACCAGGAAGCCGCTGCTCAGGCTCGCGAGGTTGAGCGTGCTCCCGTTGGCGAGCGTCAGGAGATTGCCGATGACGCTGAGGAAGCTGCCCCCCGCCAGGTTGATCAGCGCCCCGCCGAGGACGGCGAGCGTGCTCGCGTCGAGTTTCAGCAGCGGGCCCACGCTCGTCAGCTTCGCGCGCTGCGACAGGTCGAGGGCGTCGAGCGTCGTCGTGAGGGTGCTCCCCGCCGTGAGGCTCAGGAGCGGCGCGCTCGCCGCCAGCAGCGCCGTGTCGAGCTTCAGCACCTTCTCTCCGGTCACCGTCGCTCCCGACGCCTCGAGGAGCACGCCGCCGTGGACGAGCGGCGCATCGGTGCCGAGCGTCAGCGTCACGCCGTCCACCACCTCCGTCGCCGTCGCGACGCCCCGGAGGTTGAACATCGCGCTGCCGCTGGCCGTCGCGATCGCGTGCGTGCCGCCGCTGAGCGAGACCAGGGGGTCGGTCGAGCCCGTCACCGTGAGCTGCGCCTCCTGGATATCGAGGAGCCCGCCGCCCACGTTCAGGCTTGCGTTCGACGCCGCGCGGATGAAGGACTCCCCCGCTCCGAGCGTCACGCTGAAGCGGTCCGCGCTCGGCACGGCCAGCAGTGACTCCTCGACCGTGAGCGCGGCGTTGGTCAGCTCCAGGAGGGGTCCCCCGAGGGTGACCGTGTTGCCGGAACCGTCGAGGCTCAGCAGCGTCTGCGCTTCGAGTGAGCCGCCGCTCACCCTGAACGCCGGTCCCGCCGTGGTCGTCAGCGTGCTCCTGCCGCCAACGTCGACGAGCGGCTGGCCGGCGAGGCCGAGGGGCGTGTTGACGAGGTCCAGCAGCGGACCACCGACGGTCAGCGACGAGGACCCGAGAAGAATCAGGTACGGAACCAGGGCGTTCGTCGTCACGGCGACGTCGGTCGCCCTGAAGAGCGGCCCGGCGAGGCTCACGGTGGCGTCGTTGACGAAGAAGATGAGGGAGTTGTCGTCCGTGACCCACGTGAGGCTCCCCCCGTTCAGCTCGACGAGGGGCGCCGGCGTGGTGCTCGACAGGACCCCGCCGCCGAAGGACTCCAGGAGGGCGTGGCCGACCATGGTCACGGCGCTGTTGGTCGCGCTGAGGATCGGCCCCGCGAGGGTCGCGATCCCGGACGGGCGCTGCACCTTGATCAGGTGCGCGGCTTCCTCGGTCGAGAGCGGATCGCCGACCGTCACGGTGCTCCCGTCGAACTGGAGCAAGGGCGCCGTGGTCGTGCTCGTGAGCGCGCCGAAGACGTCCAGGAGGTCCTCGCCGATCGCCAGCGTTCCCCCCGAGTCGACGACACGGGTCCCGCCAGCGCAAGGCTCCCGCCTGACTCGACTCGGATAAGGGAGCTGGGTGCGCCGGGCGTCAGGACCGTGGTGGGGTCGAGGCTGATCAGGGGAGCCGTGGTGGTGCTCGCCAGGGTTCCCAGGACGAACAGCGCGTTCTGGCCGAGCAAGAGCGTGCTGTTCGTCACGTCGAGAAGAGGTGCGGTGAGGCTCACGGTCGCCCCCGTGTCCACGAGGAGGAGCACGTCCGCGCTCGTCTGCGTCAGCGTGGAATCGCTGATCGCGACGACGGGCGCGGTGGACGTCCAGCTCACCGTCCCGGTGAACGTCTTGAGGGTCTGGCCCGCCGGCAGCGTGAGGGAGGCGCCGGAGATGGCGATCTCCGGAACGTCGAGCTGCGTCGCCTGCCCGGCGGGCGAGGCGAACACGTCGGCGCCCATGAGCGGCGTGAGGGGGACGCCGGTGACGCCGGCGAGCACGTAGCGGTCGAGCGCCATGAACGCGCGCGACGGCGGCTCAGCCCGGGCCGGTTCGACCAGGGCCGTCGCCAGCGCGACCGCGGTCGCCATCGCCTGCGCCGTCAGCTGGTCCTGGTTCGGCGGGCTCGTGTGCTGGGGGCGCCAGCGCCCGAGCCCGGAGGCGATCTCGGCCATCGCCTCCGGCGGGATGGCCTCCACCCGCGCCGGCGCGCCGCCCGCGACGGTGAAGCGTGCCCGCGCGCCGACCGTGACCGGCGGACCGAGGGGCGCCTGGGTGACGGGATCGAGGTGTTGTACTTCGATCACCCCGCGCACCACCGAGAACGCGGTGACAGGGGCGGGGCGCCCGGCGCCCGCCTGGGCGCTCCACCGGGTCACCTCCGCGATGACCACGCCCTCGCGCAGGGTGGCCGTCGCGGTCGGCGCGCGGATCACGATGGTCTCGCCCGGCGCGAGTCGCTCGCGGGCCACGGCGAGGGCGATCGTGCCGGACTCGAGCTGCACCGTCGACCGCCCCGGCACCTCCGTGAGGGTGAGCGCCGAGCGTTCCCACATCGTCACCGCCGCGGCGCCGGCCAGCAGGAGCCGCGCGCGCGCGCGGTCGCTCGTGGCGACGCTGTCGAACGGACGGATCTCGTCCTTGAACCCGAGCGGGCGGGGCTGTGCCGCGGTCCGGGTCACGGTCACGGTGCCCTCGAGCGCCGTGACGACACCGGTCGTCCCCCACGCGAGCGTCGGCCAGGAGGTGACGAGCAGGAGGACGGCAATGGCGCGCCGCAGTCTCACGCGAGCGGCCCGCCGGCGGCGCGCATGCTCAGCGCCCCCTGAACACCGGCTCGCGCTTCTCGACGAACGCCCGCGCCGCCTCGCGGTGGTCCTCGGTCATCCCGCAGCGCGTGTGGTGCCACGCCTCGAGGTCGAGCAGGTCCCTGAGCGTCCCGCTCTCCGCCGCGTTGAAGTTCCGCTTCATGTAGCGGTACGCGATCCGCGGCCCCCGGGCCAACCGTGCGGCGAGGGCGAGCGTCTCGCCCTCGAGCGCCGCGTCCGGGACGACCCGGTTGACGAGCCCGAGCGCCAGCGCCTGCTCGGCGCCGAGGATGTCGGCGGTCAGGTAGAGCTCGCGCGCCTTCGCGGTTCCGACGAGCTTCGACAGGAAGAAGCTCCCGCCGAAGTCGCCCGAGTACCCGACCCGCGCGAACGCGGTCGCGAAGCGGGCCGTGTCCCCGGCGATCCGGAGGTCGCAGGCGAGCGCCAAGGAGAGCCCGGCGCCCGCCGCGGCCCCGCGCACCATCGCGAGCGTGGGCGTGGGCATCTCGTGGAGCCAGCGCGACACCTCCATCCGTGCACGCAGCGCCTGCGCCTTCTCCTCGAGCGTGCCCCCAGGAGCCTCGGTCCCCTCGGCCATCGCCTTCACGTCACCCCCGGCCGAGAAGGCGCGCCCCGCCCCGGTGAGCACGACGACGCCGACGCCCGGATCCTCGGCGAGCCGGGGCAGCGCCTCGAGCAGCGCCTCGAGCATCGGCCGGGACAGCGCGTTCAGCCTCGCCGGGCGGTTCAGCGTGAGGACGGCGACGCCGTCCTTGACGACTTCGAGCAGGTCCTCGGTCATGGTCGTCCCTCCGGGCATGGTCGGGTTTCGGCCGCCATCTGGGCGATGACCCCGGCGGCGTGGAGGCGAGCGATCTCCGCCGGCTCGACGCCGGCCTCCCGCAGCACGGCGTCGGTGTGCTCGCCGAGCGCCGGGGCCGGCGCCCGGAGCCCGCCGGGCGTCTTCTCGAAGTGCACGGGCGTGGCGAGCGTCCGGAAGCGGCCGGCGCGCGGGTGTTCCTCCTCGACGATCATCCCGCTCGCCCTGACCTGGGGGTCGTCGGGCAGGTCGGCGTAGCGATTGACGGGCGCGCAGAGGACGTCCCGCGCCTCGAGGCGCGCCATCCACTCCTTGACGGTCCGCTCCCGGAAGAGCGGCTCGAGGAGCGCCACGAGCTCCTTCCGGTGGCGCACGCGATCCTCGCGCGTGGCGAAGCGGGGATCGGTGGCGAGGTGCGGGCGCTCGACCGCGTCGCAGAAGGGCGGCCAGAGCCGGTCGACCCAGGCGGCGACGTAGACCCAGCCGTCGCGCGCCATGAAGGCCTGGAACGGAACCATGTACGGGTGCGCGCTGCCCATGCGGCCGGGCTCCTGACCGGTCGCGAGGAAGACGCTCAGGCGCGCGGCGTGGGCGAGCAGCGCGCCGCAGAGGAGCGACACGTCGACCCGCTGCCCCTCGCCCGTGCGCTCGCGGTGGAGCAGCGCCGTGAGGACGCCCTGCCCCGCCAGGAGCGCGCCGATGGTGTCGACGACCGGCGCCCCGCAGAGCACGGGGCCGCCGTCGGGCTCGCCCGTGACCGCCATCAGCCCGCCCATCGCCTGCACCAACATGTCGAGCCCCGGCTTCTCGCGCCATGGTCCTTCGGGCCCGAAGGCCGAGAGCGAGCAGTAGACGAGCCGCGGGTTGAGCGGCGCGAGCCGCGCGTACTCGATGCCGAGCTTCTCGGCCACGCCACCCCGGTACGCTTCGATCACGACGTCGGCGCGCTCGATAAGGCGGAGGAACAGGGCGTGCCCCTCGGGGCGGGAGAGATCCACGGCGACGCTCAGCTTGTTCCGGTTCACGGTGAGGAAGACCGCGCTGTCGCCGCCAGGCAGCGGGTCGTACAGCGCGCGCGACGCGTCGCCGCCGGCGGGGTGCTCCACCTTGACGACCTCCGCACCCATGTCGGCGAGGTACATCCCGCACACCGGGCCGGCGATCAGATGCGCCAGCTCGAGCACCCGGTATCCGGCGAGCGGCAGCGTCATCGCCGGGTCGGGTCCTCGCCCACCCTGACCAGGAGCTTCCCGAAGTTCCTGCCCTCGAGGAGCCCGATCAGCGCCCGGGGAGCGCTCTCGAGACCCTCGACGATGTCCTCGCGGTACTTGAGCTTCCCCTCGCGGACCCAGCGGCTGCAGTCGGTCAGGAAGTCGCGCATGCGGTCGGCATGGTCGGAGACGATGAATCCTCGAACCATCGCGCGGTTCACGAGGAGCGGCGCCAGGTTCGGGCCGGCGGGCATTTCGGTCGCGTTGTACTGGGAGATCAGGCCACAGAGCGGAATGCGCGCGTTCGGATTAATGAGTCTCAGCACCGCGGCCAGCACCGCGCCGCCGACGTTGTCGAAGTAGACGTCGATCCCCTTGGGACACGCCGCCTTGAGCGCGGCGTGGAGATCCTGCGTCTTGTAGTCGACGCACGCGTCGAAGCCCAGCTCGCCGGTGACGTAGTCGCACTTGGCCCTGGACCCCGCGACCCCGACCGCGCGGCAGCCCTTGAGCCTGGCCAGCTGGCCCACCGCCGAGCCCACCGCGCCGGCCGCGGCCGAGACGACGACGGTCTCGCCCGGCTTCGGCTGGCCGATGTCGAGGAGCCCGACGTAGGCGGTCATGCCAGGCATGCCGAGCACGCCCAGCGCCGTCGAGATCGGCGCCTCTCCGGGATCGAGGGTCCGCGTTCCGCTCCCGCTCGACACCGCGTACGCCCGCCAGCCGTCGTAGCCGACGACGAGGTCGCCCTGCTGGAACGCCGGGTTGTTCGACTCGACGACCTCGCTCACCGTCCCGCCGACCATCACCTGCCCCAGCTCGACGGAGGCGGCGTACGACCGGCCCTCGTTCATCCGGCCGCGCATGTAGGGATCGAGCGAGAGATAGATCGTGCGGCGCAGGACCTCGCCCGCGCCGGGGGTCGGGATCGCCGTCTCGACCAGCTCGAAGTCGCCGGGCCTGGGCGGCCCCACGGGGCGGCCCTTCAGCACGATCTGCCGGTTCATCGCCTGCGGCATCGGACGCTCCCCCCTCGTCAGACGACGCTCGACATGCCGCCGTCGAAGTTGATGGCCGTGCCCGTGATGTACGCCGCGCGCTCGGAGACGAGGAACGCCACGAGGTCGGCGAACTCGTGGGCCTCGCCGACGCGCCCGAGCGGCACGCGGCGGGCGACCTCACGGTAGTACGCCTCCGGGTCCCCCTTGGCCCGGCGCTCCCACTGCGCGCTCTTGACCAGGCCGAGACACACGGTGTTCACGCGGATCCCGTCGGCGGCGTACTCGTTGGCGAGCGACTTGGTCAGGTTGATGCCGGCCGCCCGCGTGACGCTCGTGGGCAGCGCCCGGGCCGCGGGGGCCTTGCCGCCCACGGTCGTGACGTTGACGATCCGCCCCCCGCCCCGACGCCTCATGTGGGGGATGACGAGACGGCAGAACCGGATCGCCGCCATCAGCTTCAGGTCGAGGTCCGCCTGCCAGGCGGCGTCGTCGACGTCGGTGAAGGTCGCGGCCGCGGACGTCCCGGCGTTGTTGATCAGGATGTCGACGCCGCCGAACTCCGCGACGGTGGCGGCGACGAAGGCCTCGACCTCCTCCGCGCGGGTGACGTCGGCGGCCCGCGCCAGGATCGGGGCGCCGGTCGCCCCGCGGATCTCGGCGGCAGCGCGCTCGAGCACCTCCTTCCGACGCGCGCACACGGCCACGCGCGCCCCCTCTCCCGCCAGGCGCTCGGCGCACGCCCGTCCGAGTCCCTCGCTTCCTCCCGTGACGATCGCGATCTTCCCCGCGAGCCCCAGCTCCAGCACTGGCACCCCTCCTTCCGGTGATCGCGCCCGATGATACCCGATCCGCCCGCGCCCTACCGCGGCGCCCCCGACGCCGGGCGCGACAGGAGCCGCGTCCCGATCGCCGCCTGCTCCTCCGCCGCGGCGGTCCGACCGAGCAGGCGGTAGGCGCGCGCCAGGCCGAAGCGGGCGAGCGGCAGCTCGGGATTGGCGGCGATCGCCCGCTCGAACGGCGGCACGGCCTCTGCCGGCCGGTCGAGGGCGGTCAGGGCGACCCCGAGGTTCGTCAGGGCCTCGGCGTGCGTCGGGTCGAGGCGGATGGCCTCATCGAGCTCCGCCCGCGCCTCGTCGAGCCGCTTCTCGAGGATCAGGGCCGCGCCGAGGCGGCTCCGCATCTCGACGTCGGCCGGGTAGCGCTCGAGCACGCGCCGGAGGTGGGGGATCGCTTCCGCGGGCCGGTTCAGGCGGAGGAGCGCGAGCCCCATGTTCCCGTGGTACCTGATCCGGTCCGGCCTCGCCTGGATCGCTTTCTCGAAGTGGTCGAGCGCCGGCACGAGCGCGCCGCGATCGCCGAGAAAGGCGCCCAGCCGATTGTGGCAGAGACCGCACGCGGGATCGACGTCGATCGCCTGACGCCAGAGCGCCTCCGTGTCGCGCCACACCTGGACCTGGTGCCAGGTGAGGAAGCCGAGGGCGACGATCCACAGGGCGAGAACGGCGACCGCGAGGGGGCTCCACCGCCTCACCCGCGCTCCGCTCGCCCCAGGGCTCACCACCGCGCAGACCGCGGCGCCGGCGAGGAGCGCCCAGCCGAGGCACGAGAGATAGCTGTAGCGGTCGGCGACGAGCTGCGGCCCCCCGTGGACGATGCCGCTCGCCGGCGCCAGCGTGACCCCGTAGGCGACCCACACCGCCAGCCCCGCCGGCCACCGCCGCCGGAGCAGGAGGAACGCGAGGGTCAGGAGCGCCACTCCGACCGTACTCGCGAGGAACGGCAAATCCGAGAGATGCACCTCGGCGGGCAGCTCGTAGACCGGCGAGAGGTCGGTGGGGATCACGGTCTTCCGCAGATAGAAGGCCAGGCTGTAGACCGTCATCGCCGCGCGTGCGATGGGCGGATGGGACTCGACCGGCGTCAGCGGCACGTTGGCGCGCGCCGCCCAGAGCGCGATCGCGGCGCCTGCCGCCGCGAGCAGGAGGTACGGGACCTTCTCCCTCACGGTCGCGCGCGAAAAGCGCCGGAGCGGGTAGGCGTCCAGGACGAGCAGCACGAACGGGAGCGTGATGACGAGGAACTTCGAGAGCAGTGCCAGGGCGTAGCACGCGAGGGAGGCGGCGAGCCAGCGCCGGCGCTCGGCGCCCTCCGCCGCGCACATCCGGAGATAGAGGAGCACGGTCGCGAGATAGAAGAGCCCGGAGAGTACGTCACGGCGCTCCGTCACCCAGGCGACGGACTCGGCGCGGAGCGGATGGAGTGCCCAGAAGAGCGCCGCCGCGGCGGCCCCGACGCTCAGCGCCGTCCTGCCGGCTTGCGGCGCCCCGAGCCCGAGCAGTCGCAGCGCGACGAGATAGAGGAGGACACCGTTCGCCGCGTGGAGGAGGAGACTCGTCAGGTGGTAGCCGAGGGGGTTCATCCCCCACACGACGTAATCGAGGGCGAGCGTCACCCAGGTCAGCGGGATCCAGTGGGGCCCGGTCGTGACCGTGAGCATCCAGCGGATCTCGGACCAGCCGAAGCCGCGGTAATTGGGATTCTCGAGGAAGTTGATGTTGTCGTCCCACTCCACCCAGCCGTTCCCGAGGGCCCCGGCGAACGTGGCGAGCACCGCGAGGACGATGACGAGGGGGAGCGCGACGTCGTGGGAGAGAAGGGGCCAGCGCGCCCGATTCTCCACGCATCGATCCGGCATGCCACAATGTACCCTATCTCCGTATGGTGTCGTTGCGGCGACCTCCGGCCCACTACCTCGAGCACGTCGCCGGCCTCCGGGAGTTCTTCGATCGCTACGCCCCGATCGCGGACACGCCGGCGAGACGGAACACCGAGTACCAGGGGACCGTCCGCGCGCTCGCGCGGTTCTACATTCCTCCGGGCGCGCGTGTCCTCGAGGTCGGCTGCGGCACCGGGGACCTGCTCGCCGCCGTCTCGCCCGGGGACGGGCTCGGCATCGACCTGTCCGAGGAGATGCTCCGTCTCGCCCGGACGAAGTATCCCGCGCTCCGCTTCCGCACGATGGTGGCGGAGGAGCTGGACCTGGGGGGCGAGCGCTTCGACTACATCGTCCTCTCCGACCTCCTCGGTTACCTCTACGACATCCGGCGCGTCTTCGATGGGCTCCGCGCCGCGTGCCACCCGAAGACCCGCGTCGTGCTCCACTGGTACAGCCGGCTCTGGCAGCCGGTCATCTCGCTCGCGGAGCGGCTCGGGCTCCGGTACCCGCTGCCGGTCCTCAACTGGACGACGCCCGAGGACGTCGCGAACCTCCTCCACCTCGCCGGGTTCGAACCGATCCACCGCCGCGGGCACATCCTCCTCCCCCGCCGCGTTCCCGGGCTCACGCGCCTGGCCAACCGCTACCTCGCCCATCTCCCCGGGCTCCGGCTCCTCACCCTGACCAACTGGGTGGTCGCGCGCCCGCTGGATCTCCCGCCCCGCGAGCCGCCGACCCGCGTCTCGGTGGTCTCGCCGTGCCGGAACGAGGCGGGCAATATCGAGCCGCTCGTCCGCCGCCTGCCGCGCATGGGAAGCCACACGGAGCTGATCTTCGTCGAGGGACACTCCCGGGACGGGACGCTCGAGGAGTGCCGGCGGGTGGCGGAGGCCTACCCGGATCGGGACATCAAGGTCTTCGTCCAGGAGGGCACCGGCAAGGCGGACGCCGTCCGGCTCGGCTTCACCCGCGCCACCGGCGACGTCCTCATCATCCTCGACGCGGACCTCTCCGTCGCGCCCGAGGACCTCCCCCAGTTCTACGAGGTCCTCGCGAGCGTCAAGGGCGAGTTCGTCAACGGCTCCCGCCTCGTCTACGCCATGGACCCCCGGGCGATGCGCTTCCTGAACCTCCTCGGCAACCGCGCGTTCGCCAAGCTCCTCGGCTGGATCCTCGGCCAGCCGATCAAGGACACGCTCTGCGGGACGAAGGCGCTGCTCCGCGAGGACTACGCGCGGATCGTCGCGGGCCGCGACTACTTCGGCGACTTCGACCCCTACGGTGACTTCGACCTGCTCTTCGGCGCCGCGAAGCTGAACCTCCGCCTGGTGGAGCTCCCCGTCCGCTACCACGAGCGGACCTACGGGCGGACGAACATCGAGCGCTTCAGCGACGGCTGGCTCCTCCTCCGCATGTCGCTCACGGCGGCGGCGCGCCTCCTCTTCGTGGCGTGACGACGGGCAAGGACCGGGAGGCGCGGGAGCGGGACCACTTCGACCGGCTCGCCGCGGCCCACGGCGAGATCTGGTGGGGGAGCACCACTCCCGCGGGCATCGAGCGTCTCCGCCGTCGGGCGCGCCGCGTGCGGGAGGAGTTGGCGCGCTTCGCGGATCCCGTGGTCCTCGAGCTGGGCAGCGGGACCGGCGGGTTCACGAAGTACGTCCTCGAGGAGCTGCCGTCGCTGCGCCTCGTCGGCTGCGACATCTCCCCCGAGGCCGTGCGCGTGGCCCGCGAGCGCTACGGGAGCCGGCCGAACACTCGCTTCGAGGTCGCCGACGTGACCCGGCTCCCCTGGCCGGCGTCCACCTTCGACGCGGTGGTCGGGAACGCGGTCCTCCACCACCTGCCGATCCCGGCAGCGCTCGAGCAGTGCCTGCGCGTCCTCCGGCCCGGCGGTTGCCTGTGGTTCTCCGAGCCGAACATGCTCAACCCACAGATCGCCGCCGAAAAGAACCTCCGCGTCATCGGCCGGTGGCTCCAGAACACCCCCGACGAGACCGCGTTCTTCCGCTGGCGGCTCGCGGGGACGCTCCGGGCGGTGGGCTTCGAGGCGGTCTCGGTGGAGCCCTGGGACTTCCTCCACCCTCTCGTGCCGCGCGGCCTGATCGGCCTCGTCGACGCCGTCGGGCGGGCCGCCGAGCGGGTGCCGGTCGCGCGCGAGATCGCGGGCTCGCTGATGATCCGCGCGCTGAAGGCGGGCGGCGCCACGCGGACGTAGCGCACTTGCTCGGGCGCTTCGACCCTTCAGAGACGCGCGGCCGGCACGGGCGCGCAAGGAGGAGCTATGCGACGGAGACGGGCAGTCGCTCTGGGGGTGCTCACGAGCCTCGCCCTGGCGGTGGCGCTCGCCGGCCCCGCTGCGGGCGCTCGAGGTCAGGCAGAAGGCGCCGGACTTCGCGCTCCCCGCGCCCGGCGGGAAGCAGGTGAAGCTCTCCGAGCTCCTCGGCAAGGGGCCGGTCGTCCTGTACACGTTCATCCAGGGGTTCACCAAGACCTGAACGCAGGAGATCAACGGCTTCGAGGCGAAGCTCGCCGAATTCGAAGCCGGCAACGCCCAGGTGGACGAAGCATCTCCTCCTCTCCGACTTCCGCCGCCAGATGCTCCCCGCCTACGGCGCGATGGTGGGAAGAGGCCTCGAGGTCCTGCTGATCAGCTTCAGAGAGCCCCCTGACACCGTCAGGCGCGCGGTGCAGGAGCGGGGCTACGTGGCGCCGGTCCTCCTGGATCAGGGCGGCGAGGTGACGGCGAAGGGCTACGGCGTGTGGGGCCCGCCCACCGCGTACGTCGTCGATCGGCAGGGCCGGCTGATCGCGCGTGGCGTCGGCGCGCACGACTGGTCGGGCCCCGCGGCGCGACGGCTCTTCGAGGACCTTCTCGAGAGCCGGCGCTGACGGGGGGCGTGGGTCAGAAGAACAGCGCCCAGGTCGCCCGGAGCGTCCACATCGAAAGCAGAAATCCCCCGGCGACCGCCAGGCTGGCGCCGCTCACGACACGCACGCGCTCCTGGAGTGCCTGGAGCCCCAGGCCGCTCGCGGCCGAGCGCCCCGCCGCGAGCGTCCCGGCGATCGCGAGCGGGACCATGAGCCCGAGGCCGTACGCCATGAGGGTCATCGCGCCGAGCCAGGCGCTCTGCTGCGCCGCCACCCACCCGATCACGAGCGCGTAGGTCGACAGCGGGCTGAAGACCGCCATGGTCGCGCCGAACGCCAGCGCGATGACGAGCGCGCGCCGCGCCAGGCGCCCTTCCGGCGCGCGACCCGCCGTCCCGCCGCCGGGCAGCAGCGGGCGCGTCAGGCCGAGCTCGCCCGCGGCCATGGCGAGCGCCAGGAGCCCGAGCAGGCTCAGCGCCACCGACGCGATCACCTCGCGGGCGTGCGGCGTCGTCACCCTCGCCGCCACCGCCGCGCCCGCCCACGCCATCGCGGCGCCGAACAGCCCCAGCACCGCCAGGAAGGCGCCCGTGAAGATGCCGAGCGTGACCGCCCACCGCCGTCGCGTCCGCGCCTCCTGAACCAGGGGCGTGATCGTGAAGATCATTGGGGTCCATCAGGGGACGCAGATGCGCGGGACCCCCATCACGAACGCCAGCAGGATGGCGGCCGTGGCACCGGAGAGCGGCGCCGCCGGGTCAGCGAAGAACGCGATGAAGCCCTTGTACAGCCCTCCAAAGACGGGCCAGTTCCAGGCGTAGCCGAGAAGCCCGCCGACGAGGGTCGCGAGGGCGAAGATCGCGGGACGAGAGCGCATGGTGTCCCTCCTTGCCGGCGCCACGGGTGACGGCGCGGATGGGCCCCAGGATACTGCGGGCGCCGGGTGGTAGGATCGGAGAAGTTTCCCATGGAGCGGATCGGAGACCTCCTGCTCGATCGCGTCGCCCCCGCCGCACGCCGGCGGGCCACGCCCCTCCTGTTCGTCCACGGGATGTGGGGCGGGAGCTGGTACCTCGAGAACTATCTCCGCTTCGCGGCGAAGGCGGGCTGGGACGCGTGGGCCGTGAACCTGCGCGGCCACCACGGGAGCCGCCCGGTCGGAGACCTCGGCAGGGTCTCGGTCGCCGACTACGTGACGGACGTCGCGGACGTGCTGGACCGCATCGGCCCCGCGGCCGTCGTCGGCCACTCCATGGGCGGTCTGATCGCGCAGCTCGTCGCCCACCGTTCCGACGTCCGCGCCGCCGTGTTCATGACGAGCGCCGCGCCGCGCGGCATCGTCGTGCTCCGCTGGCCGGTGCTCTCGCGCATGTGGCGATACCTGGGCGCGATGATCGCGGCGCGGCCCTTCAGGACCCGTGATGACGACAGCCGGGCGCTCCTCCTGAACCGCCTCGAGGCGTCCGTCCAGGCGACCCTCCTGCCACGCTTCGTCGAGGAGTCGGGTCGCGCCGCGCGCGAGCTGGCGTTCGGCCTCATCCCGGTGGACGCGACCCGCGTGCGGTGCCCGACGCTCGTCGTCGGCGCGAGCCGCGACCGGATCACGCCCCCCGCCGTGCAGCGGCGCATCGCGAGGAAGTACGGGGCGGACTACCTCGAGGCGGAGGGCCACGCGCACATGCTCTCGCTCGAGGACGGCTGGGAGGAGCCCCTCGCGCGGGTCCTCGGGTGGCTCGAGTCGCGGGTAGCCTGATCCTGTGGAGCTGAGGGCGTGAGTCCCTTCGCCGACTACGAGCGCTACGACGCCCTCGGCCTCGCCGATCTCGTGCGGCGGCGCCTGGTGACGCCGGCCGAGCTGCTCGACGCCGCGATCGAGCGCGTCGAAGCCCGCAACCCTCTGGTCAATGCGGTGGTCATGAAGCTCTACGACCACGGGCGCGCGGCGATCGCTGCGGGCCTCCCCGACGGCCCCCTCACCGGCGTCCCGTTCCTCCTGAAGGACCTCACGGCCGCGCTCGGGGGCGTGCGGATGACGCGCGGCTCGCGGTTCTTCGCCGACGCGCCACCGGCCGCCGCGGACACCGAGCACGTGCGGCGGCTCAAGCGGGCCGGGCTCGTCATCTTCGGCAGAACGAACACGTGCGAGATGGGCCTGAGCCTCACCTGCGAGCCGCAGCTCTACGGCCCCACGCGGACCCCGTGGGACCCGACGCGCATCTCCGGCGGCTCGAGCGGCGGCGCGGCGGCGGCGGTCGGAGCCCGCATCCTCCCCGTGGCGCACGCGACCGACGGCTTCGGGTCGATCCGCGCGCCCGCGGCCTGCTGCGGCCTCGTCGGGCTCAAGCCCACGCGGGCCCGCAACACGCTCTCGCCCTACGCGGGCGAGGGGCTTGGCGGGCTCTCGGCCGAGCACGCGGTGACGCTCACGGTGCGCGACTGCGCCGCCCTCCTCGACACGACGCGGGGCCCGGGCGCGGGTGACCCCTACGTGGCGCCACCGCTCGCGCGGCCGTTCCTCGAGGAGGTCGGCGCCGATCCGGGCAGGCTGCGGATCGCCTGGACCGCGGCGGCCCCCAACGGCGCGCGCGTGGAGGCCGAGAGCCTCAGGGTGCTTGCGGAGGCGGTCAGGCTCTGCGCGGATCTCGGCCACCATGTCGAGGAAGGTGATCCGGAGATCGATCGGGCGGCGGTCGGCCAGGCCTTCCTCACGATCGCCACGGCGAATACGGTGGTGAACCTCGGGAGCCATCCGACGGCCGGCCGCCCCCCGCGGCCGGACGAGGTCGAGCGCGTGACCTGGGCGATGGCGAAGCTGGGCGAGAAGGTCAACGGGGCCGACTACGTGCGCGCGACCCAGGCCGCGCACCGCCTGGGCCGCCAGATGGCCGCGTTCCACGCGGGCCGGGACGTGCTGCTGACGCCGGGGCTCGCCACGCTGCCGCCGAAGCTCGGCTGGCTCGACATGATGCTGGATGACGTCGACGAGTACTGGCGGCGGGTCTTTGCCTTCTCGCCCTTCACCGTCTGGTTCAACCTGACGGGCCAGCCCGCCATCGTGCTCCCGCTCGGCCGGACGGAGGGCGGCCTGCCCGTCGCGGTGCAGCTCGTCGCGCGCTACGGCGACGAGGCCACGCTCTTCCGGCTGGCGGCACAGCTCGAGGCGAGAGCCCCCTGGTTCGACCGGAAGCCACCGCTCGCCGCCTGAGGGACGCCGCCCGCTAGGCCGCGCCGGGCGCCGGCTCGAAGCGGCGGCCACCCCGCTCGCGCACGATGAAGCCGGGCCGCGGGAAGTGCGCGGCGAGGATCAGCACGCCCGAGTCGGCGTGGCGCTCGACGAAGTCGCGGCGCGTCGCGCGCGCCCGCGCCGGATCGTGACAGAACCGGCTGCTCCACTGCGGCTCCGCCACCTGGACGGTCCGGTGCATGAGGTCGCCCGAGAAGACGGCCTCGCCCGCCGCGGTCCTCAGGCGGACGCAGACGTGGCCCGGCGTGTGGCCCGGGGACGGCTCGAGCGAGAGGTATGGGTCGATCGCGTGGTCGCTGTCGACGAGCGTGACCTGTCCCGCCTCCACGACGGGCACGACGCTGTCGGCCACGCAGCCGTACTCTTCGCGGCCGGCGTCGCTCTCGCCCTTCCAGAACTCCCACTCCTCGCCCGCGATCACGTATTTCGCGTTCGGAAACGTGGGGACCCAGCGGCCGTCGATCCATCGCGTGTTCCAGCCGACGTGATCGACGTGGAGATGCGTGCACACCACGATGTCCACCTGCTCCGGCGTCACCCCGGCCGCGCGGAGATCGTCGAGATAGGAGCCCCGGCGCATGTGCCAGGCGGGCGCACCCGTCCGGGTCTTCTCGTTGCCGACGCAGGTGTCGATGAGGACCGTGTGCCGCGGCGTGCGGACGACGTAGGTCTGGATGCGGCTCGCGAGGTCCCCCGCCGCCTCGTCGAAGAAGTCCGGCCTGAGCCAGTGGTAGTGCGCCGCGATCCCCTCGGGCGTCGAATCCGGGAGCATCGTGGTCGTCGGGAACGACGAGCGTCCGATCTCGACCACCCGGGTGATCGTGACCTCGCCGAGGCGGACCGCGCTCATCGGCGACTCCGGGCGGTGGCCGCGAGCCGGCGGACCTGCCCATGGCGGAAGCAATCGGTCGTGTGGTCGTTGACCATTCCCGCAGCCTGCATGAGGGCGTAGCAGATCGTCGGTCCGACGAACCGGAACCCTCGCCGGCGCATGTCCCGGCTCATCGCCCGCGAGGCCTCGGTCTCGGCCGGGAGGTGCGCATGCGATCGCCAGCGGTTCTGCACGGGCTTCCCGCCCACGAAGTGCCAGAGATACGCGTCGAAGCTCCGGTGCTCGCGTCGCACCCGGAGGAACGCCTGCGCGTTCGCGATCGTGGCCTCGATCTTCGCGCGGTTCCTGACGATCCGCGGGTCGCCGAGGAGCCGCCGCACCGTCCTCGCGGTGTACCGCGCGATCCGCGCGGGATCGAACCCGCCGAAGGCCTTCCGGTACCCCTCGCGGCGGCGGAGGATGATCGACCAGCTGAGGCCGGCCTGGGCGCCCTCAAGGATCAGCAGCTCGAAGAGCTTCCGTTCGGCGTGGAGCGGCACGCCCCACTCCCGGTCGTGGTAGCGGACCTCCGGCTCTCCCCTCGCCCACGCGCAGCGGCGCTTCGGCACGGCGCTCCCCCTTCTCGGCGGCGCTCATCCCAACGGGAGCTCGCAATCGAGACGATCGAACGCGAGACCCAGGGCGAGCACCGAGCTGACGTCGACGAGGTACTGCCTGGGGCTCCGCCGATAGTCACGCTTCACCTCGCCGAGCGGGATCGCCACGACCTCGATCCGCTCGAACTCGTCGAGACGCGGCTCCGCGACCTTGGCCGGATGGCGAGCCAGGAAGAAATGCCCCCTCACCGAGGACAGGCTCGGCACCAGCATGAAGGAGCCGAGCGGCTCGAGCGTTCCCCCGTCGTAGCCCGTCTCCTCCAGCAGCTCCCGCCGCGCGGCCTCCTCGGGCGACTCGCCGTCCTCGACGAACCCCGCCGGCAGCGTGAGCATCACGTCGGCGGCGCCGTGCTTGTACTCGCGCGAGAAGAGGACGTCGCCCTCGCGGGTGAGCGGCACGGTCATGGCGAAGTCGGGAAAACTCATGAAGTAGAAGTCCGGGGACAGCCGGCCATCGGGCAGCCGGCACCGGTCCAGTCGGATCCCGAGGAGCTGCGACCGGAACGCCCACGCCGACTCCACGACGTCCCACCGTCTCACGGGATCGTCCGCCATCCGCACCTCCGCGACCCGATCCTATCAGGCGCGCGGCTCGGCGTCGCGCCCCCCGGATGAAGACCGATCGTGCACCTCGCTTGCGCCCTCAGCGGCTCAGGGCCAGGATCGCGACGCCGGCGACGATGAGGGCCGCGCCGGTCAGCCGCTGCAGCAGATACCGCTCGCCGAGGATCACCGTGCCGAAGATCGCCCCGAAGACGATGCTCATCTCGCGGGCGGCGGCGACGTAGCTGGCGCGCGTGAAGCGGAGCGCCAGGAGGACGAGGAAGTACGCGAACGTCATCAGGAAGGCGACGGCCACGATCGTCCGGTGGTTCGCGCGCCACTCGGCCACCGCCGCGCCGGTGCGACGGAGCGCGATCGGGAACAGCAGGAGCGCCGCGCCGGGCACGGTCACGTAGGCGTAGACGAGCGGCGAGACGTCGCCCGAGATGTTCCACTTGTCGATGATCGTGTACGTCGCCGTCATCAGCCCGGCGAGCGTCGCGTACCTGGCGTGCGGGGACCTGAGCATGCGAAGCGGCGCCAGGAGGTCGTCCCGCGTGAGGCCCGGGAGGTGGACCACGTAGATCCCGAGGGCCACGGTGAACACCCCCAGGAGCCCCTCGGCGGAGGGGCGCTCCCCGAGGAAGAGGATGGCGAGGGGCGGCACCACGATCGGCGCGGTCCCGCGCGCCAGCGGATAGACGAGCGACAGGTCGCCCCGCGTGTACGCGACGCCGAGGGAGGCGAAGTAGAGCGCCCGCACGCCCGCGGAGACGCCGAGTCCCGCCCACACGCGCGGGGACGACGGCCAGACCGACGTCCAGCCGATGAACACGGGCAGGAACACGAGCGACCCGGCGACCCCCGTCCACCAGATGAAGAGCACTTTGTCGCGGCTTCGCTTCGCGAGGAAGTTCCAGTACGCGTGGAGAACGGCAGCCGTGGCGACCAGCAGGAGCGCCGAGAGGGTCATGAGCCGATCGGCGCCAATCTACCAGGGACGACACGCGCGAGGTAGCCGATTTCGACAGGAGGGCGTCGCGCATGCGCGGCCGCTTGCCTCGGAGAGGCCCATCCCTTACTCTTGCGCTCGGCCCATCGCCCAGCTCATGGATCTCGTCGTCGCGGACTCCTGGCGTACCGTCCATCCCGACGCGCGCGTCGGCGTGCTCGCGCTGCGGAACGTCCACAACCCTCCGCGGCACGACCTCCTGGACGCCAGATGGCAGGCGCTCGAGACGTCGCTCCACGCGCGATTCACGGGGCAGTCGCGAGCGGAGTTGAACGAGCTGGAGACGATCAGGGCGTACAACGCCTTCTACCGCACGTTCAACAAGTCCTACCACGTGTTGCTCCAGCTCGAGTCCGTCGCGCTGAAGCGGAAGCCGGTCGCCAGCCAGATGGCGCTCGTCCAGGCGATGTTCATGGCCGAGGTGGACACCCAGCTCCTGACGGCCGGACACGACCTCGCCGCGATCGTGCCACCGCTCGTGATCGCCGCGGCGCGCGGCGATGAGACCTACACTCGGATCAACGGCCAGCCGCAAGCCCTCAAGCCGAACGACATGTACATGGCCGACGCGCACGGCGTCGTGGCCTCGGTGATCTACGGGCCCGACCACCGCACACGGATCACAACCGACACGCGCCGCGTGATGTTCGTCACGTACGCACCGAAGGGGATCCGCGAGGATGCGGTGCGGCGCCACCTCGCGGAGATCGAGGAGTACGTGCGGATCGTGTCGCCCGAGGCGGAGCTGGAGGACGTGGGGGTGTGGGGTCGATGACCGAGAGCCCGATGCTTCGCTACGGGCGCCCGGCGCCCTCCTTCTCCTTGCCCTCCACGAGCGACCGTGATGTCTCGCTCTCGGACTTCAGGGGCAAGGCCGACGTCGTTCTCCTCTTCTATTGCTACGACTGGGGCGGCATCTGAACGCCGGAACTCGGCGACCTCGGCGGGGTCGCGGCGGAGGTGGAGCAACGGGGGGCCGTCATCCTCGCGATCAGTGGAGACACCCCCTTTTCCCACACAGAATTTCATCGACGGCATCGGCTGCCGTTCATGCTCCTCAGCGACGTCCATCGGACGACGATCCGCTCATATGGGGTCTGGGACGAGGAGCGGAACGTGGCCTATCGATCGACGTTCATCGTCGATCGCGACGGGCGCCTGCGCTGGAGCCAGGCCGGCGACCGGGAGATGATCCGGAGCGGCAGGGAGATCCTCCGAGTCCTCGATCTGATCCGGACCCTCCGTCAACGCTGATCGGCCGGGCTGACGCGGGCCGCACGGCCCCCGAGGCCTAGAGAGTGTCGTCTTCTAATTACTGTTACCCGTGGCGCAACCCTACAACCGAGCCATATTTCGTTGCTATGGTCTCCGGCATCTTTTTCGTGTATTTCTTGGGAACCGCGCGCGATCATCGCGGTAGGGTCGAGGGCTCGCGCGGTACCGTCTCCGCCCCCGCAACGTCGAGCGGCGCGAACGGATTCCCCGTACGCCGCTCTCCTGCCGGCGTCGCGTCGAGGCCTATTCCGCGTCCCGGCCTGTCAACAGATACTCGAGTCGGTCCGAGGCGTTGGCGACCGTGCGAACGTAGAAGCCCCACTCCTCCCCGGTCAGGCCTGCTGTCGCGACGACGGCCTCTCCGATCAACCGACCATGGGAATCGATACGAAAATCAACGATTTCGACGTGTCGGTTGCGGACCCACGCGACCAGCTCTGGCTTGTCGAGGCGTTCAACAATGCTGCGATGGGCGACCACCGTCCAGATCCTCAGGCTGCCCGGTTCGTCTTCCGCAACCGATACGCGCTGTACCCGTTCGTCTGCGGCTTGGACCTCAATCACGTCCTCACGGAGCCGGAGTCCATCCCGTCGGGAAAGATCCCTCCACTCGATGTCAGCCATCGCCTTCATGACTCAAGTCATCGCGGAACGTGATCATCGGTTGATCGATCTTCAGTAGGATCTCTTCCAACCGATCGGCCTGTGCTGTAACGCGCCGAAGCAGTCCTTCTATCCGATCTGCGTCATGCCGTTCGTCGTCGCCAAGGAGGACGTCGTCCTCGATGGTGAGGTCATAGGATTCTGTGTGAGCATTCACCAGAGCGCAGATCCTCAGGCGCTGCCCACCTGTCGCTGTGGTGATCCGGCTCGGATCATCGCCGGGCCCGAGCACGCCCACCGGACTGATACATCGCACAATCCCGTGACCACTGAGAGATCGGAGGACCAGCACAAACGGCTGGACCCGGTGAGTGCGGTGAACCGTACCGAGCAGAAGATTGTCGCTCGACGAGGGTTCCCACCGCACGTCGATGAGAACTTTCAAGCGTTCAGGGAGGCTGTGGAAGCGGCGCGCCATCGAGGCAGCCACGTTCCGGGACACCGCCGGCTTCCTCCGATCGCCCCGGAGCAACTCGGGCCGCACGCCGAAGGCTGTCTCGAGCGGGGTGCCGATCTGCTCGATGTCGCGATGGACGCGCACCGCTTCCGTGCTCACGTTGATGTGCCGCTCGTAAGAGTCGGGCTGGCCGAGGTTGAGGTGCATCAGACGCAGGAAGCGGTTCATCCGCTCGAGCACCCGCTCGACCTGGAGGACCTCCACGGTATCCCTCAGATGCGGGAAGTAGACCTGGAGCAGCTCCTCGCCGGACGGTTGCTGTGGGAGGGACGTCAGCCGGCGCTCCGTGTCGGAGTTCACGCGGTCAACTCGGCCGATGCGTTGCTCCATCGCCGACGGGGTCCACGAGATGCCGTAGTGGTACACGGACGAACAGAAGGTGTGGAGATCCTCGCCCTCCTGGAGCAAGTCGGTCGTGATCAGCGCGAACGGATAACCCGGCATTCGAAACTGGCGGACCAGCGTGTTGTTGATTTCGCCGAACATTCCACCGATGGGCTGCTGGGCCCGCAGAAGGCGGCCGAACTCGGTGGCCGCTCCCTCCAACCGCTCGTCGCGCGCGTCCGGCGCATTGACGTCGAGGATGAGGTCGAAGTGCTCGGCACCAGCCGTGAGTTCGTGAAACGCCCGGAACTCGGGACCTGTGCTCCGCATCTGGCTCTCGAGCACGTCGAGATACGCGTTTACCAGGGCATCCGACTCTTCGCCGGTCCCAGCCCTGGCTCGCAGCGCGAGGCTGCCGATACGGTTCACCGCAAGGACGTATAGGTCGATGAGGGCGTGGCCCAGCCGGGCCATTGCCGAGATCAGCTCGCGACGAAGCTCGTTCTCGCGAATCCTGGGGCGCGGATCTGGTCGCTGACTCTCAGGCCAGAGCCGCGCCCGAAGTCCGGGCCGGCGTCGGAGTTCTGTCCAGAATGTTGGGACTTCCAGCCATTGCCGGGGGTCGAGCTCAGTCCGGTGCCGCTGATGCTCGGCAAGGTGCGGGTAGCGCTCATGGAGCAGCCACTCGGCATCCCGGCGAAGGGGCCCGGCGCGCCGCGCGATGAGAGAGAGCGCGGCGTGCTGCATTGAGAGGAACGACTGTTGTCGCGGGACATCGCCCGGTTTGAGATGCGTCGCGGCGGTCCTCATCAGAGTAGCGCGGGTGGGCTCCTCGGGAACGCCCAGATAGTCGACAAGCGCTCGGTAGACGCCACCTGGTGCCGCGCCGAGGAGCCCCGCAACGTGGTTGTCTTCGAAGAACGTAGCGCTCGTCCCAACCAGGCGCTGCTGTAGGCGAGCGCCGCTCAACAGCCCGCGTGGCCCCTCTCCGCGGAAGAACCACGCGAAGAACGTCTCGGTCCCGCCGCGGTCCTGACGCTCCGGCAGGTGAACCTCCGCCTCAATATCCCCGCCTTCGTCGACCCCATCCTTCGCCCCCTCTACAGGTCCGCCGCGCCTGGCCTGTTCCTCGCGGTATTGGGCGATCGTTGGTTTCAGCGATGACCAGAGCTCGGGGCGGAGTTCGGCCTCGAGGCGCCGGAAGAGCCACTCGTCATATCGGCGTTCGAGCCGCCGCTGCAACTCGGTCACCGACTTGATCCGCCGGACAAATACGAGCGCCTTTCGGCCAGCGTCAAAGTTCTGAGCCAGGGCATCAACCACGGCATCCATTTTCGGATGCGGTAGCTCTTCGTTGGTGAAGGTGTGGCGATAGCTTCGCGCGATCCGGTTTACCTCGCTGACGTCGATACCGAGGCGCTCGCCCTGATCCTGCGTCTGGTCCTCGTCATCAAAGTTGCCCGGGGTTCCATCGGAATCACCTTTCCAGACGCGAGTCGTCTCGAGGAAGCTTTCGAAGGAGGCCAGCATGCCGATCTGGAAGGAATTGTTGAACTTCTCGTTCCCCAGCACCTCGGCGACTTTCTTCTGCATAAGGGCGACGACGAGGCGCTGGCGGTCGTCGGCGACCCGCAGCGGGTCATCATGGGTCTCGACTCCGCCGTTTCGCCACTCACGGCGGTAGACGTTCTTGGTCAGCCGCTTACCGGCGACGCGTAGGGCCGTGACCCTCCGAATCAAGAAGGCCTCGACCAAACCTCGCTTGGTCTCCTCCGGCAGGTCGGCGCGCTTGAGATCCGTGACGTTGGCTCCGATTCCCAGGACGTCGAGCTGGTTCCAGAGCTGGCGATAGTCGTTCTCCAGCGGCGTGGCCGAGAGGAAGAGCACGCGGCGGGCCCGTGGCCCGTAGGTCCTGAACCGCTGGTCGGAGACCTTCCCGTCCGGATGGCCAAACGCGAGGCCGAGGAGGCGGTTCCGGTAGGCGACGCTCTCGCCAAAGCCGTGCTTGAGGTTGTGTCCCTCGTCGATGATGACGAGATCGAAGGTCGGCAGCGCGCAGCACACTGCCCGGGCATAGTCGTCTTTGAACTGGTCCTTGTTTCTCAGGTCGAAGTCGCTTCGTTCGAGCCATGGCAGGTGCTTCAGCAGCTCGTCGCGCCGTGTCTTCCAGCGATCCGAATCGTCTCCCAGCCCCAGGCTGAAGCTCGACATGCGCATGATGAAGTCACGCTCGGTATCGAGCGCCGTTTCGCGGACCAGCTCGAGCAGGCTGTCACAGAGGACTATCGGGCGCGCGGGACCACCGTGGACGGCCTTGACGCGCAGGTCGGCAAAGCGGACGTTGTTGGCGACGAAGTTCTTCAGCTCCTTGTGCCACTTGCGCTGAATATTGGCTCGCGGCGCGATGATCAGCACACGGAAGTCGGGTTGGAAGTGGCGGAACAGCGCGAGCACGCCGAGGGCCACGTACGTCTTCCCCATGCCGACCTCGTCGGCCAGGTAGGCGAAGCCCCGCTTCTCGAGGATGTTGCGGAGCGCAACTGCGCCCTCGAGCTGGTTCCGAGCCGCCTCGGGACCGAGGCGCCCCCGGGCCGCATCGGCACGGCTGCGTCCCTCGAAGTCCAGCAGCTCGGCCGCAGTGTCGAGGGATAGCGTCATCGCACCCCGTCCGCGACGGCCGGCGTCAGGAACCAGCGGTCGAACCACTCGAAGAACCTGGCCCGCCGATCAGGGTCTTCGAACGTGAAGCGGGCGCGGACCTCGTCCAACCGGCCAAGACGCTCTTCAAGCTCGCCAACGTCTTCACGGTGCTGCCTGAGAAACTCCGGGTCGTCGCGCTGGACGAGCTGCATGAGCTGGCGCGCGCACAACAGGATGACGTACCGGGTGACGTCGTCCTCCTTCGCGTCCTCTGACAGCACGCGGTCGAGCAAGTTCGGCAGGGAGTCATACTTGCGCCCGAAGAGCCGGTAGACCGCCTCCTTCTCACGGCCCTCCTCACGCGCCTCAAGGACGGCCCGTTGCAGACACCCGAACGCGTGAAAAATGCCGGCGAAGCGATCGAAGAAGCTCTGAACCTCCTCCTGGGCACGCGGGATGATGTCCAGGCCGAGCTCGCGCGCGACCTGAGCAATTTCGGCCGCGCGCTGCTCGATGAACGCTGCGCGCTGTTCCGGCTTCAGCAGAGCCCACGATTTCAGGATGTCCGTCGCCGACAGGGTTAGCAGCAGCGAGGGTTTATGGGACATGCCCTCCTCCTGGACGAGGATCGTCGTGGGCTCTGTCCCGTCAATTCGCACCTGAACGAAGGACGTGCCCACCAGCACTCGACCGAGCGCCGTCGTCGCGGCCTCGCCCAGGTCGAGCCATCGCTGAGGCGGAATCTTCTCGAGCGTGAACAGCGCCACACCGTTCGCCTCGATGCCGAGACGTGGTGCCGCCTCTTCTCGATCCCAATACGCCCAGCCCCGTTTACCGGACCAGTTGTACCGGAGTGACAACGCGAGACCCGGGCCTGCGTCCGCGTCCTCACCCTCGTCGGCCGCGACGAACTTTACGGGCCGCTTTCGTTCGATGCTGAGCCACCAGCCCGGTGCCTCGCTCGGCTCGGTCTCCAGAAGGAAGCCCGTCTCAAAGTTTCCACCGCGCGAGTGCCCAGGCACGGTGAGGTTCGGTGAGCCGACAAAGAACGCTTCGTAGCGAGGCCGCTCGCCGAAGAAGCGGTACACCTTGGCATGGGCGCGGCGGTTGCCCGCGTTCTCTGCCTTCCCGAGGCGCAATAGCTCCGGTGGTAGCCGCGCCCAACTGCAGCGCGGCAGCTTGTCGAGCGCTCGGTGCAGCCGCTCGCTACACTCGGCCGTGCCGTCGTCGCGCAAGGGGAGAAACACCCTCACCTCACGCGGACCGAAGGCCTCGACCAGGTCAGAGAGCGGCCGGACCTCATCCGCGTCGTCGAAGAAGGGGGAGATGATCTCGAGGTTCAGGTCGGACAGGCGCGAACCAGCCGCCTCCCTCAGGAACTCCACGACCGTCCCGGCGCCCGTATAGAGCCTCGGATGCAGGGTACCGCTGCCGGACCGCCGGTCGTACTGCGCAACCTTCAACACGAACTTCCGGATCGCTTCGAGGGCGCCGTCCTCGATGTCCGGTGGGAGCTTTGTCCGGAGCCGCCGGCACAGGTCCAGGAGGTCGTCCCGGAAGCCGCATTTGGTGTCGACGTCGATCTCCTCGATGTGGCAGACCTCGACGTTCTCCCACCAGCCCCTCTTCGTGAGGTTTGCTGACATCGCGGTGACGATCAGGGCCTCGCGCGGATGATCGTCGTCCTTCCCCAGAGGCGTCTCGACCAGCGCCAAGACGTTCTTCGGGTGGAAGTAGCCTGTCCGGTGCCGGACCGGAATACGCTGGGTGTCGAGGCGAGCGGAGCGATCGGCTCTGAGCGCACGTGGGTCGTAGTAGACAGAGATCTGGGCCCCGGTTGCGCGCAGCACGTCGTCGAGCTGCAGCAGCCGGGCCGTGGGCGAGTGGCTCAGCGGAACGTCCAGGAGGACTGGGAGGACCTCTTCCTCGTAGAAGGCGGGGTCGAGTTCGTACGTGAGGAAGAGCGCCGCCTTGAGTCGACGATTACCGATCCGCTCCTGGAGCGCCTCGGACAGGATCGCGTGCGGCACGTTGGTCATGCATGCTCTCGCTTCTCGACCTCGGTCACCTCTACAGCGACTTGCCAGAGGGAATCGATGAAGTAGGAGTGCCGCAGCAGGCCCCGCAGGTTCCGACCATCCACGAGCGCGGCCGACTCCTCGCGGTATCGCACCTCGAACCGCCCTCGCGTCAGCCGCACCCACGCCGCCCCTTGACGCGCCTTCATTACCGCCTCGTTCTGCTCGACAAGCAAACGAAGGACGCTCTCGTAGTCGCCACCGGCGAGCCCTCGCGCGATCGCGAGCCAGCGGTCTGCCGTATCCCCAAGAGCTGCCGCGATCTCTGCGCCGAGCACCTCCAGCTCGTCGACGCGGAGATGACCCAGGCGCGTCCCCCATTGCTTCCTCAGGTCGGCCGCCACCTCTGCGACCTCGAGCCCCTGGCGGGCGAGCACCAGCTCGAACACGTTCGCCGCTGGCGCGATCAGGGACTCGATGCGGACGATGTCGTCCAAGCACTCGGCCAGCCCGGTCCAGTCATGCCCGCGCCTCCGAGCTTGCCTGGCGAGACCCCGAATGACCGCAAGGTCGAGTCCTTCGCTGGGAATCGCCAGCAACAGCTCCCCGAGCTGGCGCTGGCGACCGCGCGTTGAATCGCGATCGCCACCGTACACGAGGTAGTGCCGGTAGCGCTCCCGCTCGTGCGCGTTCAAGCGCGTCGTAAAGAGCCCGGCGACCGCGCGCGCCAGCGGTTTGTGGCGGCCCTCAAGGTGGAGATCTTCTCGCTGCCCCCTGAGCACATCGACGATCGCCTTGCCGTCCTTGAACCCCGCACGGTCGAGCCGCGTGACGTACTCCTCCCGCACGAAAGCGCGGGCGCCAGGCGTCAGGACCGTGTCTTCGCGTTCAAGGAGCCCGCTCGTCCGGGCTGGCACCGAGAAGAGGCCCCATAGGCCGTAGATCTTCTGGTTCGACAGAATCTGATGGCGCGGCTCGGCGGAGATCGCCACCCGCGGCGCATCCCCCAGCCGTTTGGCCACTCGATCGATGCCTCTAAAGTCCCGGTCGTGATTGACATAGAGCCGGGTGTAGGCAGCGAGCTGCTCGAACTTCAGAAACGCGTTGAGGATTGACTCACCCCCCGTCCCATCGAGGTCCCGTCCCTGCTCGGCGAAGTAGTAGCCAAGGAGCAGTGTCGTGAACCCGCGGACGGAGTTGCTGACGGTTGTCAGATTGCCGACCACCTTTCGGCCAAAGTGCGTCCACACCGCCTGGAGCCCGAGGGGATCCCGCGAACCCTTGATCGCCGCTCGACTGTCGAGGTCAGTAAGAAACGGCATGGCGCCTATTTCTGGCAATCATCAATATCACGCGAGCCGAAACATCACCGTGGGGGCTTGACCCCGCCTTTGCGGCGAATGCCAAACCCCACCCGAAAGATGTCGGGCATGTTGAGGCGGCCATCCTTGGTCCGATAGAGCACTGCGAGCTCGACCAGGTCGTCGATGAGGGCCTCG
>JACQWC010000066.1 GCA_016209635.1 Candidatus Rokuibacteriota bacterium | reverse complement strand
GCCCGAAGGGTCTTCAGGCAGCCAACGTCCGCAAGGTGTAGCTCCCCTGTTCGCTCCCGCCCCGGGCCCGGCCACCGGGCCCGGGCGCTCCAACGACCGACGCCCAGCTGGATCGAGAGGAACAAGCGCATGGCACAAGGCACGGTGAAGTGGTTCAACGACGCGAAGGGGTACGGGTTCATCACTCAGGAGGGTGGCGAGGACGTCTTCGTCCACTACAGCGCCATCCAGGGCCAGGGGTTCAAGAGCCTCGCCGAGGGTGATCGGGTCGAGTTCGAGGTCACCAAGGGACCCAAGGGCTTGCAGGCCGCCAACGTCCGCAAGCTCTGAGCCCGGCGCCGACCAGATTTCCAGAAATTAAAAGCCCCGACGAAGGCTGCGGCGCGTGATGCTGTCATCCTGCGCGTCCGCGCCGCCCCGCTGGTGAGAGCGGGATCGTCGGGGCCGGTGGTGCCTGGACTCCCAGGCGCTCCACCCGGATCTAGCGTGGAACCTGCCTAGGAGGCAACCACCTCACAGATCACCGTCGGGGTACACATCGGCTGGATCACCTCCTATCTCGGCAAGGCCACCACGCGGGCCCAGTTCCCACTCACCCAGAACCGGATGCCGACTCCCGGCCCGGGGCTCGGCCACGTCGGCCGCCGGCGGAATTGTCGGCGGGGACGCTGAAGGGGCGCTGCTGACGCTCCGGCCGATTTGCCCCAATCCTACCCCAGGGTTGGCGGTCACCAAAGAAAAAGTGCGGCGGCTTCACTTCACGACGATGCGCCCGCGGTTCTGCTCCCAGAGGGCGCTCCCCACGCCCTCGACGCTCTTCACGTCCTCGGGCTTCTTGAAGGGACCGTGCGCCTCGCGGTACTGGACGATCTTCTCGGCCAGCTTGCGGCCGACTCCCGACAGCGTCATCAGCTCCCTGACGCCCGCCGTGTTGATGTTCACCTTCTCCGCGACGGCGGTCGCGGCCGTGATCGTCTCTGTGCGCGTGATGGTCGCCGCTCCGATCGCCGAGGGGGCGAGCGCCAGCACGGCGAGGACGATCGTCCGCACGCAGTGGTTCGTCGTCATGCGTTCCTCCGGTGTGGGGGTGAACGGCATCGCTCCTGCTCGCGAGCGCCGCCATTCAACCGGGGTCGGGCGATCGGGTCAACGTCCAATGTTCTGGACACGCTGAACGGGTACACGTCGTCCGCCGCCGGCGCGAGTCACTCCTCGAGCTGATCCGCGAGCGCCCCGAGGTAGGCCGCCCACTCGACCGGCACCATCGACTGCTTGCGGCTGTTGCAGTCCTTGCAGCAGGGGACGACGTTTCCGCGGACCGACTTCCCGCCGCGCCCGAGGGGAACGATGTGGTCCATGGTGAGCGCGCGGGCGCCGACCGGCCGGCGGCAGTAGTGGCAGCGGCCGGCGGCGATGCGGCGCTTCCACCACTGGCTCTGCCGGAGCTCGCGCGCCCGCGCGCGCTGGCGCCTCAGCTCGTCGGGATCGACGGGAGCGTAGAAGTCAGGCATCCGTCTCCCGCCCGGTCGAGAGGTCTTCCCACTCCCGCATGAGCCAGGCCACCTGCTCCTCGGCGCTGCGGCGCTCCCGCGCGATGGCGCGCACGCGGTCCCCGTCCGCGTAGAGGGCGGGGTCGCTCAGCGTCTCGCCGATCGCGCGCAGCCGCTCCTCCAGGGCGTGGATCTTCCCCTCGACCTCCTCGAGTCGCCGCTGGAGCGCCCGCTCCTCCCCGCTCGCCCGCCGTCTCCTCGCGGACGGCCGGAGCGCGCCCGAGGGCGCGGACAGGGACCCAGGGGGATCCTCCGAGCGCCCGGTCTTCCCCGGGGACGGAATCGCTCCATCGGCGGCGGGCCGCGCCTTCGCCTCGAGGTAGGCGTCGTAGTCACCCAGGTACGTCGTCAGCCGGCCACCCGCGATCTCGACGATCCGGGTCGCCATGCGATTGATGAAGTACCGGTCGTGCGAGATGAAGACGATGGTGCCCGGGAACTCCGTCAGCGCGGTCTCGACCACCTCGCGTGACGCCAGGTCGAGGTGGTTGGTCGGCTCGTCGAGGGCGAGGAGCGCGGCGGGCCGCGCCAGCATCTTGGCGAGCGCGACGCGCGCCTTCTCCCCGCCGGAGAGGACCGTCACGCGCTTGTCCACCGCGTCGCCCGACAGGAGGAACGCGCCGAGGATCGAGCGGAGCCGGGCCGCCCCGACCTCGGGCGCCCACCGCGTCAGCTCCTCGACCACGGTCAGCCCGGGATCCAGCGCGTCGAGCTGGTGCTGCGCGTAGTAGTGGACGGCCACGTTGACGCCTGGCGACCGCTCGCCCGCCTCGAACGGGAGCACCCCGGCGACGATGCGCAGCAGCGTCGACTTGCCGGCGCCGTTGACGCCGACGAGCGCGACGCGCTCGCCGCGCTCGACCTCGAAATCGATGCCGGCGTAGACGACGTTGTCGCCGTAGGCCTTGTGGACTCCCTGCAGCGACAGGACGCGGCGGCCGCTCCGCGGCGGCCGCGGGAACACGAGCCGGATCCGACGCTCACGCCCGTCGACCTCGACCCGCTCCATCCGCTCGAGCATCTTGATCCGGCTCTGGACCAGCCGGGCCTTCGTCGCCTTGTAGCGAAACCGCTCGATGAAGCGCTCGATCTCCGCCACCCGCTTGGCCTGGTTCCGGGCCTGCGCCTCGCGCAGCTCGCGCCGGGCCTGGCGCTCGACGAGATACGCGTCGTAGTCGCCGGGATACGTCGTGAGCCCGCCGGGCCCGAGCTCCGCGATCGACGTCACCATGCGGTTGAGGAAGTACCGGTCGTGGGAGACGACGACGACCGTTCCGTCGTAGCCCGCGAGAAACCCCTCGAGCCACGCCAGCGACTCGAGGTCCAGGTGGTTGGTGGGCTCGTCGAGCAGGAGGACGGGCGGGCGGAGGAGCAGGAGACGCGCCAGCGCCGCGCGCATGCGCCATCCGCCGGAGAGCTCCGCGAGGGAGCGCGTGAAGTCGTCCGGGCGGAAGCCGAGACCGCCCAGGATCGCCTTGGCCGCCGTCTCCAGCCGGTACCCTCCGAGGGCTTCGAAGCGGTGCTGGAGATCGCCGTAGCGCGCCGTGCGCGGTTCGTCGGGGGCCGACGCGAGCGCCTCGGCGACCGCCTCCATCTCGCGCTCGAGCCGCCAGACGTCCTCGAAGCCGGCGAGCGCCTCCGCAAGGACCGACGCCGCCCCGCTCGCGGCGACCTCCTGAGGAAGGTAGCCGACGGTCGTCCCGCGCGCACGACTCACCCGCCCCGTGTCGGGCTCCTCGAGGCCGGCGAGGATGCGACAGACCGTCGTCTTCCCGATGCCGTTCGGGCCGACGAGGCCGATCCGCTCGTTCGGGCCGAGGCGCCACGAGAGGTCGCGGAACAGCGTCTGCCCGCCGTAGCCTTTCGAGACGGCCTCGAGCTGGATCATCCCGGTGGTCCAGCCAGCGCGCGCCGGCGGCGCTCTACCCCATCGTCTGGACGCGCTCGGGCAGGATCCACACGAGCACGCGCACCTCGCCCGCCTGCCGGTACGGATACCGGTCCTGGCCGAGGTACTTCCGCGTCAGGCGATCGATGTGGTCGTCGGCGTCCGTCTCGGTCATCTCCGTGACACGGCCCCGCACCTGGATGTAGCGGTACGGGTTGTCGGGATCCTGGATCGACAGCGCGACCCGCGGGTTCCGCCGGAGGTTCTTGTCCTTCACCCGGCCGCGCGCCGTGTTGATCCGCAGGTGCGCGCCGTCGACGTCGAACCACACCGGCGTCACCTGCGGCGTGCCGTCCTTGCCCACCGTGGCGAGGTGGGCGAACGCCTTCTTCCCGAGCAGGTCCGCGTACTTCTCCGGAATCGCGCTCATCGTCACTTCCCTCCCGCCCTGAGCTGCTCCAGAACCGAGAACGCGTGGCGGACCGACTTCGCCGCCAGCGTCCCGCCCATGAGCAGCCCGATGTCCAGCGTTTCCGCGATCTCGGCGTCCGTCGCCCCCTGGTCGAGGACCTCCTCGACGCGGTGGTCGATTCAGTCGAAGCAGTTCTGCGAGACCGCGACGGCGAGCGCCGTCAGCTCCTTGTGCTTCTTCGACAGCGCGCCATCGGCGTAGACCCGCTTGCCGAGGTCGCCGAAGGCCTCGAAGACCTTCATGGACGATTTGAGGATGACGCCGTTGAGCCTTCGCTTCTCCACGTTCCGTTCGTGCACGTGCATCGTCGTGCCCCCCGTCAGCCTTCGTTGGTCGTGAGCTCGCCCGCGCGGGCCTCGCCCAGGCCGCGCAGGGCGAGCAGCACCCGGACGACGCACTGCTGGACGAGCAGCGCGTCCTGGGTGAAGGGATCCGCGAGCCACTCGCGCGCCCACTCCGGCTTCTCGGCGGCGAAGCCGAGCGTCGGCGACGCGGCCTGGAGCCGCAGCAGCAGGTCGTCCTGCGGCAGCCCCGCCGCGCGCAGGCGGGCCACGACCGCCGCGCGGACCGCGGCGTTCCAGATCCCGGTGAGCCCCTCGAGCAGCGCCGCGTAGCAGGTCAGCTCCGCCTTCTGCTGGAACTCGGCGAGGACGCCGGCGACGAGCGGGTTCAGCGCCGCGTCGCCCTCCTCGTCCACGGCGAGCAGGGGGCCGATCACCGGGTCCGCCTGCGGCTGCCCGAGGCGCTCGAGCAGCGCCTCGACCGTCGCCACGGGCACGCTCGGCAGCTGCGCGAGTCGTTCGAGCAACGGCACATCACCAGCCATGGATCATCCTCCCGCGCCCGTGGGCTCGCCGCGCATCTCGGCGCGCGCCAGATCCCGCGCGCGCCCGCCGGGAACCAGGAAGGCGGACCCGAGGGCCGCCAGGCACACGACGAACCCGACCACGAACACGCCGTGAAGGGCATCGGCCAGGGGCGACCCCGCCTGGAGGCGCTGGGCCATCACGGCCCCCATCACGCTGAGGCCGATGGTCCCTCCGACCGTGCGGAAGAACTGCGTCACCGACGTCGCGGCGCCGAGGTCCGCCCGCGGCACCGCGCTCTGCACCGCGATCAGCATGGGCACCATCGTCATGCCCATGCCGACCCCCGCCAGCAGGACGTCCCGCATCGCCGCGCCCTGGGTCAGCGAGACGCCCCAGCGGGTGAGCAGCACGAACCCGCCGGTGAGGAAGACCATCCCGGCCGTCACGACGCTGCGGTAGCCGATCCGGAGGACGAGCCGCGCGCTCGTGATCGACATCGCCACCCAGCCCAGGATGAAGGGCATGAGGACGAATCCCGCCCCGGTCGCGCTCGTCCCCGTGACCGACTGGAGGAACAGCGGCACGAACGAGATCGCGCCGAACATGGCCATGCCCGCGAGGAAACCCGTCGCTGCCGCCGCCAGGACGATCCGGTTCGCGAACAGCCGCAGCGGCACGATGGGCTCGATCGCCCGGCGCTCGACGGCCACGAACGCCGCGAGCAGGAGGAGGGCCCCGACCAGCGGGACCAGCACGTCCGGCCCGCTCCACGTGCCTGCGCGCCCGGCCTCGACGACCCCGAGCAGGACCGCGGAGACGCCCGCGGTGAAGAGCGCCAGGCCCGCGTAGTCGATCACGGGTCGCCGGCGGGCGCGGCCCTCCTCGCCGAGCGCCCCGCCGATCAGCGCCATCGCGATCGCCCCGAAGGGGAGGTTGATGTAGAAGACCCACCGCCACGAGACATGATCGGTCAGGAAGCCGCCCAGCAGCGGACCCACGAACGAGGAGACGCCCCAGACGCCCGAGATGTACCCCTGCATCTTCGCGCGGCGCTCCAGCCCGAACAGGTCGCCGACGATGGTCATCCCGATCGTGATCAGCGAGCCGGCGCCGAGCCCCTGCACCATGCGGAACGCGATGAGCTGCGCCATGCTGTCGGCGAGCCCCGAGAGCGCGGAGCCCGCCAGGAAGATGACCAGCCCCGTGAGGTACGTCGGCCGCCGGCCGAACAGGTCCGACAGCCGTCCCCAGAGCGGCATCGTGACGGTCGACGTCAGCAGGAACCCCGAGAAGACCCAGGAGTAGATGTGGATGCCGCCGAGGCTCTCGACGACGGTCGGCATGGCCGTCGCGACGACCGTCGACTCCATCGCCGCGAGGAAGATCGTGAGCATCACGCCGAACAGCGCCCGCCGCTTGCGCGTTTCCTCCATCAATGGCCGCCGGTGCAGCTCGCGCAGCGGCACAGCGCGCGCAGCTCGGGGTACGGGTAGAGGCTCGCGTGAGCATCCGTCCACGTGACGCCCAGGCCCTCGGGCGTCCGCTTGATCGCCTGCGGCCACGTCATGGCCTGGGACAGACGCTCGGCCAGCCCGGCGCATCCGCCGCACCCGCAGTCCCGGCGGAGCTTGTCGAACGGATAGATGCTCCCGTGGCCATCGCCCCACGTCACCCCGACGGCGTACCGGCCGACCAGGTGCACGTCCTTCGGCGTGTTGGGGTCAGGCTGGCCCAGGATCGGAAGCCCGAGCTTCCCCTTCATGTCCCGCCGCCGGACGCCGGACGGCGGAGCCGCATCCCGGCCAGGAGATAGTGGACGGCGATGTTCTGGTACGGCCCCCAGGCCGCCGCGCGGCGGCGGATCGCGCGCTCGCTCAGCGCGCGACCGCGGCCGTAGTAGTGGTCGAACGCCTTGCGCACACCGAGGTCGCCTGCCGGGCACACGTCGCCCCGGCCGAGATACCGCGCGAGGAACCAGTCCGCGCTCCACCGGCCGAGACCTCTGAGCGCGGTGAGCCGCTCGATGACCGCGGCGTTGGGCGCCGACGCGAGCGCCCCGAAGTCGAGGGCTCCCGATGCCGCTGCCGCCGCGACGCCGCGGATGTACTCGGCCTTGCGCCGCGAGAACTTGAGGGCCCGGTACTCGCGCACGCGCGCGCGGGCCAGCACGGAGGCCTGCGGGAACGCGTGCACGGCGTCGCCGGCGGCGGCGAGCGGCGTGCCGTACCGCCGCACCAGGCGGGCGCGGCAGGCGAAGGCGAACGACAGGTTGACCTGTTGCGCCGTGATCGCCCCGACGAGCATCTCGAGGCCCGTCGCGGCGAGCGTCGGGCGCAGGCCGTAGAGATGCGGGACGAGCGGCGCGAGCACCCCGTCCCCCTTGGCCGCGCGATAGAACCCCGGCAGGTCGAAGTCGAGGCCGAAGATGCGTCGGACCTCCGCCGTCACCGCGTCCGCGACCCGGGCGGCGCGCGCGCCGGGGACCCCGATCTCCAGGCGCGCGTCGTCGACGGGCCCGCGCCAGCGGACCTCGTAGGGCACGAGCCGATCGCCGAGCCGGAGCACGCGACGAAAGACCGGGCCGACCAGACGATTCGCCGGATCCTCTCCCCAGAGGTGGTAGCGCGCGAGGGTGCCGTCGACGTCGAGCGGGCCGTCGGGAGCCACGACGATCTTCATCGGAGGGTCACGCGGCCGTCAGTGTACCAGAGTTGCTGGGACCCGCACCCCTCGGCTACCCTAGCGCTGACGGGAGGAAGACGCCAGCGGTGAGCGCCGTGCTCGAGCAGCAGGTCGACAGCGTCAGGGTCCTGACCCTCAATCGCCCGGAGGCCCTGAACGCGCTCACCGCGGAGGCGATGAGCGAGCTGGGCGCCCGGCTCGAGGCAGCCGCCGCCGACCCCGCGGTCCGCGCGGTGGTCGTGACCGGCGCGGGGGAGGCGTTCTCGGCCGGCGGCGACCGGCGGTTCCTTCTCGAGATCCCGTCGATGGAGCCGGGCCGCGTGCGGGAGATCGTCTACGCCTCCTTCCAGCGACCGACGCGGGCGATGCGCGCGATGGAGAAACCGGTCATCGCCGCCGTGAACGGGGCGCCGTGGGCGCGGGGTGCGAGCTCGCGATCGCCGCGGACTTCCGCCTGGCCTCGGAGCGAGCCCGCTTCGGCGAGGTGTGGATCAAGCTCGGATGCGTGCCCGCCCTCGGGGGCATGTTCCTCCTGCCCCGGCTCGTGGGTCTCGGCAAGGCCACGGAGATGATCATGACCGGGGAGATCATCGACGCGGCGGAAGCCTACCGCGTGGGCCTCGTGAACCGCGTGGTCCCGGCGGCGGACCTCATGGCCGCGGCGCTCGATCTCGCCCGGACCCTCGCGGCCGGCCCCACGCGCGCGCTCGCCCTGGCCAAGCAGGCGCTCAACCGGGGACTCTCCTCCACCCTCTGGACGGAGCTCGACACGACCCTCGCCGCGCAGCTCGCGTGCTTCGCCACGCGGGACTTCGCCGAGGGCGTGCGGGCGCTCGGCGAGCGCCGGCCCGCCCGTTTCGTCGGCGAGTAGGGGGCCAGACCCGCCTGTTCCCCTCAGTGCCGCAGATGGTAGGGAACGTCGGTGACGATGACGTTCTTCCTGAAGAGCATCGCACCCTTGACGAGCAGGGCCGTCTGATTGTGGAGGAGGTGCTGCCACCAGCGCGCCGGAATGAACTCCGGCAGGACGATCGTCACGACGTGGTTGCCGTCCCGTGTGAGCAGCTTGTCGATGTACTCGAGCAGCGGCCCGAGCAACGACCGGTACGGTGAGGTCAGGACGATCAGCGGCACGCCGAGTCCGAACTTGACCCACCTCTCCTCCAGCCGGTGCGTGCGCTCGGGATCCAGCTCGACGTAGACCGCCTTCGCGTCGGGCGAAAGGGTCTTCGCATACTGGAGCGCCTCCACCACGCCGCGATGCAGATCGCCCACCAGCACCAGCACGGTGTGCTGCATCGGCGGCGGGCCGTCGTAGCCCTCGAGCGATAGCTGGTGCGCCACCTCGTCGTAGTGGCTCCGGATCGCGAGAAAGACCACGATGAGGCCCGCGAGCAGCACGACGACGATCCACGCCCCGTCCAAAAACTTCGCCGCCGCGACCACGATCAGGACGAGACCCGTCGTCGCGGCGCCCGTCCCGTTGAGGGTCGCGCGCCACCACCAGCCCTCCGGCCGTGTCGTGAACCACCGCCGGACCATGCTGCTCTGAGACAGGGTGAACGACGTGAACACCCCCACGGCGTAGAGCGGGATCAGCGCATGCGTGCTGCCTTCGAACAGCCACGTCAGGATCGCCGCCGTCACCGCGAGGATGAGCACGCCGTTGGAGAAGACGAGCCGGTCACCGCGGTTTCCAAACTGTCGGGGCAGGTACCCGTCGCGCGCCATGAAGAACGCGAGGCGCGGAAAGTCGGCGAAGGCGGTGTTGGCCGCCAGGACGAGGATCAGCATCGACGCCGCCTGGACGTAGTAGTAGAGCGGGCCGCCGCCGAACACGAGCCATGCGAGCTGGGAGACGACGGTCTCCTCATCGCGCGGCACGATGGAGAAGAGCGAGGCCAGTACCGTCGTCCCGAGGAAGAGCGTCATCATGATCGTGCCCAGCATCACGAGCACCGCGCGCGCGTTCCTGACCTCCGGCGGCTTGAAGGCCGGCACGCCGTCCGCGACCGCCTCGATGCCGGTCAGCGCGACGGCGCCCGATGCGAAGGCCCGCAGCACCAGGAACGCTGTGAGTGGACCCTCCAGAGGCGCCCCGGTCGTCGGCCCGGCGGCAGAGGCCCCTCCGACGCCCCCGAGCATGTACCGCCCGAAGCCGATCACGATCATCACGACAAACCCGGCGATGAACAGGTACGAGGGCAGCGCGAACAGCCTACCCGACTCCCGGAGCCCCCGGAGGTTTCCGACCGCGACCATCCCGATCGCGAACACGCACAGGCCGACTCGGTAGGGGTACAGGACCGGGGCCGCTGAGGTGATCGCCGCGACGCCCGCGGAGACGCTCACCGCTACCGTGAGCGTGTAGTCGATCAGGAGGGCGCCACCGGCGGTGAGCCCCGCAAAAGTTCCCAGATTGTCCTTCGCGACGAGGTAGTCGCTGGCGCCCTGCGGGTACTCGCCGATCGTCTGGCGGTACGAGCTGATGACGACCGCGATGACGATCGCGATGGCGAAACCGATAGGCATCGAGAGGCTCAGGGCGGCGGCGCCGGCGAGGATCAGGACGCGGAGGATCTCCTCGGTCGCGTACGCGACCGAGGAGAGGTTGTCCGAGGCGAAGACCGCGAGCGCCGTCGTCTTGCCGAGACGCTCGTGTCGGGATTGGGCCGTCGGGAGGGGCGTGCCAACGAGCAACCGTTTCAGCTGATTCACCGGCACGTGCCCGATCATACCCCCCTGGCGACCCGCAACGAAATAGGCAGATCGACCGGCGCGGGGCGCGGGTCGCTAGAACGGCTGCGGCTGCCGGTGGAGGTCCGCGAGATTTTCGAACCGTCCATATTCGGGCAGAAACGAGACTTCAATCTTGCCCGTAGGCCCATTGCGTTGCTTGCCGATATGGATTTCTGCAGTCTTCCGCGTTTCCTCGCCTGACGAATCCTTGGAATAGAACGACGGGCGATGGAGAAACATAATGAGATCCGCATCCTGCTCCAACGCTCCAGATTCACGTAGATCGGACAAGCGTGGAGTGTTGTCTCCCCGAGCCTCTATCGCGCGCGATAGCTGTGATAGAGCCACGAGAGGAACCTTCAGCTCCTTGGCAAGAGCCTTTAGCGATCTCGAGATTTCCGATATCTCCTGCTGACGGCTCACTTCCGACGAAGAACCACGACCGCGCATGAGCTGTATATAGTCAACGATGACGAGATCAAGTCCATGCTCGACCTTCATTCGGCGAGCCTTCGCGCGAACTTCAAGAGCAGTCAGGCCCGGACTATCATCGATGAAAATCTTGGTCTCGCTAAGACGACCCGCCGCCGAAGTGAGCTTCCCCCACTCAGCCGAACCAAGTCTACCCGTGCGAACCGCCAGCGAACTCACTCTTCCCTCCGAGGAGAGGAGTCTTTGAACGAGCTGGGTGGCGGACATCTCGAGACTCAAGATCAGTACTCTGCTCCCAAGATGAATGCCGGCGTATTGGGCAACAGAGAGCGCGAAGGCCGTCTTCCCCATACTCGGGCGACCGGCGATGAGAATTAGATCCGAGGGTTGCAGGCCTGCCGTCATCTCATCAAGCTGACGGATCCCACTCGGGAGACCCGTCACTTGCTCCTGCCTCTCATAGAGTCGCTCGATGTACTTGAACGTGTCTTGCAAGATCGCCTTGACAGGTACTGCACTGCCCTCGAGCCGCCGCTCCGCGAGGCGGAAGATCTTCCGCTCGGCGTCGTCGACCAGGCTCTGCACGTCCTCCTTGGCCTCGAACGCCTGGGTGATGATCTGGGTCGAGGTCTGGATCAGCTCGCGGAGCACCGCCATGTCGCGGACGATCGCGGCGTACGAGGCGAGGTGCGCGGCGATCGAGGCCTGCTCGACGAGCAGCGCGAGCGCGGCGGGCCCGCCCACGAACTCGAGCTGATCGCCGCGGCGCAGCTCCTCGCTGAGCGTGATGAGGTCCACCGGCTCGCCCCGGTCGAAGAGTTGAAGCATGGTCTCGTACATGGAACGGTGGGCCTCGGTGTAGAAGTCGGACGGCCGGAGCAGCTCGATCAGCCGGGGAAGGCACTCGCGCCCCTCGAGGAGCACGGCGCCCAGAACCGCGCGCTCGGCGTCCAGGTTGTGCGGGGGGATCCTGGACGGTGCGTCGCCGACCACGCGGCCCGCCCGCTAGTCCTGGGCGACGTTGACTTTGAGGTGGGCCGTGACGTCCGGGTGCAACCGGATCCCGACGGTGGCTTCGCCCAGGGACTTTATCGGCTCATCGAGCTGGACGCGGCGCCGGTCGACCCGCACGCCGTTCGCCTCGAGGAAGTCGACGATATTCTGGGCTGTCACGGAGCCGAAGAGCTTACCCTCCTCGGAGGCCTGCCGCCGCTCCTCGCAGACGAGCCCCTCGATGCGGGCGCGCAAGGCCTCGGCGTCGGTCTTGAGGCGGCTCGCCTTCGACTCCTGCTGCCGCTTGATGTGCTCGAGGTTCTTGAGGTTCCCCGCGGTCGCGCTGAGCGCCAGCTTCCGGGGGATGAGGAAGTTCCGCGCGTAGCCGTCCGAGACCTCGCGGACCTCGCCCCGGCGGCCGACCTTCGTCACGTCGTCCAGCAGGATGACCTTCATCGCATCCCGCCCCTAGTCCGTCGTCACGTACGGCAAGAGCGCGACCGTGCGCGCGCGCTTGATCGCGTGCGTCAGCTGGCGCTGGTGCCGGGCGCAGCTCCCCGAGATGCGTCGCGGGATGATCTTGCCGCGCTCGGTCACGAAGCTCCGGAGCCGGCGCACGTCCTTGTAGTCCACCAGGTCGACCTTGTCAGCGCAGAACTTGCAGATCTTTCGGCGCCCGAAGCGGCGCCGCTTCATGGGCTTCTGGGGCGTTGGAATCGCTCATCCCTCCTGTTTCGCTCCGATCTTAGAACGGGACGTCGTCGTCTCCGCCCGGCGCCTCGTCGGCGAAGGGCTCCGCCGCGGGGACCGCCGCGGCCGCCGGCGTCTTGCCGCGGCCCATGAACTGGACGCGCTCGGCGACCACCTCGATCACCGTCCGCTTCTGGCCATCCTTTGCCTCCCACTCCCGGGTCTGCAGCCGTCCCTCGACGAGGATGGGGCTCCCCTTGTCGAGGTACTCCCCGCAGCTCTCGGCCTGCTTGCCCCAGACCACGACGGTGAGGAAGCAGGTGTCCTCGCGCTTCTCGCCCCCTTGCGTCGTGTAGTTGCGGTTCACCGCGAGCCGCAGATCCGACACGGGCGTCCCGCTGGGCGTGTACCTCAGCTCGGGGGGGCGGGTCAGGTTGCCGATGAGGAAGACCTTGTTGAGGCTCGCCATCAACCGACCTCCTCCAGGACCTCTTCGGTTTTTGCCGGCCGAGCCTTCTTGCGGATCGGAACCCGCGTGCTGAGGAAGCGCAGCACGTTCTCGTTGAGACGGAGCTGCCGCTCGAACTCCTTCACCGTGGACGGCTCGGCTGAGACCTCGAAGACCGCGTACGTCCCCTCGCGCTGCTTGCGGATGTCGTACGCCAGCCGGCGCTTTCCCCAGTTTTCGACCTTGGTGACGTCGGCGCCGAGCGACTTGAGCTGGTCGCCCAGCTGGACCAGCAGGGCTGCCACCTCCTCATCGGTCGGGCGCGGATCGACGATCACGAGGATTTCATAAGGCCGCAGATCACTCACCCCCCCTCGGGCCTTGACACGTGGTTCGAAGCGCCTAACCGTATCAAACATCCCGGGACGCCGCAAGGTCAATGCCCCAAAAGCGATACGGCCCGGGCCGATGCTCCGGCCCGGGCCGTGGCCCGCGCATCGCGCGGGCTCTACTCGGCTCCCCTGGCTCGAGCGCCGGCTCTGCCGGCGCGACCGAGTCCCGGGGGAGGAATCAGGGGGGGCCGTCGAGGCCCCCGCCGAGGTCTTAGTACATGTCGCCGTGCGGCATCGACGGCGCCGCCGCGGCCTTCTCCTCGGGAATGTCCGTGACGAGGGCCTCGGTCGTGAGCAGGAGCGACGCGATCGACGCCGCGTTCTCCAGCGCGACACGCTCGACCTTGGTCGGGTCGATGATGCCCGCCTGCATCATGTCCACGTGCTCCATGCTCTCCGCGTCGTAGCCGCGGGTCATGACGGTCTCGCCCTTCACCTTCTCGACGACCACGCTGCCCTCGAGGCCGGCGTTCTCGACGATCTGGCGGATGGGCTCTTCGAGCGCCCGCTTGACGATCAGCGCGCCGACCTTCTCGTCGCCCTCTAGCTTGAGGCTGTCGATCGCCTTCGCGGCCCGGAGCAGCGCCACCCCGCCGCCCGGCACGATCCCTTCCTCCACCGCCGCGCGGGTCGCGTTCAGCGCGTCCTCGACGCGGGCCTTCTTCTCCTTCATCGCCGTCTCGGTCGCCGCGCCGACCTTGATCACCGCCACGCCACCGGCCAGCTTCGCCAGTCGCTCCTGGAGCTTCTCGCGGTCGTAGTCGCTGGTCGTCTCCTCGATCTGGGCCCGGATCTGCTTGATGCGGCCCTCGATCGTCGACGTCTTCCCGGCCCCCTCGACGATCGTGGTGTTGTCCTTGTCGATAACGATTTTCTTGGCTTTGCCCAGATCCTCGATATGGATATTTTCGAGCTTGATGCCCAAATCTTCCGTAAGCGAGCGGCCGCCGGTCAGGATGGCAATGTCGTCAAGCATGGCCTTACGACGATCGCCAAAACCGGGAGCCTTGACAGCCACGGCCTGCAGCGTCCCCCGCAGTTTGTTGACAACGAGAGTTGCGAGAGCCTCGCCTTCGACATC
>JACQWC010000063.1 GCA_016209635.1 Candidatus Rokuibacteriota bacterium | reverse complement strand
CTCCGGGGTGGTCCTGCTTCGCCTTGCGGGATTGGCGAACGCCATGAAGGCAGAAATCGTCGCCGAGGTATGCCGCGACCGCACAGCGGAGCTGATTGGAGCATTCAGCGTGATCTCGCCGGGTCAACTCCGCATTCGACGAAAGTCATGAATTACTCGGAAGGATCGAACTTCGGCATGCAGCCGACGGCCTTCGGCCGCGGCTGATACCGGCGTTATTTGTACCGAGGTAAGGGATCCTTGGCGGAGGTGCGAGCCAGGCTCAGACGTCGTCGGTGAAACGGCTTCGCCTCACTCCGGAGCCCGGTGCTCCTTCGCGTCGGTCCTGAGGCTCATCGGACGATCTCGTCCCGGTACGAGAGGGTTTCGCCGAAGCGGCCCATCGCGGGTGGCGGCAGGGTCCTGTAGACCTCCGCCAGTCTCTCGTTGATCTCCCGGTTGGCGAGGGCGAAGAGGCTCCGGCCCTCCCGGTCCCCTTCGACGAGGAAGGGACCCAGGTTCGCGACCTCGAGGACCCAGAGCGCCTGGGCGATTCCCAGCTCCTTGAGCCAGTGGACCTCGACGACCCGCCGGATGCACCGGCCGTACGTCGCGCCGAGGCCGTAGCCGACCGTCGTCAGGTAGACGGCGCCGTGGGGGACGAACCACTCGCGGTAGCAGGCCTCGGTGAGACCCGCCTTGCCGACGACCACCCGGGCCCCCGAGCGCTCGAACCACCGGCTCATCGACTTCCCGAACCTGAAACTCGCGGTCGCCGTGACCGCCTCGACGGCGTAGGAGCCGTCCGCCCTGACCGTCGCCGCTGGAGAGCAGTGGAAGTTGACGTTCGTCAGCTCCCGCACGTCCGGTGGGAACCCCAGCCCCTCGTCGACCACCTTCCGGTAGACGCCCTCGCGCGCCGTGTAGAGGACGCCGTCGATGTAGACAACGTCGCCGAGCTTGAGCCCGGCGAGGTCGGCCTCCGCGACCGGGGTCGCGAGATGGACCTCGTCCATCGCGAGGTCGTCGAGCCTCACTCGACGCCCTCACGGCGGTAGTAGTCGGTGAACCACTGGGGGTCGGCGCGGAACTCGACGCGCCCGTCGGAGTGGATCCGCGCGGTGGCGCGGCGCGACGAGAGGCAGAAGCTGTGCATGGCGATCGGCATCCCGCCCGTGTGCGTGTAGGCGACCTCCACGTGGGTCGCGACGACCATCGACGTCCCCGCGAACCCCATGGCGCCGATGCCGACATGGTTGCCGAGCGCGGTCAGCTCCGCCTCCAGCCGCGCGATGGTCGGGTCCGGGTTCTGGCTCCCGACCAGGCGGAGGCAGGCGGCCTCCTTGCCGAGCCGCATGCAGGTGTCCTTCGATCCCCCGATGCCGAGCCCGACGATGGCCGGCTGGCACGCGAGCCCGCGCTTGCCGAACTCGACGAGCGTGTCGACGAAGAACCGCTTGATGCCGGGGACGCCGTCGGTGGGGAAGAGCATCCGGTAGTCGGTCCCGAAGAGTCCCCCCTTGTGCACGGTGGTGACGTCGATCCAGTCCGCTTCGGGCTCGAAGGCGTAGGTGATCTCGGGCGCGTGGATCCCCACGTTGGTGTTCGGATCGACGCGGGTCAGCGGGTGCACGCGGTTCGGCCGGAGCGGGATTGCGCCGGTCGCCTCCGCCGTCGCCTTCCGGAGCGCCCGCTCGAGCGCGACGAAGCCGCCCTCGACCCGGGCCTCGTTGCCCGCCCGGACGTAGTAGCGCGGGAGGCCGGTGTCGGCGCACATGGGCCGGCGATCCTCCGTGGCGATGTCCCAGTTCCGGTCCATCTCGGTCAGGACGAACCGCGCGAGCTTGTTCCGCTCGGCGTCCCGGGCGCGCCGGACGCCCTCACGGAAGTCCGACGGGATATCGATGGCGGCGCGCGCCGTCAGCTCGCGCGCGGTGTCCTCGATCAGCTTCGCGGGAATCGTCTCCGACATCCCCCACCTCATCGGCTGCAGACACCGTAGCGGTCGCGCCACCCGGCGTCAAGGCGGCCCGGGGCCCGCGCGGAACGCGCGAGGATCCGCTTGACAGCGTAGCCCCATCCCGGCTACACGTGACTGGGTTTTTTCGATGACAGCGAAAAGATCGGCTGTGTCGAAGATCGGCCTGGGCGACCGGATCCGGCGACTCAGAAAGCAACTGAAGCTCCGGCTCCAGGACCTGTCCGGGAAGGCCGGGTCTCGCTCGGTCACCTGAGCGAGATCGAGCGGGGTCGGGCCATCCCATCGGTCACCGCGCTCGCGAAGATCGCCGAGGTCCTCGGCACGACGGTCCCAACCCTCTTCGACGCGCCGGAGGCCCCGCGGCGCCGTCGGTTCGTCGTCCGGAAGAACGAGCGCAGGACCATCGTGTATCCAGGCGCCCTCGTGCGGAACGAGTGCCTGGTCCCCGACTTCAAGCGGAAGATGGAGGCGATCGTCTCCAAGATCGCGCCGGGCACCCGGAGCCCGGTGTACGAGCACGAGGGCGAGGACTTCGGCGACATGCTCCGGGGCCGCCTCCAGTTCTGGGTGGGGGAGGAGCCGTTCACCCTCGAGGAGGGCGACAGCATCTCATTCCCCGCGCGCCTGCCGCACTACTGGATCCACCCGGCGACGGCCGAGCCCGTGGAGACGCTGTGGGTCATCACGCCCCCCACCCGGTAGAGCCGCCGGCGGAGAAAGGGAGGACCCGTGCCGAGAGCGATTGACATGCACGTGCACCCCGGGACGCAGGAGTACGTGATCGACGCCGGGGCCGAGCTCCACCGCCACGCCTTCGAGTACCTGGGGCGGAAGCTCGAGGTCGAGACCGGAGCCGAGATGGCGGCCCTCTACCGGCGTCTGGACATCATGGGAGTCGTCTTCGCGTGGGACGCGGAGACGGCGACCGGGCTGCCGCGGGTCTCGAACGATTACGTGGCCGGGCTCGTCCGCGAGTTTCCCGACGTGTTCATCGGGTTCGCGAGCGTGGACCCGTGGAAGGGCAAGTGGGCCCTGAAGGAGGTCGAGCGCGCCATCGTCGAGCTGGGCCTCCGTGGCGTGAAGTTCCAGCCGATCGCCCAGGCGTTCTACCCGAACGACCGCCGCTTCTACCCGCTCTGGGCCGAGTGCGCGCGGCTCGGGGTCCCCGTCGTCTTCCACGTCGGCATCACGGGCCTCGGCGCCGGGGTGCGGGGCGGCGACGGGCTCCACCTCAAGTACGCCCAGCCCCTCCACCTGGACGACGTCGCGGCAGACTTCCCCGAGCTGACGATCATCGGTGCCCACCCCGCCTGGCCCTGGCAGGACGAGATGCTGGCGATCGCGCTCCACAAGACGAACGTCTACTTCGACCTGTCCGGGTGGTCGCCGAAATACTTTCCCCCGAGCCTCCTCCGCTACACGAACTCGCTCTTGCAAGATCGGGCCCTGTTCGGCTCCGACTATCCGTTCTTCTCCCCGGAGCGGTGGCTCCGCGACTTCGAGACGATCGACCTGAAGCCGGAAGTGCGCGAGAAGGTGCTGTTCACCAACGCGCGAAAGCTCCTGCGTCTCGACGAGGCCTCGCGATGACGCAGGCGCTCGACGGGATCCGCGTGGTGGATTTCTCCTGGCAGGCCGCCGGGCCGTTCTGCACGATGCTCCTCGCCGACAACGGCGCGGAGGTCATCAAGGTCGAGAATCCCGAGTCCGGCGGCGATCCCATCCGCCGGCTGGGCCCCCCGTTCGCCGGGGGGGAGAGCGCCTACTTCCTCTGCCTGAACCGGAACAAGAAGAGCGTCACGCTGAACCTCAAGCACCCCCGTGGCAGCGCCATCGCCCGGGAGCTCTGCCGGAGCGCCGACGTGGTGATCGAGAACTTCAAGGTCGGGACGATGGAGCGGCTGGGGCTGGGCTTCGACGCGCTGGCCGAGGCGAATCCCCGCCTCGTCTACTGCTCCATCACGGGCTACGGGCGCACCGGACCGCTGCGCGACCGCCCGGCGTTCGACGTCGTGATGCAGGGCTTCGGCGGGCTCATGAGCTTCACCGGCGAGCCGGACGGCCAGCCGATGCGGGTCGGTCTGGCCATCATCGACTACACCGCCGGCATGTTCGCCGCGCTCGGCATCACGATGGCCCTGATGGCCCGGAGCCTGACGGGCCGCGGACAGCGCGTGGACACCTCGCTCCTCGAGACCACCCTCGGCTGGCTCAACATCATCGCCGCGAACTACCTCATCGGGGGCGAGGTGGCCCGCCGTCACGGCGTCGGGCACCCGAACGCCGTCCCCTACCAGACGTTCCGGACCAAGGACACGCCGCTCATCATCGGCATCCTCCAGGACGACCACTGGCAGCGCTTCTGCCGTGTGCTCGGCGCCGAGCACCTCGCCTCGGACCCACGGTTCGCGACGAACGCCGATCGCGTGGAGCACCGCGGGGTCCTCATCCCGCTGCTCCAGGACATCCTCCTCGGTCGCACCGCGGCCGAGTGGCTGGCGGCGCTCCAGGCGGCGGAGATCGTGGCGGGCCCGATCCACACGATCGACCAGGTGTTCAGCCATCCCCAGGTGCGCGCGCGCGAGATGGTGCTCGAGGTGGAGCATCCGACCGCGGGCGCGATCAAGCTGGTCGGGTTCCCCTTGAAGTTCTCCGGGACCCCCTCCCGGATCGGCGCCCCGCCCCCGCTCCTCGGGCAGCACACCGAGGCTGTCCTCGGGGACCTCGGCTACTCGGCCGCGGAGGTCGCCGCGCTCAGAGCGGAGGGCGCCGTCTAGGACCCCACGCGTGGCGCCGGGCGGTCAGGCCCGCGACGACCCGGCGCCCAGCGCGCCACCGGCGGAGCGCGGGAGCCCGTATGCGCACACGACGGCCGCGAGGCCCCCCGCCCCCAGGGTGACGAACGCCCAGCCCCAGACCCCCGGGGTGCCCCCCGGCGCGTTCGTCGCGTCGAGCACCGCGCCGAAGAGGAGCGGTGCGATCGCGCCGGCGCCGAAGCCCAGGAAGGACCGGAGCGCCAGCGCCGCGCCCCGGTAGGGCGCCCGCACCGCCTCCGTCAGCGCCGCCGAGAGCACCGGCGAATCGCCCAGCGCGGTGAATCCGTAGACCGCGCCGACCACGAAGAGGACCGCGATGGGCCAGCCGAGCAGCCAGCCGAAGACGAACGAGCACGCGGCGCTCGACCCTGCCAGAACGATCAGGAGCAGACGGTGGCCGAGCCGGTCGCTGAGCCCGCCCATCGACGACGACGCGACGAGCCCGACGACGTGGAAGGACGAGGACACGTAGGCGCCAAGCTCCACGGCGCGCAGGCTCGCCGCGCCCGAGGCGGCGAGGCTGGCCGCCAGGAAGGCCGGCGTCCACGCCCACATCCCGAGCACCTCCCAGGAGTGGAAGGTGTAGCCGAGGATGAGGCGCATCGCCGGCCCGTTCCGGATCACCTCGGTGCCGAAGCGGAGCCCCTCCGTCCGCGGGTGGACGACGTCGGGGGTCCACCGCAAGGCGACCGCCGCGATCAGCACACCCAGCAGCGGACCGACCGCGGTGGCGAGGAACGCCAGGGGATACCCGCCCCAGGCGAGCGCGACGCCCGAGATCAGGAGGGAGAGCGCGTACCCGAGCGACGCGCTCGCGATGAGCCAGCCGACGGCGGATCCCCGCCGGTCGGACGGGTACCGGTCGGCGATCAGCATGATCGCCGTCGTGTAGGTGCCCCCGACGGAAAGGGCGACGAGCGTGTACAGGATCAGCGCCGACAGATACGACCGTGCCCCGAGTGCCCAGACGACCGCCGTGGCGGCGGAGAGCCAGCCCGACGCGAGATAGACGCGCCGCGGGCCGATCCGGTCGGCGAGCGCGGAGAAGAGCACGAGCGAGACCGCGTACCCGAGCTGGAAGCCCGTCGAGATCGAGCCCGCGGCGGTCGCCGACATCCCCCACGTCCCGCGCAGGACCGGAAGGCTCGCCGCGTACGTCATGAAGACGAGCGTCAGGAGGGTCCGCGACGCGCAGAGGGCCGCGAGCCACGGGTCGATTCTCATCGCGCGAGGAACCGGTCGATCAGGAACTCGGCCAGCGCGTCCGCCCCGTCGAGCGGGAAGTGCGGGACCGGGAGGTCCCACGCGCCATCGGTGACGAGCGCGATCAGCCCCTCGCCCGCGCGGCAGAGCGGCGGCAGCTCCTGCGCCCGCCGGATCACCTCGATCTTCGGGAAGGACGCGTCCTTGTAGCCTTCCGTGAGGATCAGATCGGGCCGCGCGTGTGCCAGGAGCCGCGCGATCTCCTCCACGGTCAGCTCGGCGTCGAGGCGTTCGAAGAGGGCCAGGCGCCGCGTCCCCGCGAGCCCCGTCGCGACCGCGCCGGCCCGCGCGTGGCGCCACGAGTCCTTCCCCGGCGTGTCGGCCTCGAAGTCACCGTGGTGATGATGCTTGATCGTCGCCACCCGGTACCCGCGCCCGCCGAGCACGGGGATGAGCCGCTCGATCAGGGTCGTCTTGCCGCTGTTCGTCCGGCCAACGATCGAGACGACCGGGGGCGCTCCCGGGGTCACGGCTCGGTCCGCTCCGCTCGGACGCCCAGGCCCTCGACGTGAAACCAGCCGGGGAGGCTCACGCCGCGGCGGGGACGAACAGCGCGGGGTCCAGCAGCTGGGACGCCTTGAGCCTGGCGAGCGGGGCGAGCGACGGGGGCCAGGCGGCGACCGCGTCCGCCGGCGCGCACCCGACCAGCTCGTACTCGAGCACCCGCACGCCCCACCGCGCCGCCTCGTCCTCGATCTGCGCGGCCACGAGCTGCGGAGACGCCAGCCGGTAGTCGAGGAGGTTCATCGAGACCTGCGCGAGCCTCCGGCTCGCCAGCCAGACGCCCATCGCCTGGACCGCCGGCAGCCCTCCCGACAACTCCCGGATCACCGCCGCCACCGCCTTCGCGACCCCGAGATCGTCCGTCCCCAGGACCGCGTTGAACGCGATCAGCGGCCCCCGCGCGCCGATCACCGTCGCCCCGGCCGTCGGATGGGGCACCGCCGGCCCCGCGTCGGGCCTCCACCCCGGATCGCACATCCGCTCGGGCAACGCCTCGAAGCCCCCCCGCCGCACCACCGGCAGCTCCCGCCGGGTCCGGCGCGCCGCCGCCTCCGCGTAGAAGAACACCGGCACGTCCGTCTCCGCCGCGAACTCGAGCCCCGTGCGGTGGGCGGCGGCGATCGCGTCGCGCATCGTCGCGCCGCGGAGCGGGACGAAGGGGATCACGTCGATCGCGCCCACCCGTGGATGGGCGCCGCGGTGCTTCGTGAGGTCGACGCGCCGGACCGCCTCGCGCGCCAGCGCGAGCGTTGCCCGCTCGACGACGTCGAGCGGGCCGAGGAAGGTGAAGACCGACCGGTGATGATCCACGTCGCTGTGCACGTCCACCAGCTCCGCCCCCGCCCCCTCCACGGCTTCCCGCAGCGCGCGAATCACGGCGCCGTCGCGCCCCTCGCTCACGTTCGGCACGCACTCGAGCAACGCGCTCATCGGCGGGAGCGGCCGGGGCGAGGCGTCACGGCGTCAGGCGGGCGGGAGGCTCCGGTCGCGGAACTCGGCGAAGCGGCTCTCGAGCTCCGCCGCGACGGCGTGCGCGACCTCGCGCGGACTGCCCGGCCGCTCGAGGTCGTCGCCGTGCGCCCACTGGTCGAGGTACTCGTCCGTTCCGGACAGCCCGAGCCGCATCGCCACCGCGTCGATGAGGATCTGGAAGCGCTCGCTGAGCTGCACCTTGACCGTGTCGGTCCCGTCGCTCGCCTCGACGATCGACGGGATGCTCTGCCAGTAGAGGATCTGGTAGGTCGCCACGGCGGCGCCGCTCAGAAGAGCCCCACGACGTTGCCCGCCGCGTCGATATCGATCGCCTCGGCCGCGGGCGCCTTCGGCAGTCCCGGCATGGTCATGATGTCGCCCGCGTACGCGACGACGAAGCCGGCGCCCGCCGCGAGCTTGGCGTCCCGGACGACGATCTTGAAGCCGTGGGGCCGGCCGAGCTTCTTCGGGTCGTCCGAGAGCGAGTTCTGCGTCTTGGCCATGCACACGGGGAGCTGGCCGTGTCCGAGCGCTTCGTACTTGGCGAGCTTCGCGGCCGCCGCGGGGAGGACGTTGACCCCTTCCCCGCCGTAGAGCGCGGTCGCGATCATCTCCATCTTCTTCTCGAGCGAGAGATCGTCCGGGTAGAGGTAGCGGAACTCCGAGCGATCGGCGTCCTTCATGACGTCGAGCACGGCGCGGGCCACCTCGACGCCGCCCGCGCCGCCCGCCTCCCACACCCGCGACACCCGTCCGGGTGCGCCCATGGCCGCGCAGGCGTCCATGACGGCCGCCACCTCGGCCTCCGTGTCGGCCGTGAAGTGGTTCAGCGCGACGACCGGGGGGACGCCGAAGTGCCGCACGTTCTCCACGTGCTTCTCGAGGTTCTCGAGCCCCTTGCGGACCGCGCCGACGTTCGGCGTGCCGAGATCCTCCCGGCGCACGCCGCCGTGCATCTTGAGCGCGCGCACGGTCGCGACGACCACGGCCGCCGACGGCGCGAGCCCTCCCGTCCGGCACTTGATGTCGAAGAACTTCTCCGCCCCGAGGTCCGACGCGAACCCCGCCTCGGTGACGACCACCTCCGCGAGTCGGAGGGCGAGCCGCGTGGCGATCAGGCTGTTGCAGCCGTGGGCGATGTTGCCGAACGGCCCGCCGTGGACGAACGCCGGCGTCCCCTCGAGCGTCTGGACCAGGTTCGGCTTGAT
>JACQWC010000059.1 GCA_016209635.1 Candidatus Rokuibacteriota bacterium | reverse complement strand
GCCTGTCAGGTCGCCTGCAAGCAGTGGAACGGCCTGCCGGCCGAGGAGCCGGAGTGGACCGGTTCCTACCAGAACCACGCCCACTTCACGGACAAGACCTATCGCCTGGTGCGTTTCTTCGAGGAGCCCGATGGCAAGGGCAGCCTCACGTGGCACCTGATGTCCGACGTGTGCAAGCACTGCGCCCAGGCCGGCTGCCTCGAGGCCTGCCCTACGGGTGCCATCTACCGGACTGAGTACGGCACGGTCAACATCAACCAGGACATCTGTAACGGCTGCCGGTACTGCGTCTCCGCCTGCCCGTTCGGGGTCGTGGCCTTCAACGAGGACACCGGAACCGCGACGAAGTGCACCTTCTGTAACGACCGGATCCACAACGGCCTCGGGCCCGCGTGCGCCAAGGCGTGCCCCACCGAGTCGATCCGCTTCGGCTTCCGCGACGAGCTGGAGGTCAAGGCAACGAAACGGGTCGAGGAACTCAAGAAGATGGGGCCCAAGGACGCCCAGCTCTACGGCGCCGACCGCAGCGGTCCGCTCGGCGGGCTGAACGCGTTCTTCCTGCTACTCGGCAAGCCCTCGATCTACGGCCTGCCCGAGAAGCCCAAGCTCCCCCAGAACAACGTCGTGGTCGACTCCCTGCTGTCGATCGGCTCCGCGATCGCGGTCGGCCTGGGGGCGATGGTGGCGTTGCGGAGCCGGGGCGGGAAGGAAGACGGCTGATGGAACCGGGTCTCCTGAAGAGCGCCGACTGGCCGTTCGTGATCGATCTCTACTTCTTCCTGGGTGGGATCGCGGGCGGAGCCTTCGTCATCGCGACGATCGCCAACCTGATCGATGGCCAGCGTTACCGCGACGCCATCCGGGTGGGATACTATCTCGCCTTCCTCACCATCATCCCGGGCCCGATCCTCCTGATCGCCGATCTTGGGATGCCGACCCGCTTCCTCCACATGCTGATGGTTTCGAAGCCGAGCCTCAGCATTGGCATGGGCGCCATCACCGTGGGCCCGTTCCACCTCAAGCCGTTTTCGCCGATGAGCGCCGGCGCGTGGGCGCTGAACCTCTTCGTCGTCTGCGCGTTCCTGGCCGCCCTCGACGTCTTTCTGGTCGACCGCGGCGGTCGGAGCATGGTCGCCCTCCGGCGGTGGGTCGGTATCATCGGGAGCCTCTTCGGCTTCTTCGTCGCCGCCTACCCGGGCGTCCTGGTCGGCGCCACCGCGCGACCGCTGTTCGTGAGCGCGCACTGGCTCGGTGCCCTGTTCCTGGCCATCGGCGGCTCGACGGGGGGCGCCGCCATCGCCCTCATCCTGAGCCTCCGCGGCGCGCAGGCACGCGAGTCGGTCTCCCGCCTCATGCGGCTCACGGCGTTCGCGCTGATCATCCAGTTGATCGCCCTGGTCCTGTTCGTCGTCGCCGTCTCAAGCACGGGCTCCGTCGGCATGGTCAGGGCCGTGACCGATCTCCTCTCGGGGCCGTACGCGCTCCTGTTCTGGCTGGGTGCGGTGGTGATCGGGCTGGTGGCTCCGCTCGCCCTCCAGTTCGGCGGAGCCACCCAAAAGGTGACACCCGGGATGACGGTGCTGGTGGCGGTGCTGGTGCTCGTCGGCGGGTTCATCGCGAAGTACGTGATCATCGCCGCGGGCCAGGCGCGCATCTCCTGAGGACGGAATTGCCGCGCCACGCCCAGCGAGGGGCCCCGCCGAGCGGGGCCCTCGTCGTCTGAGGCAACCCGAGGCGTCGTGGGTACGCCAATGAGTCACGCGCGGCTGCTCGCCGAATGGGACGACCTGTTGGAGCGCCGCCCGACGCTTCGAGAACCTCTCGCTCCCTACCGGAAGATCCTCGACGCGTGGGCTCAGTGGGCGAGCGACCGTCTCGCCCCGCTCCGCCTGAGCGCGGGGGATTGCGGCGACAGGTGGCGGCGCGGGGTGCCCCTCCTCGCGGAGGCCGCGCTCTCGCTCGCCCCCGCCGACGTGGAGGATCTCTTGGCGGCGTCCCTCGAGTTCCTGGTCGCGATCGGCGAGGAGAACGCGTCGCTCCGGCGGTTCGCCGAGGCGTGGGACCGGGGAGAGGTCGGGCCGCCGGCCCTGCTCCCGGGCAAGGGGCGGATCGGTTCCGTGGCGGTCCAGGAACTCGTCGGGCTCTCCCAGGAGAGCCTCGGCTTCCTCGCCTACGGGAGCCTCCGCCCGGTTCTCGACGCCTACTTCGCCGAGTGTCGGCAGCACGCGAGCGATAGCCTCTGGGATCTCGGGATCTGTCCATTCTGCGGCGCCCCGCCCGGCTGGGGCGACGTCGGCGAGAACGGCCAGCGTCGGCTGGCCTGCCACCTCTGCGCCGGCGACTGGGTCTTCGCGCGGCTTCGCTGTCCGTTCTGCGGCAACAGGGTTCCGCACGAGCTCGCTCGCCTCGATGCCGAGGAGAAGGAGGAGGGCTACTGGATCAGCGTCTGCAAGGCCTGCAACGGGTACCTGAAGGAGATGGATCGGCGGGTCCGCTGGAACGCCGGCTCAGCGCTGGTGGAGGACTGGGGTTCGCCGCACCTGGACCTCATCGCCGCCCGCGCCGGGTATTGGCGGGCGATCCCGACACTGATTCAGCTGAGAGAATCCCGCTGAGCGTGGCGCTCGAGGAGCTCCGCGTAGGTTTCCGCCGGTAGCGTCCGAGCCCACTCCCGGGCCTCTGGATCCTTGCCGTAGTACTCGCGCATGTACACGATCGCTTCCCGCCTGGTTCGGAAGAGTCGCCAGACGTGGGCCGTCGCGCTCCGGGGGCGCCGCAGGAAGAAGACCGGGTTGGCAGGCGACTCGGGCTCGTAGTGGGTGCGCTCGCCGAACTGGTCGAGGGTGATCCACGCCACCGCGAGGCCGTGCGCGGAGAGCGCACGCGCCTGGAGCGACTCGGCGGGCGGGACCGAGTCGAGGTCGGTGATCCGGGGGCCGTAGTAGATCGGGACCCAGGCGCCGTCGAGCGACAGTTGGGGCTTGAGCGGCGTGCCCGCGGCGTCGAGCAGCGCCTTGGATTCGTCGCCGAGCCAGAAGTCGCCCCCTGCGTAGAGATCCTGCCAGACTTCGACGAGGCTCCCGGCGGGGACCAGCCTGCGGCGCCGGGCGATCTCCTCGCCGTCGGAGATCAGGTGGAGGCAGCCCATCCGATTTTTCCCGTGGCGACGGAGTGTTGCACAGGGTGAGTTCGAGCGGACGCGAAGGCGGTAACCCAGGAGTGCCAGCGACGCACGGGCGATATCATATCGGAAATGTGCTAATTTGTAGACGATGCTCTTCAGTCTAGCCTTGGTGGCTTACGTCGTGGCCACGGGCCTCGCGATCGCCTACCTGATCCAGCGGGAAGAGGTCGTCTACCGTCTCGCCGCCGCCGCCACCCTCGCGGGCTGGGCGCTCCACACGCTCGCGCTCATCGTCCAGGCGGTGGAGAGCCGCCGCCCACCGCTCTCGGTCCCCGAGGCGATCTCGGTCGCGGTGTGGGCCGCCGTCCTCCTCGAGCTCCTGGCGGAGCGCCAGTACGGGCTCAAAGTGCTGAGCGCTTTCGTCTTGCCGGTCGTCCTGATGCTAAGCGTGTCCACGCTGGCGCGCCCGGTGAGCCTGCCCGGGATCGGCTCGGCTCTCGGCGGCGCCTGGGTCTGGGTCCACATCGCGTTGGCGCTCGTCGGGATCTCGGCGTTCGTGCTGAACTTCGCTGGCGCCCTCATGTACCTCCTCCAGGAGCGGCAGCTCAAGGCCAAGCGGCCCGGGACCTTCTACTACCGGCTGCCCGACCTCGAGACGCTGGATCGCCTGACCTACCGCACGCTGGCGCTCGGGTTCCCGTTCCTCACCACCGGCATCATCCTCGGGGCGCTCTGGGCGCGCGCGTCGTGGGGGAGCGTGTTCGCGTTCGATCCGCTCGCGATTCTGTCCTTCGTCGCCTGGACGATCTACGCGGGCACCCTGGCCGGACGCGCCACGGCCGGCTGGCACGGGCGGCGCGCGGCGTACTTCGCGGTCGTCGGCTTCGCCGCGCTCGTGCTCACGCTGGGCGCGGGGCTGTTCCTCCCCGGGAAGCACGGGTCCTGATGACCCTCTTCGTCGCGGGGCTCAATCACCGGAGCGCCCCGGTCGAGCTGCGCGAGCAGCTCGCCGTCGAGGAGGAGAAGCTCCGTGAGCTGCTCAGGGACGTCCACGCCACGGGGGCCGTCCGCGAGGCGCTGATCCTGTCCACCTGCAACCGGGTCGAGGTCTACGGCGTCGCGCCCGTCCCGGGCGAGGCGCGCGCGATCGCCTTCCGCCGGCTCTGCCGGCACCGGGGAATCGATCCGGCCAGGGTCGAGTCGCTCCTCTACACGCACCTCGACGGCGATGCCGTGCGGCACGCCTTCCGGGTGGCGGCGAGCCTCGACTCGATGCTGCTGGGCGAGCCCCAGATCCTGGGCCAGGTCAAGGACGCCTTCGCCCTCGCCAGGTCCTGCGAGACGGTGGGGCCGACTCTCCACACGCTCTTCACCCAGGCCTTCGCCGTCGCCAAGAAGGTTCGCAACGAGACCGAGATCGCGCGCCACGCCGTGTCGGTCTCGTACGCCGCGGTCGAGCTGGCGAAGAAGATCTTCGCCGGGCTCGGGGGCAGGGCGGTGCTCCTGGTCGGCGCCGGCAAGATGGGCGAGCTGGCGGCGAAGCACCTGGTCGAGCAGGGCGCCTTCCCGATCTACGTGGCCAACCGGACGTGGGCGCGCGCCCAGGAGATGGCCCGGGCCCTGGCCGGGACCGCCGTGCCCTGGGAGGAGCTCGGGACGGCCATCGCGGCGGCCGACATCGTCATCACCTCGACCGGCGCCCCCGAGCCCATCGTCACCCGCCAGGCCGTCGCCGCGATCATGCACGCGCGGGGGGCGCGGCCGCTGTTCTTCATCGACATCGCGGTGCCGCGGGACGTCGAGGCAACCGTGAACACGCTCGAGGCCGTGTACTGCTACGACATCGACGACCTGCGACAGGTCATCGACGCGAACCTCCGCGAGCGGATGCGTGAGGCGCAGCGCGCCGAGGGGCTGGTCGAGCGCGAGGTGGGCAAGTTCACCGCTCGACTGCGGGACGTCGAGATCGTCCCGACGATCGTCTCGCTGCGCGAGCAGGTCGAGGCCGTACGGGCGGGCGAGGTGCGGAAGGCCCTCGCGCGGATCCCCGACGCGTCGCCCGAGACGCGGGCGGCGCTGGAGGCGCTGTCGGTCGCGCTGATGAACAAGCTCCTGCACGCGCCGATCGCGAAGCTGCGGGAGTCCTCGCGCGCCGGCGCCGGCCGCTCGTGGATGGAGCTGGTGCACGAGCTGTTCGGCCTGGGGCGGAAGCCGTGATCCGGCTGGGGACCCGCGGCAGCCCGCTGGCGCTCGCCCAAGCGGCGATCGTCGCCGAGGCGCTCCGGCGGCGTGGCGTCGCCGTCGACACAATCCCGATCCGCACCGAGGGTGATCGGCGGCTCGACGCGCGGCTGGCGGCGCTCGGGGGCAAGGGGCTCTTCGTCCGGGAGCTCGAGGAGGCACTCCTCGACGACGCGATCGACGCCGCCGTCCACAGCTTGAAAGATCTGCCGGCGGAGCTGCCGGCCGGCCTCTGCCTCGCGGCGTACCCCGAGCGGGAGGACCCGCGCGACGTGCTCGTCACGCCCGGGGGACTCACGCTCGACGAGCTGCCCGAGGGGGCCGTGGTCGGGACCGGGAGTCCCCGGCGCCGCGCCCTCCTCCTGTCCCTCCGACCGGATCTCGCCGTCGAGCCGATCCGTGGCAACGTCGACACACGCCTGCGGAAGCTCGACGGCGGGAGCTGGGACGGCCTGATCCTCGCGGCGGCCGGCCTCTCACGGCTCGGGCTCACGCCCGCGCAGGCGCGATGGCTCGAGCCGGAGGTCTTCGTCCCGGCGGTCGGGCAGGGCGTGCTCGCCATCGAGGCGCGCCGGCGCGACGACCGGGTCCTCGGCCTCTTGGCACCGCTCGACCACGCGCCCACGCGGATCTGCGCCGTGGCCGAGCGCGCCTACCTGGTACGGCTCGGCGCCTCGTGCTACACGCCGACGGCCGCCCACGCGACGCTCGGGGGCGCGAGCCTCCGGCTCCGGGCGATGGTGGCGAGCGAGGACGGCAAGCGCATCCTCCGCGGGGAGTCGACCGGCGCGCCGGACGACGCGGAGGCGGTGGGCCGCGCGCTCGCGGAGTTGCTGCTCGGGCAGGGGGCGGCGTCGCTCGTGCCGCTCGCTCCGGCCGGACGCGGTCCCTCCCGGGGGGAGCGGTGAGATGGCCCGGAAATTCGAGCCCGGCCCGCGCGGCATGGTTCCGCTGAGCGCCGGGGGCAGCGCCCGCTCCCTCGGGGGCCGGACCATCGTGGTCACGCGCGCGGCGACGCAGGCCAGGCGGTTCGTCGAGATGCTCGAGGCGGCGGGCGCGCACGTGCTCCGGGCGCCGACGATCGCGATCGAGCCGCCGACCTCCTGGGAGCCGCTGGACGCGGCGCTCGACGCGCTCGGCACGTTCACCTGGGTGATCTTCACGAGCGTCAACGGCGTGGCGATGGTCGATCGCCGGCTCGCCGCGCGCGGGCAGTCGTGGGCGGCGGTCGGCCAGCGCCGCGTGGCCGCCATCGGACCCGCGACGGCCGAGGCGCTGGCGGAGCACGGGGTCCGCGCGGAGGCCGTTCCCGGGGAGTTCCGCGCGGAGGCGCTCGTCGAGCGCTTGCGCCGCGAGGTCGGACGCCGCGACCGGGTGCTCTTGCCGCGCGCGGCCCAGACGCGTGACGTGCTCGTCACGGAGCTTTCGCGACTGGGCGCGTCCGTCGTCGAGGTGCCCGCGTACACCACGCGGCGGGTGGAGGCGGGGGTGACGAGGCTGCGCGAGGCCCTCGCCGCGTCCGCGGTCGACGCGGTGACGTTCACCAGCTCCTCCACGGCCCGGAACTTCGCCGAGCTGTTCACTGAGGAGGAGCGACGCGCGTGGCTCGCCGGCGTGATCATCGCCTCGATCGGCCCGGTCACGCGGGCCACGGCGGCGGAGTACGGCCTCGAGACCGCCGTCATGCCGAGCGAGTACACGATCCCCGCGCTGGCGCGGGCGATCGCCGACTACTTCTCACGGGTCCCGCCGCGCACGGACCGGCGGCGCAGAAGGAGCGAATGATGACGCACCCGATGTTTCGCCCGAGACGCCTGCGCGAGAAGCAGCTCTTGCGGAAGATGGTGCGGGAGACGGCGCTCGCCGTCGACGACCTCGTGTACCCGCTCTTTGCCGTGCACGGGCGCGGCGTCCGCGAGCCGATCCCGTCGATGCCCGGCCAGTTCCGCCTCGCCATCGACGAGCTGGTGAAGGAGGCGAAGGATGCCGCCGGGATGGGCATCCCCGCGGTGCTGCTGTTCGGCCTGCCGGCCGAGAAGGACCCGCGCGGGTCCGAGGCGTACGCGGACGACGGGATCGTCCAGCAGGCGGTCCGCGCCGTGAAGGACAGGGTGCCGGATCTGCTGGTCGTCACGGACGTGTGTCTCTGCCAGTACACGAGCCATGGCCACTGCGGGATCGTCGAGGACGGCGCCGTCCGGAACGACCCCACCCTCGAGCTGCTGGCCCGGGTCGCCGTCTCCCATGCCGAGGCGGGCGCGGACATGGTCGCGCCCTCCGACATGATGGACGGACGTGTCGGCGCGATCCGCGAGGCGCTCGACGAGGCGAGCTACACCGACACGCCGATCATGGCGTACTCCGCCAAGTACGCGTCGAGCTTCTACGGTCCGTTCCGGGACGCCGCGGGCTCGGCGCCGCAGTTCGGCGACCGCCGCTCCTACCAGCTGGACCCGGCGAACGCCCTCGAGGCGATGCGCGAGATCGCGCTCGACATCGACGAGGGGGCGGACATCGTGATGGTGAAGCCGGCGCTCCCGTACCTCGACATCATCTCGCGCGCCAAGGCCGAGTTCGGGCTGCCGCTGGCCGCCTACTCGGTGTCGGGCGAGTACGCGATGATCCGCGCGGCCGGGCGGCTCGGGTGGCTCGACGAGGAGCGGGCGATGCTGGAGGCGCTCACGGCGATCCGCCGGGCCGGCGCCGATCTCGTCATCACCTACTTCGCCAAGGACGCCGCGCGCCTGATGGAGCGCGGCACGGCACGGTGAGGGGGAGGGACGGGACGGCGTGAGGATCTCCGCCAAGGGGGAGTACGCGATCAAGGCGGTGCTCGATCTCGCCACGCACCGCGCGCGAGGCCTCATCCCGCTCCAGGAGATCGCCGCGCGGCAGGGGATCCCGCAGCGCTACCTGGAGCAGGTCCTCCTGGCGCTCAAGCGCGCCGGGTTCCTCGCCTCGAAGCGGGGCTCGGCCGGCGGATACCACCTGACGCGCGAGCCCGACGAGATCACGGTCGGCGCCGTGCTCCGGGCGGTCGAGGGGACGAGCGCGCCGCTCGAGCCGCTCGGTCAGGGTCGGCGCGCCCACGGCGACGGCCACGATCTCGCCGGACTCTGGGAGGAGATCTCCGAGGCGGTGTCGCAGGTCGTCGATCGGCTGACCTTCGGGGACCTGCTGGTGCGCGCGGCGGAGCGCCAGAGCCGCGTGCGGCCGATGTACCACATATGAGGCCGCGCCTCCCCGTCGCGGGCTCGGTGCTCGAGCTGGTCGGCTGGACGCCCCTGGTCCGCCTGAACCGGCTCCCCGGGCCGGATGGCGCCCGCGTGGTCGCGAAGCTCGAGTCGTTGAACCCCGGCGGAAGCGTGAAGGACCGGATCGCCGTGGCGATGCTCGAGGACGCCGAGCGGCGTGGCCTGCTCGAGCCCGGGTCCACGATCGTGGAGCCCACCAGCGGCAACACGGGGGTCGGGCTCGCGATGGTCGCGGCGGTGAAGGGCTACCGGCTCATTCTCACGATGCCCGACGACATGAGCGTGGAGCGTCAGCGGCTCCTGGCACGGTTCGGCGCCGAGCTCCATCTCACGCCCGCCATCGAAGGCATGAGCGGCGCGGTGCACGCCGCCAACGAGCTGCTGCGCCAGCACCCGGAGTACTTCATGCCGCAGCAGTTCGAGAACCCGGCGAACCCCGAGGCGCACCGGCGCACGACCGCGCTCGAGATCCTCGAGGCGGTCGACGGGCGCGCGGACGCCTTCGTCGCGGGCGTGGGAACCGGCGGGACGCTGACCGGCGTGGGCGAGGTGCTGAAGGAGAAGATCCCGGGGATCCGCGTGATCGCCGTCGAGCCCGCGCGCTCGCCCGTGCTGTCGGGGGGGAAGGCGCGGCCGCACGCCATCCAGGGCATTGGGGCGTCGTTCGTCCCGGGCGTGCTGAACACGACGATCATCGACCGGATCGTCCAGGTGCGTGACGAGGACGCGGTCGCCTGGGCGCGCCGGCTCACCCGCGAGGAGGGGCTCCTCGTCGGAGTCTCCGCGGGCGCGGCGGTTTTCGCCGCGTGCGCGGTCGCGGCGGAGCTCGGGCCGGAGCAGCTGGTCGTCACCGTGCTGCCGGACACCGGCGAACGGTATCTGAGCCTGGGATGAGGCGCGCCCGCGCCGGGCGTCGACGGAGCGAGCCGCCCCGCGGGGGGCCAGCATGGCGGTGACCGTCTACATCCCGACGCCGTTCCGTCGGGCCACGCGCGACCGCGATCGTGTCGAGGTCGAGGCGTCGAGCGTCGGCGGGCTGCTCGACGAGCTGGAGCAGGCGTACGCCGGCCTGAAGGGGCTCGTCCGGAACGAGCGGGGCGAGGTGCACCACCACGTCAACATCTACGTGAACAACGAGGCGATCGAGGCCCTGGGGGGGCTCGGCGCGCCGCTCCGGGACGGTGACGAGGTCGCGATCATCCCCGCCCTCGCGGGCGGCCGATGATCCTGACGCCCGAGGAGCTCCACACCGTCCGGCGAGTCGCGGTGGAGGAGTACCCGCGCGAGTCGTGCGGCGTGGTCGTGGTCCGCGGGGAGGAGCGGCGGCTCGTGCGCTGCCGCAACATCCAGAACGAGCTCCACGCGAAGGAGCCCGCGCGGTACCCGCGCGATGCCCGCACGGCGTACTACATCGACCCGAAGGACCTCCTCCGCATCGGCCGCCTCGAGGACGAGGGGTTCACGGTCGCGGTCATCTTCCACTCGCACGTGGACGCGGGCGCCTACTTCTCGGAGACCGACCGGCGCCAGGCGCTGGTGGGCGGCGAGCCCTCCTACCCCGCCGCCATCTACCTGGTCACCTCGGTCGTCGGCGGCCGGCCGGAGGCGATGGCCGCCTTCCGCTGGGACGCCGCCACGCGCGACTTCCTTCCGGTTGACCTCGGCGCGCCGTCGCCGAGCGTCGGGGAGCCTTCAGCAGTGAGTGCGTCGAAGCGTCTCTACTCGAGGGCGGAGCGGTTGATGCCGGGAGGCGTGAACAGCCCCGTGCGTGCGTTCCGGGGCGTCGGGGGCGAGCCGTTCTTCGTCGCCCGCGCCGAGGGCGCGCGCCTCTGGGACGTCGAGGGCCACGCGTACATCGACTTCGTGGGGTCGTGGGGGCCCCTCATCCTCGGCCACGCGCCGCGACCGGTGGTCGAGGCGATCATCGCCGCGGCGCCGCGCGGGACCAGCTACGGCGCCCCGACGCCGGGGGAGGTCGAGCTGGCCGAGGCCATCACCGCCGCGTACCCGTCGATGGAGATGGTGCGGCTCGTCAGCTCGGGGACGGAGGCGGCGATGAGCGCGATCCGCCTGGCCCGTGGCGCGACGGGGCGCGACGTGGTGATGAAGTTCGACGGGTGCTACCACGGTCACGCGGACAGCCTCCTCGTCAAGGCCGGCTCGGGCGGCGCGACCTTCGGGATCCCCGACAGCGGGGGCGTCCCCGCGCCACTCGCGGCGCTGACGGTGACCGTGCCCTTCAACGACCTCCCGGCCGTGGCGGCGGTGTTCCGGGAGCGTGGCGATCGCGTGGCCGCGGTGATCGTCGAGCCGATCGCCGGGAACATGGGCGTGGTGCCGCCGCTCCCCGGATTTCTCGAGGGCCTGCGGGAGCTGACGACCGCTCACGGCGCCCTCCTGATCTTCGACGAGGTGATCACGGGCTTCCGGGTGGCGTACGGCGGAGCCCAGGCGCTCTACGGGGTGCGGCCCGATCTCACCTGCCTCGGCAAGATCATCGGCGGTGGTCTCCCGGTCGGCGCCTACGGCGGCCGGCGGGACCTCATGGGTCGCGTGGCGCCGCTCGGCGACGTCTACCAGGCCGGCACGCTCTCGGGCAACCCGCTCGCCGTCGCGGCCGGGCTCGCGACGCTCGCCGCGCTCCGGCAGGGTGACGCGTACGCGCGGCTCGAAGCGCTCTCTGCCCAGCTCGAGCGCGGACTCCGCGCCGGGGCCGAGAAAGCGGGCGTCCCCCTCGTCGTGAACCGGGTCGGCTCGATGCTGACCGCGTTCTTCTGCGGCGGGCGCGTCATCGATTACGCCTCGGCGCGGCGGGCGGACACCGCCCGGTACGCGCGCTACTTCCACGCCATGCTCGAGCGCGGCGTCTACCTTGCGCCCTCCCAGTTCGAGGCGGCCTTCGTCTCGCTGGCTCACTCGGAGGCGGATATCGAGCACGCCGCGCGCGCGGCCGCCGACGCCAGCGCGTCCCTGGCCCTGGCCTGAGGCGTTGACTTCCGTCGAGCGCAAGTGATAGTCTGCGCAAGCGTTTTTTACCCTGTCGGAGGACGCTCGACTGCCCATGAGAGCGAAGGCGGGAGTGGGGGCACTGGGCTTCGTGCTCCTGGCCCTGCTGGTGTTCATGATCCTGTCGACGTGGAGCCGTCAGCCGGCCGTGGCCAAGCCGTCTCCACAGCCGATCAACTTTCCCCACAACGTCCACGCGCAGACGCACAAGATGGACTGCCAGTACTGCCACGCGGACGCCCGCCGGTCGGAGTACGCGGGCCTTCCCTCGGTCACGCGCTGCATGGGTTGCCACCGGATCACGGCGGCGGATCGACCGGAGATCAAGAAGCTGGCCGAGTACCTCACGAAGAACCAGCCGATTCCCTGGGTGCGCGTCTTCAAGGTGCCGGAGTTCACCTACTTCCCGCACAAGGCGCACGTGCGGGCCGGCGTGCGCTGCCAGACGTGTCACGGGCCGGTCGAGACGATGACCACGGTCGGCGCCGTCACGGGACCGACCCTCGTGAACGATCTCATGCACCTGGTCGGGCTCCGGCCCGCCGCGCCGCCGCTCACGATGGGGTGGTGCATCGAGTGCCACCGCGCCGAGAACGCGAAGCGCTCCACCCGGGCGCCGCTCGACTGTGTCGCCTGTCACCACTGAGGCGGGGGACCGATGAAGCGACGTGACTTCTTCAAGATCGTGGGGACCTCCGGCGTGGCCGCCGCGGCGGCCGGCTGCGGCGGGGCCACGGAGCGGATCCTCCCGCTCGTCGTCCCCAACGAGCAGCTCGTCCCCGGCGTCGCCGCCTGGTTCTCCACGGTCTGCCGCGAGTGCCCCGCGGGCTGCGGCGTCATCGCGCGGAACCGCGAGGGGCGCGTCGTCAAGCTCGAGGGGAATCCCGACCATCCGGTGAACCACGGGACGCTCTGCATCCGCGGCCAGGCGGCGCTCCAGGGTCTCTACCACCCGGACCGGTTTGCCGGGCCGCAGCGGCGCGAGGGCGGCGCGCTCAAGCCGCTCGGCTGGGACGACGCCCTCAGGCTCGTCGGGGACCGGCTCGGCGCGGCGCGGCGCGACGGCAAGGGACGGTCGATCGCGCTCGTGTCACAGCTCGAGCACGGGAGCCTCGGCGTCCTCATGGACCGCTGGGCGCAGGCGCTGGGGACGCGTTCGAGGCTCGTCTTCGAGCCGTTCGGGTACGAGGCGATCCGTGCCGCGAACCGGCTGACGTTCAACCGCGACGCGATTCCCTACTACGCGCTCGAGGACGCGGAGGTCGTCCTGTCCTTCGGCGCCGACTTCATCGAGAGCTGGCTCTCGAACGTGAACCACGCCCGGGGCTTCACGCGGATGCACGCCTTCCGGGAGGGGCGCGCCGGGACCTTCATCCACGTGGAGCCACGCCAATCGCTGACGGCCGCGAACGCCGACGAGTGGGTCCGGAACGCGCCGGGCACCGAGGGGCTGCTGGCGCTCGCCGTCCTCCGGATCATGGTGGACGAGGGCCTGGCGGACCGGCGCTTCGGCGACGCGGTGAGCCGCATCGATCCCGGGAGCGTCGCCGGGGAGAGCGGCGTGCCCGTGGAGACGCTCAAGCACATCGCCGAGGTGTTCGGCCGCGCGAAGCCGGGACTCGCGATCGGCGGCGGCGTCGCGGTGACCGGCTCGAACGCCACGCCGACGCTCGCCGCGGTGAATCTCCTGAACGCCGCGGCCGGCAACGTCGGAAAGACGGTCCGCTTCGGCCCCGACTCCGCTTTCGGCAAGGTCACGCCCTACGCCGAGGTCGCGGGCCTCGTCGGCGCGATGGCCGGCGGCGAGATCGATCTGCTCCTGCTCGGTCCCGGGGTCAACCCCGCGTTCACCCTGCCGGGCGGGCTCAGGTTCGCCGAGGCGGCGCGGAAGGTCGGGCTCGTGGTGAGCTTCGCCAGGGAGCCCGACGAGACGACGGGGCTGGCGCACCTCGTCCTGCCCACTACGCACTGGCTCGAGTCGTGGGGCGACTACTCGCCCCGCGAGGGCGTCCGTGGCCTCATGCAGCCCACGATGCTGCCGGTGCGCGACGCCCGCCACGTGGGCGACGTCCTCCTCGGCCTCGCGCGGGCCGTCCTCGCGACCGAGGAAGGCAAGGGGCCGCTTCCGTGGGGGAGCTTCGAGCAGTACCTCAGGGCCGCGTGGGAGCCGATCGTCCGGGGCCAGTGGGAGGCGGCGCTCGAGCGGGGCGGGGTGTGGCAGGAGGTGGCGCCGGGCGCCGTGACGACCAAGGTCGGCCCGGTCGACGCCGCGCCGCCGAAGCTCGAGGGCGACCCCGGCGGGCTCGTGCTCGTGCCGTACCCGTCGCTCCGGTTCTACGACGGCAGGAGCGCGGGCTACTCCTGGCTCCAGGAGGCGCCCGACACGATGACCCAGGCGGTCTGGGACGGGTGGGCCGAGGTGTCGACGGCGACCGCCGCGAAGCTCGGGATCGCCCAGGGCGACGTCGTGAGGCTCCAGTCGCCGCACGGCGCGATCGAGCTGCCCGCGTACCTGTCGGCGTCGCTCCACCCGGGTGCCGTCGCCGTGCCGATGGGTCACCGGTACGCCCCCTACCTGACGCCGCGCTACGTCGCCGCCCCGCCGGCGGGGATGAATCCGGTCGCCCTCCTCGGCGGGGGCGCGGATGCCCTCTCGGGCGGGGCCGTGTTCCTCGGCGTACGGGTGACGCTGACGAAGACCGGCGCGCGACGGCCTCTCGCAGTCCTTCAAGCAACGCACAATCAGGACGACCGGGAGCTGGCGCGCCACACCGACCTCCGCGCGGCGCGGGAGCAGGCGCTCCGCGGCAAGCGGACCCCGCACGCGCTTCCCAGCATGTACGCGGAGCACAAGTATCCGGGCTACCGCTGGGGTATGTCGATCGACGTCGACGCGTGCGTCGGGTGCCAGGCGTGCGTGGTGGCCTGCCAGGCCGAGAACAACGTGCCGGTCGTCGGCAAGGCACAGGCCGCGTACGGGCGCCAGCTCCACTGGCTCAGGCTCGAGCGTTGGGCCGAGGGCAAGGCCGAGCACCCGCGCAACATCTTCCTGCCGATGCTCTGCCAGCATTGTGAGGTTGCGCCGTGCGAGCCCGTGTGTCCCGTGTTTGCGGCGTATCGGACGGAAGAAGGGCTCAATGCTCAGGTGTACAACCGCTGCGTCGGGACGCGCTACTGCGGCAACAACTGCCCGTACCACGTGCGCCGCTTCAACTGGTTCCAGTACGAGTTCCCCTCGCCGCTGGAGATCCAGCTCAACCCCGACGTCACCGTCCGGCAGCTCGGCGTGATGGAGAAGTGCACGATGTGCGTCCAGCGGATCATCGCCGGCAAGGATCGCGCCCGCGACGAGAAGCGATCGGTGCGCGACGGCGACATCGTGACCGCGTGCCAGCAGACCTGCCCGACGCAGGCGATCGCCTTCGGCAACCTCAAGGACGAGCACAGCGGGGCGACGAAGCTCGCCCATTCCCAGCGCGCCTATCACGTCCTCGACGAGCTGGGCACCCGGCCGTCCGTGACCTACCTGACGAAGGTCGTCCGGGAGCACGCGTGACCCGGTGAGCGAGCCCGCGACCGCCGCCCAGCCGACGTTCGCCGACGTCAATCGCGACGTTCTGCGCACGCTCCAGCCGCCCGGCAACCTCTACTTCGGCTGGATGTGCGTCGTGGGCCTGACCCTGGCCGCGGGCATCCTCGCGTGGACCTACCAGATCTGGTTCGGCATGGGGACGGCCGGGAAGCGCACGCCCCAGATGTGGGCGATGTACATCACGACCTTCGTGTTCTGGATCGGGATCGGCCACGCGGGAACGCTCATCTCGGCGATCCTCTACCTGTTCCGCGCCCGCTGGCGGACGTCGATCTACCGGGCCGCCGAGGCGATGACGATCTTCGCGGTGCTGACGGCCGGGCTGTTCCCCCTGATCCACGCCGGGCGGATGTGGTTCGCGTACTTCCTCCTGCCCTACCCGAACCAGCGCTACCTGTGGCCCAACTTCCGCTCGCCCCTCGTCTGGGACGTGTTCGCGATCTCGACCTACCTCACGATCAGCACCGTGTTCTTCATCGTCGGGCTCATCCCCGACCTCGCCGCGCTGCGCGACGCCTCGACCGGCTGGCGGCGGCGGATCTACGCCATGCTCTCGCTCGGGTGGGAAGGGTCCCACTCCCAGTGGCGTCATTACCGCCGCGCGTACGGCCTCTTCGCCTCCCTCGCCACGCCCCTGGTCCTCTCGGTGCACAGCGTGGTGTCGTGGGACTTCGCGATGGCGCTCGTCCCGGGGTGGCACTCGACCCTCTTCGCGCCGTTCTTCGTGAACGGCGCGATCTTCTCGGGCTTCGCGATGGTCCTCATCCTGGTCATCCCGATGCGTCACTTCTTCAAGCTCCACGCGTACATCCAGGACAAGCACCTGGACGCGATGGGCAAGCTGATCCTCGTGACGAGCCTCGTCCTCACCTACTTCTACGTGTGCGAGATCTTCACCTCCTGGTACAGCGGCGATCACTTCGAGCGCGCCTCGCTCTTCTGGAAGGTGACGCAGACCTACGCGTGGGCGCTCGCGCTCATGTACTTCTGCAACTGCGTCTCGCCGCTCGTGCTCTTCTGGAAGAAGGCGCGGACGAACGTGGTCGTCCTCTACATCGTGTCCATCCTCGTCCTGACCGGCATGTGGTTCGAGCGGTTCAACATCATCGTCCCGTCG
>JACQWC010000062.1 GCA_016209635.1 Candidatus Rokuibacteriota bacterium | reverse complement strand
GACAGAAGTATACCTTCAACGCCCGCGCATGACAAACCGGACGAAGCCCCGGCGCAGGCGCGGGTCGAGGGCGACGCGGATGCCCTCGCCCAGGAGGTTGTAGGACAGCACCGTGATCAGGATCGCGACGCCCGGGTAGAACGACAGCCACCAGCCGATCTCGATCGCGTCCTTGCCCTCGTTCAGGATGTTCCCCCACGACGCGTACGGTGGCTGGACGCCCAGGCCGAGAAACGAGAGGCCCGACTCCGTGAGGATCGCGGCGGGGATGCCGAGCGTCATCGCGACCAGTACCGGCGCCAGCGCGTTCGGCAGGATGTGGCGCCAGATGATCCGGAACCCGCTGGCTCCGACGGACTGCGACCAGATGACGAACTCGCGCTCCTTCAGCGCGATGAACTCGGCGCGCACGAGCCGCGCGACCCCCATCCATCCGGTGAGCCCAATCACGGCCATGATCGTCCAGATCGAGGGCTGGAGGAACGCCAGCACGGCGAGGAGCAGGAAGAACCGGGGGAAGACGAGCATCAGATCGACGAGGCGCATGATTCCACCGTCGATCATCCCGCCGTTGTAGCCCGCCAGCGCGCCCAGCATCATGCCGATCAGCGTGGCGATCCCGACCGAGACGAACCCCACCGCCAGCGAGACGCGGGCGCCGTAGAGCATCCGCGACAGCACGTCGCGGCCGAGCTGATCGGTGCCGAGCAGGTGCGGCCGCGAGGGCGCATCGAGGATCTTCTTTACGTCGGGGCGGTGAGGGTCCCAGGGGGCGAGAACCGGCGCCAGGACCGCCAGCACGATGAGACAGAGCACCACCGCCCCCCCCGACAGCGCCAGGCGGTTCCGCGCGAACGCGCGCCAGAAGCCCCTCACGCGCTCACCGCCGCCCGCGTCTTCCCACGATGCGGATCCGTGGATCGACGAGCCCGTACGCAACGTCGGCCGCGAGGTTCGCGAGCAGCGTCAGCGTCGATACGATCACGAGGTTCCCCATGATCACCGGATAGTCGCGCTCGAAGACCGCCTGGACCATCAGCTGTCCCATGCCCGGGATGGCGAAGATCGACTCGACGATCACGCTGCCCCCGATCAGGCCGGGGAGCGAGAGGCCCAGGATCGTCACGATCGGCAGCAGCGCGTTCCGGAGCGCGTGCTTGCCGATGACCACCCGCTCGGCGAGCCCCTTGGCGCGCGCCGACTGGATGTAGTCCTGGCGCACCACCTCGAGCATGCTCTGCCGCATGTAGCGGGAGAATCCCGCGAGGCCGCCGAAGGTCGCCACCAGGATCGGCAGGGCCAGGTGGCTCAGGAAGTCCCACTGCTGCGCCCAGAACGACAGGTACTCCCAGTTGAGCGAGCGGAGGCCCGAGATCGGCAGCCATCCGAGCTGGACGCCGAAGAGGATCATCAGCAGGAGCGCCAGCCAGAAATCCGGCGTCGCGAAGCCCACGAACACGAAGATCGTCGTGATCTTGTCGAAGATGGAGTACTGCCGCGTCGCGCTCAGCACGCCGATGGGGACGGCGAGGGCGATGATGATCAGCATCTCGACGGTGTTGAGCAGGAGCGTCACCGGCAGCCGCTCGGCGATCTTCTGGAGCACGGGACGACCATCGGGCGCGAAGGACCGGCCGAAGTCCAGCCGCACGAATCGCATGAGCCAGTTCCAGTACTGCACGTGCAGGGGCTTGTCGAGACCGTACGTCTCGCGGAGGAGCTGCTTCGCCTGCGCGCTCGACTGCGCGCTCAGGTCGCCGCCCGCCTGCAGCTCGACCGGCTCGCCGGGCGCCAGGTGAATCACGAGGAAGGAGATGAACGTGATCCCGATCAGGAGAGGAACGGCGAGGATCAGGCGCCGCAGCGCGTACCCGAGCATGGACGCCTATTCTATCCCGACAAGCAAAGCATCACCCTGAGGTATAGCGGTGGAGGTGTTTGGGAACGTACCACTCCGGGAAGTTGTAGCGGATCCCGTTGGGCGACGGCACGACGCCGTGGACCCGTGACGAGACGACCGGGAGGGCGTCGCGGAAGTAGAGGAAGACGATCGGCTGGTCCTCGGCCAGGATCTCCTGGAGGCGGTGGTAGTACCGCACCCGCTCTTCCTGCACGCAGGACGTGCGTCCCTTTTCCAGAAGCTGGTCCACTTCCGGGTTCGCGTACGAGATGTGGTTCAGCTCGTCGGGGCCGGTCTTCGACGAGTGCCAGACTTCATACTGGTCGGGGTCGAGCCCGATGCCCCACCCGAGGATGATGGCCTCGAAGCGACGCTTCTTGATGTACTCCTTGAGGAAGGCCGCCCACTCGAGGATCCGGATCTCGACCTCGACGCCCAGCTCCTTGAGCGACGCCTGGATGATCTCGGCGACCTTCTTGCGCTCCTCGTTCCCCTGGTTCGTGAGCAGCTCGAACCTGAAGGGTCGCCCATCCTTGTCGAGGAGGCCGTCGCCGTCCGTGTCCTTCCAGCCGGCCTCGGCCAGGAGCGCGCGGGCCCGCGCCATGTCGTACGGATAGCGCTTGACGTCGCCGTTGTAGGCCCACGTGCCGGGCTTGTACGGGCCGGTCGCCTCCCGCCCGAAGCCGAGCAGGACGCCGTCCATCAGCTCCTGCTTGTTGATGGCGTGGGCGAACGCCTGGCGCACCCGCTTGTCCGCGAACCGTGGATCCCGCAGGTTGAAGCCGAAGTAGGTGTACACGTTCGCCGGGTAGCGGAACTTGTTGTACGCCTTGCGGAACGCGGGGTACTCCGTCTGTCGCCGGTACTGGAGCGCCGTGAGCCCGGCCGCGTCGATGCCCTTGGCCTTCAGCTCGAGAAAGATGGTCGCCTGGCTCGGGATGATCCGGTACACGAGCCGCGAGATGTACGGCCGTCCGAGAAAGTAGTCGGGGTTGGCGGTGAGGACGACCTTCTCGCCCGGCTTCCACTCGCGGAGCCGGTAGGGGCCGGTCCCCACCGGCTCGCGGCGGTTCTGCGGCGCCTCGCGCAGCCGTCCCTCGCGCACGTAGGGCTCCAGGAGGTGGCGCGGCAGGATCCAGATCCCCCAGCTCTGCAGCGCCTTGGCGTACGGCTTCTTGTATCGAATATGCACGGTGTGCGGGTCGACAGCCTCGGCGCGCTCGACGGCGTAGAAGTCCTCGCGGTACGCGGTGGGGGTCTTCGGATGGATCATCGTCTCGTACGTGAAGACGACATCGTCGGCCGTCAGGGGATGGCCGTCGTGCCACCTCACGTTCTGCCGGAGGCGGAAGGTGAGGTCGAGACAGTCCTTGCTGAACTCCCAGGACTCGGCCAGCTCACCGATGATGTTCAGCTCGCGGTCACGGGTCACGAGGCCGCTGTAGATCATCCCCGCGACGTCGAACGAGGAGGCATCGGTCAGCACGTTCGGGATCAGTCCCGAGATGTTGCCGAGCAGCGCCTCGATGAACGTGTCCCCGTACGCGGCCGGCGCGCTGCTGCGCGGCGCCGGATCACCGACGGCGCTGTCGACCCGGCTCCCGCAGCCGCCCAGGAGCGCTCCGGCCAGGAGGACCAGGGCGATGATGGCGACGGGTCGCGTCGGCTTCACCGTGAGGCCATCTACTTCTGCGCCGGCGCGGCGGGCGGGGTCGGCGACGTCGCCGGCGCGGGCGCGGCGGGGGCCGAGACCGGCGCGCGCTCCCGGACCACCGAGCCCCCCCGCTCGCCGCCCAGCACGGCCAGGCTGAACGAGGTGAGGGTGAACAGAATGGCGATCCCGGTCGTGATCTTGCCCAGGAGCGTCGGCGTGCCCATGGACCCGAACACCGCCTGGCTGCCGGCGCCACCGAACGCAGAGCCGATGTCGGCGCCCTTGCCCGATTGGAGGAGGACCATGCCGATGATGGCGAAGCACATGATGACGTGGACGACGATGAGCGCGACGTGCATCGATTACTCCCCCCTGGCGGCGGCGCCGGCGCGCGCGGCTTTTCGGACGATCGTGATGAACGCCTGCGGATTGAGGGAAGCGCCCCCGACGAGCGCGCCGTCGACCTCGGGCTCCGCGAAGAGCCCGTCGGCGTTGTCGGCGTTGACGCTGCCCCCGTAGAGAATCCGGATCGCCTGCGCGGCCTCCTTCGACGTCAGCTCGGACAGGAGGCCACGCAGATACCCGTGCACCTCCGCGGCCTGGGTCGGCGTCGCCTGGACGCCGGTGCCGATCGCCCAGACCGGCTCGTAGGCGAAGACGATCTTGGCGGGCCCGTCAGCCGGGACGTCGGCGAGGCCGGCCCGGAGCTGTCCCTCCACGGTGGTAAAGGTGAGGCCCTGCCGGCGCTCCTCGCCGGTCTCACCGACGCAGAGCACCGGCGTGAGCCCGTGGACCAGCGCCGCCCTGACCTTCCGGTTGATCTGCGCGTCGCTCTCGCCCATCTCGCGCCGGCGCTCCGAGTGGCCGAGCAGCACGTACCGGGCGCCGAGGTCGACCAGCATCGCGGCCGAGATCTCCCCGGTGTGAGCACCCGAGGGCTCGTCGTGGCAGTTCTGCGCGCCCAGACGGATCGGGCCGTTCCCGAGGATCTCGGCCACCGCGGCGAGCGCGGTGAACGGCGGGCAGAGCACCGGCTCGACCCCCCGGGGGCGCCGGAGGCCGTCGCGGACCGCGCTGGCGAGGGCGCGCGCCTCGGCGAGCGTTCCGTGCATCTTCCAGTTGCCGATGACGAGGGGTGTCCGCATCAGGGCGCGTCCGTCAGCGCTTCCACGCCGGGGAGCTTCCGGCCCTCGAGGAACTCGAGGAACGCCCCGCCCGCGGTCGAGATGTAGCCGATCCGCTCGGCCACGCCCGCGCGCTGCACGGCGGCGATCGTGTCGCCCCCGCCCAGCACGGAGAAGGCCGGCCCGTCCGCCACGGCGCGGGCCAGCGCGAGCGTTCCCTCCGCGAACGCCGGGTTCTCGAACACGCCCATCGGACCGTTCCAGACGATGGTGCGCGCGCTCGCGAGGGCCCGCCTGAAGCGTTCGATCGTCAGCGGGCCGATGTCGAGGCCCATCTGGTCCCCCGGGATCTCGCGCACGCCGACCGGCCGCCCGGAGCTACTGTCAGGACCGGCCGCGACGATGGCGTCGACCGGCAGCACGACCAGGACGCCGCGCCGACGCCCTGTCTCGAGAACCCGACGCGCAGTCTCGACGCGCTCCGGCTCGACGAGCGAGCGCCCGGTGTCGTGGCCGAGCGCCCGGAGGAAGGTGAACGCCATGCCGCCGCCGATCACGAGGCTGTCGACCTGCTCGAGGAGATGCTCCACCAGCACGAGCTTGTCGGAGACCTTCGCGCCGCCGAGCACGGCCGCGAGCGGCCGCTCGGGCGACTCGAGGATGCGGCCCAGCGCCTCGAGCTCGCGTTGCATGAGGAGGCCCGCCGCCGCGGGCTGGAGGTGGCGCGTGATGGCCGCGATCGAGGCGTGCGCGCGGTGGGCCGCCGCGAAGGCATCGTTGACGTAGCAGTCGGCGAGGGCGCCGAGATCCCGGGCGAAGCCGTCGTCGTTCGCCTCCTCCTCGGGATGGAAGCGGAGAGTCTCGAGGAGCAGGAGCTCCCCCGGCTCGAGGGCCCGGGCGCGCTCGAGGGTCTCGGGGCCGACGCAGTCGGGGGCGAGCGGGACGGGCTGCCCCAGAAGCGCTGTGAGCCGCTCGGCCACCGGACGCAGCGAATACTCCGGCGCCGCCCGGCCCTTCGGCCGGCCGAGATGGGAGGCGAGGACGATCGCGGCCCCGGCCTTCAGCGCGTGCTGGAGCGTCGGGACCACGGCGCGCAGCCGCGTCTCGTCGGACACGACACCCCCGTCGAGGGGGGCGTTGAGGTCGGCGCGAACGAAGACGCGCTTCCCGGCGAGATCGAGCTGCTCGATCGTGAGCTTCGGCACGGATCAGAGGGTCTTCGCGATGAACCGGATCAGGTCACGGACGCGGCACGAGTATCCCCACTCGTTGTCGTACCACGCGAGCACCTTGACGAGGGTCCCCTCGATGACCGCCGTCGACGGGAGGTCGACGATCGAGGAGTGCGGGTTGCGGAGAAAGTCGCTCGAGACCAGCTCCTCCTCGCACGCGTCCAGGATGCCGTGGAGGGCGCCCGTCGCCGCCTCCCGGAAACCGTCGTTGATGGCGGCCGCCGTCGCCGGCTTCTCCAGCTCCGCGACGAGATCGACCACCGACACGTTCGCGGTGGGCACGCGGATCGCGATCCCGTCCAGCTTCCCCTTGAGCTTCGGGAGGACCAGCCCGACCGCCGTCGCCGCGCCCGTGGTGGTGGGGATCATGCTGAGCGCGGCCGCGCGCGCCCGGCGGAGGTCCTTGTGCGGGAAGTCGTGGACCGGCTGGTCGTTGGTGTAGGCGTGCACCGTCGAGGCAAACCCCCGCGTGATACCGAAGCGGTCGTCCAGCACCTTCACCGTCGTCGCCAGGCAGTTCGTCGTGCACGAGGCGTTCGAGATGATCCGATGGCGCGCGCCATCGTAGGCGTGCTCGTTGACGCCGAGGACCAGGGTGACGTCGGGGTCCTTCGCGGGCGCCGTGATGACGACCTTCCGCGCGCCCGCCTGGAGGTGCTTGGAGGCCGTGGCCGTGTCCCGGAACAGCCCCGTCGACTCGACCACGACGTCGACGCCGAGCTCCTTCCACGGCAGGCTCGCCGGATCCTTCAGCGCGCAGACGCGGATCTCCCGGCCGTTCACGAAGATCGCGTCCCCCTTGGCGCTGACTTCCGCCGGCAGCGCGCCGTGCACCGAGTCGTGCTTCAGCAGGTGGGCCAGGGTCTTGGCGTCGGCGAGGTCGTTGACGGCGACCACCTCGATCGCCGTCCCCTCCTTGGAGTCGAGGAGCGTCCGGAAGAAGACGCGACCGATACGCCCGAACCCGTTGACGCCGACTCGAACGCTCATGGAAGGGCTCCTTGTGGGGAGAACGGACTCGGTATCGACTGACTCCCGGGGAGAATTATACGGCCGCCTGGAGGACGCGGGCAACTGTGAGCACGCCCACGCGCCGCGCGCCGGACGCGCAGAGCACGCGCGCGCACTCGGCCGCAGTCGTCCCCGTCGTCAGGACGTCGTCGACCACGGCCACGTGGAGGCCGGCGACCCCGGGCGAACCCGCGAAGGCTCCGCGCACGTTCGCGCGGCGCTCCGCCGCGCTGAGATCGCTCTGCGGCGCGGTGGAGCGCAGGCGTACGAGCCACCGCGATCGCACGGGGAGGCCGAGTGCGCGCCCGAGGTACCGGGCGAGGAGCGCGGCCTGGTTGTACCCGCGCTCCCGCTCGCGCTCGGGGGCCAGGGGCACCGGGATCAGCGTGTCGATCCCGGCCGGAAGGCTCCCCGCGCACTGCTCGACGACCAGGGCGGCGAGAGGACGCGCCAACGCGCGCGTTCCGCCGAACTTGAAGGCGTGGAGCGCGTCGCGCAGCGGCCCGCCAAAGGTCGCGGCGGCGCGCGCCCAGTCGAAGGGCGGCGGCTCGAGCGCGCACGCCGCACAGAGAAGCGTGGGGTCGGGGGAGGGCTCCTCGCTCGGAACCCCACTCGCTCGGGAGCCCTCCGCCAACCCCACGTCCCCCGCCCGCAACGCACTCGCTCGGGAGAAGGTGTTCAGCGGGAGGCCGCACCGGGCGCAGCAGGGCGGCGCGATGCGCTCGATCGCCCGCCAGCACGTCCCGCACAGGGGATCCTGGCGTCCCGTGCCGAGCGTGACGTCACAGACGGGGCACAGCGCGGGGAACAGAAGGTCCAGCGCCGCCGTCGTCCACGCGCCCATCACGGAGAGACGAGCGTCAGGGGCGCGGCGCGTGATCAACCATCATCGACCGTCGGCCGGGCCGAGCGTGTTCCACCGGCCGCACTGCGCGCACCGGTCCAGCCAGGTCGCCGTCACCGCGCCACACGCGGCGCACCGGTACGGCCAGTCGAACGCGTGGCCGAGCCGCAGCGCGCGCCGGTACTCCTCGAACGCGTCACGCATCGCCCCGCGGCGCTCGAACACGGCGCCGAGGAACGCGTGCACCACCGGCAGGTCCGGCGCGTGCACCTCCACCTTCTCGAACTGGTCGACGGCCTCGTCGAGCATCTCCAGCTCGAAGTACACCCGCCCCAGGGCCAGCGCGACCGCCAGATCGTCCGGCGCGCGCTCGACCGCCGAGCGGTAAAGGGCGATCATGCGGCTCGGCTTGCCCTCCCGGCGGTACGCCTGCTCCAGGCGCGTGAGCAGGGGCAGGGCCGGCCGGCTCTCGGCGGCCCGCTCCCACGTCCGGATCGCCTCACGCTGGTCGCCCGATTGCGCGTGGACGTCGCCGAGCGCCAGCGCGGCCGGAAGGAAGTTCCGGTCGGCCCGGAGCGCGCTCCTGAAAGCACCGATGGCGGTCGAGAGCGCGCCGCGCCCCGCCTCCTCGCGTCCGGCCTCGTAGTGCAGCGCCGCGAGCCACTCCGCCTCCTGGCCCCGCTCCCCGGGCGCGGCCTGGGCCACGAGGCGCTGCTGGGCCTCGAGCGCCTCCGGCCACCGCCGGCCCTCGACGGCGAGGTCCCGGAGTCCCCGCAGGGCTCCGCGACTTCCCCGGTGGCGCTGCAGCACCTGCCGGTAGAGGATCGCCGCCTCCTCGCCGCGGCCCGAGCGCCGCGCCTCGGCGGCCTGGCGTAGCAGCTCGGCGGCCCGCGGATCGTCCTCGTCGGGCGCCGCCGCCGCCGGTGGGCCGAACACACGCCCGAGGGCATGGCCGATCCACGCGAGGGTGCGCAGCGACGAGATCAGGGACATGGCGGGAGAAGAGAGGGGAGAGAGGCGCGTGGGCGGAAGTCCGGATGGGCCGTCAGCCGGTGGCCATCCGCTCCTCCTCCTCGACCACCCGCTGGCAGTTGATGCAGTAACGCGCGAACGGCAGCGCCTCCAGTCGCTTGTCCGCGATCGTCTCGCTGCAGCGCTCGCAGGAGCCGAACGACCCGTCGTCGATCTTCTGCAGCGCGGAGACGACGTCGCGCAGCAGGCGACGATCGCCATTGCCCAGCTCGAAGAAGAACTCGCGCGTGTAGGCGGTATTCGCCTGGTCGCCGAGGTCCTTGATGGAATCGTCCTCCTGGTCCTTGCCGTACAGCGCGCTCTTGCCGACTTCCTCCACCAGCTGACGCTGCTTCTCGAGCAGGCGCTTTCTGAAGTACGCCAGTCGATCCTTTCTCATCAGGACCTCCCTCATCCCTCGACCGGGGCGCGATGAAGGGCCATACGCTAACACGCTCCCCGGGGGCACGCAACCGGTCAACGCCCCTCACGCCCCGTCCAGCGGCACCGCGGGGGCATCGCCCCAGAGGCGCTCGAGCGCGTAGTAGGCGCGGGTGTCCTCGAGAAACACGTGCATGAGCACGTCGCCGTAATCGAGCAGGATCCACCCGCTGTCCGCGACGCCCTCGGCGTGCATCGGCCTGACCCCATCGCGCTTCAGCTCCTCCTGGATCGCGGCGCTGATCGTCTGGAGGTGCGTCGCCGACTTGCCGCTGCAGACGAGGAAGTAGTCGGTGACGCTCGACACGCCCTGCACGTCGAGAACGACAACAGCGAGGGCGCGCTTGTCGAGCGCCACCCGGGCGGCCCGGCGCACCTTTCGCTCGGCGGTCAGCGGCGCCACCGCGATGCGCTCACCGGTAGAGATGTCGTGCCTCGATGTACGCGATCACCGCGTCCGGGATCCGGTAGGCGAGCGACCGGCTCTCCCGTGCCCGCCGCCGGAGCTCGGAGGCCGCGATCGGGAGCGAGGTCGCGTGCACCACGAGGACGCCGGCCGGGGGGAGGTCACCCCCGGTCGCACGCACGAAGCGCTCGGCGCCGAGGGCGCGCAGGACCTTCTGCGCGGCCGCGCTCTCCGGGTCGAAGGCGCTTCCCATCCGTGGCACGACGACGATGCGCGCCAGCTCTCCGATCCGCCCCGGCGCGCGCCAGCTCAGGAGGTCCAGGAAGGTCTCCGAGCCGACGAGGAGGAACAGCTCGTTCCCCGGCGCGTGGAGCGTCTCGAGTGTGTCGACCGTGTACGAGGGCCCGGAGCGACGGAGCTCGACCTCCGAGACCGCGAACCGCGAGTGCCCCGCGATCGCCAGCTCCACCATCCGGTGACGGTCGGCGGCCGGCGCCAGGTCCGCCGGCGACTTGTGGGGCGGGTGGGCGGCGGGCACGAAGAGGACCCGGTCGAGCCGGAGGATCTCCAGCACCTCGTCGGCGAGCAGCAGATGGCCGTAGTGGATCGGATTGAACGACCCCCCGAAGATCGCGGTGCGGGCCAACGCCTATTCCCGCACCTGCCCGTCGCCCTGCACCACGAACTTCGTGGTGGTGAGCTCCTGAACGCCGACCGGGCCTCGCGCGTGGAGGCGTGACGTGGAGACGCCCATCTCCGCGCCCAACCCGAACTGGTTGCCGTCCACCAGCCGCGTCGACGCGTTGACGAGGATGGCGGCGGCGTCGACCTCGCGCGTGAAGCGCCGCGCGTGGGCGCGGTCGTTGGTCACGATCGCCTCGGCCAGCCCCGAGCCGTGGCGCTGGATGTGCCGGATGGCCTCGTCGAGGTCGGGGACCACCCGGATCGCGAGGATGAGGTCCAGGTACTCCTCGTCCCAGTCGGCGGGCGTCGCCGGGCGAGCCACGTCGATCAGCCTCCTGGTCTCCGGGCAGCCGCGCAGCTCCACGCCCGCCTCGGCGAGCCGGGCCGCCGCCAGCGGGAGGAAGCGGGGCGCGATGTCGTGATGCACCAGCAACGTCTCGAGCGCGTTGCAGACGCTCGGCCGCTGCACCTTCGCGTTGAGCACGATCGCCGCCGCCATCTCGACGTCCGCGTCGGCGTCGACGAACACGTGCACGAGCCCCTTGTCGTGCTTGAGGACGGGCACGCGCGTGTGGTCGGCCACCCAGCGGACAAACGCCTCGCCGCCGCGTGGGATGATGAGGTCGACGAGCCCGGGGAGGTCGAGCAGCACGCTTACCGCCTCGCGGTCGGTCGTGTCGATGAACTGGATCCCGTCGGGCGGCGCGCCCGCCTTCTCGAGGGCCTTCGCCATGACCGCCGCGATCATGCTGTTGGACTCGATCGCGTCGCTGCCGCCGCGGAGGATGACCGCGTTCCCCGACTTGATGCACAGCCCGGCCGCGTCGGCGGTGACGTTCGGTCGGGACTCGTAGATGAACCCGATCACCCCGAGGGGCACGCGCACGCGCGAGATCTCGAGACCGCTGGGGCGGCGCCACGTCTCCACCACCGTGCCCACCGGGTCCGGGAGCGCCGCGACCTGCCGAAGCCCCTGCGCCATCTCCTCGATCCGCGGCTCGGTCAGGGTCAGACGGTCCAGGAACGCACGCGTGGCGCCCCGGGCCCGCGCCCCCTCGAGGTCCGCGCGGTTGGCCTCGAGCAGCGCCGGGGTCTTCTCCTCGAGCCCGCGCGCCATCTGCCCGAGCGCGTCGTTCTTCGTCTTGGTCGCACAGAGGGCCAGCGCGGCGGCGGCGCTCCGCGCCGCGCGCGCCTTGACTTCCACGAGGCTTCGGATGTCCATGTCCACTCCCACCCGCGACGACCGTCAGAGGATCACGAGATTGTCGCGGTGAATCACTTCGTCGAAGCTCTTGTAACCCAGCCGCTGCACGATCTCGTGCGTCTTCGCGCCACGGATCTTCCGCAGCTCGTCCGCGTCGAAGTTCACCAGGCCGCGCGCGAACTCCCGCTCCGCCCCCTCGCCCACGACGGCGACGACCTCGCCCGAGGCGAACTCGCCTTCGACTGCGACGACCCCGGAGGGGAGCAGGCTCTTGCCGCGCTCGGTCAGGGCCCGGAGCGCGCCCGCGTCCACCGTGAGCCGGCCCTGCGGGGGCACGGCGAACGCGATCCAGCGCTTCCGCGCCCCGAGCCGGGCCGCCCGGGGGGCGAAGTAGGTGCCGATCGCCTCCCCTGCCAGGATACGCGCGAGGACCCCCTTCTCCCGGCCGCTCGCGATGACCATCGGCACGCCGGACGCCGCCGCCTTCCGGGCCGCCTGGAGCTTGGTCGCCATCCCGCCCACCGCGCCGCGCCCGCCGCCGTGCCAGGCGAGCCGCGCGATCTCGTCGGTGACCGCCTCGACCGTGTCGAGCTTCCTGGCCCGCGCGTTCCGCGCGGGGTCGTCGGTGTAGAGACCGTCGACGTCGGTGAGGAGCACGAGGAGATCGGCGTCGACCAGCGACGCGACGAGCGCGCTCAGGTTGTCGTTGTCGCCGACCTTGATCTCCTCCACGGCCACCGTATCGTTCTCGTTCACGATCGGCAGGACGGCGTACCGGAGCAGCGCCCGCAGCGTGTTCCGGGCGTTGAGGTAGCGGGTCCGATCGCCGATATCCTGGGCGGTCAGGAGGACCTGACCGACCGGGATCCCGTGCGGCTTCAGGGCGGCCTCGTAGTACCACATCAGGGCCGACTGGCCAACCGCGGCGGCCGCCTGCTTCTCGGGGATGGAGCGGGGCCGCTCGGGGAGGGCGAGGCGGGCCATTCCGGTCACGATCGCCCCCGAGGTGACCAGCACCACCTCGCGATCGCGGCGGACGGCGGCGATCTCGGCGGCGAGCGCGCCGATGCGCTCGGGGTCGGGACCGGCCTCCGGCGTCGTGATGAGGCCGCTCCCGACCTTCACGACGAGGCGGCGGACCCGCCCTAGCTGGCGGCCCGTACCCATCCGGTCTCCTCGAGGCGCACGGCGAGGCCCCGCACGAGGTCGCCGAGCCCGGCGCCGGTCACGGCCGAGATCACGAACAGCGGGAGCCCGCGCTCCCGGCAGAACTGCTCGACCCGCTCCCGCCGTGCGAGCGTGTCCGTGAGGTCGATCTTGTTGGCGGCGATCAGCCGGGGTCGCGCCGCCAGCTCCGCCGAGTACGCCCGGAGCTCCGCATCGATCACCCGGAGGTCCTCGAGCGGATCGCGCCCCGTGGTCGGGTCCAGGTCGAGCACGTGGAGCAGCAGGCGCGTGCGCTCGGTGTGGCGCAGGAACTGGTGGCCGAGCCCTTTGCCGTCGGAGGCGCCGGGGATGAGCCCCGGGAGGTCGGCGATGACGAAGGCCCGCTCACCGTCGACGCGGACGATCCCGAGCGTCGGGACCAGCGTCGTGAACGGGTAGTCGGCGATCTTGGGCGTCGCCGCCGAAACGCGCGACACGAGCGTCGATTTCCCGGCGTTGGGGAACCCGATCACCCCGACATCGGCGAGCAGCCGGAGTTCCAGGTGTAGCCACCGCGACTCTCCGTGCCGCCCGAGGTCGGCGCGCCGCGGCGCGCGATTCGTCGACGACACGAAGCGCGCGTTGCCGCGGCCGCCACGGGCGCCGCGGACGGCCAGCAGTCGCTCGCCGGGGGTCGTGAGGTCGCCGAGGATCCCGCCGGCGTCGCGGTCGGACACGGTGGTGCCGAGCGGTACCCGGAGGACGAGGTCCCCGCCGCTGGCGCCGTGACGGTTGGCGCCCTTGCCGTGCTGGCCGCGCGGGGCCTCGTAGTGCCGCTGGTAGTGGTAGTCGAGCAGGGTCGTCAGTGCGGGGTCGGCCTCGAGCCACACGCTTCCGCCGTCCCCGCCGTCCCCGCCGTCGGGTCCGCCGCGGGGAACGTACTTCTCGCGGCGAAAGCTGACGCAGCCCGCGCCCCCATCGCCAGCCTTGGCGAAGATGTCGATCTCGTCAACGAACATGCCAGAGGTTCGCCTCGCGAGCGGCGCGGGCTCGAGGGTCGCCCGCCCCGGGTCACGCGCGGGTCGAGACGATGCTCACGTAGCGCGAATCCCCTCGCCGCTCGAAGCGGACGTACCCGTCCAGCTTCGCGAAGAGCGTATCGTCGGAGCCCCGTCCAACGTTGAGGCCCGGCCTGAAGGGCGTGCCCCGCTGGCGGACGAGGATGCTGCCGCCGGTGACGAACTGGCCGGCGAACCGCTTGACGCCGAGCATCTGCGGATTCGAGTCCCGGCCGTTGCGAGAGCTGCCGACGCCTTTCTTGTGAGCCACGCGCGCTACACCTCGATCTTCGTGATGCGGACCGTGGTCACCGGCTGGCGGTGCCCGCGGTTCCGGCGGTAGTTCTTGCGCCGCTTGAACTTCACCACGGATACCTTCCGTCCCCGCCCCTGGCCGACGACCTCGCCGGAGACCCTCGCCGAGCGGAGCGCCTCCGGGGCGGCGATCACGTTCCCGTCGCGGTTGACCAGGAGCACCGACGAGAACGTGACCGGCGAGCCCTTCTCGCCGGGGAGTCGCTCGACCGCGATGACCTTGCCGGGCGCCACGCGGTACTGCTTGCCTCCGGTTGCGATGACCGCTTCCATGGACGCGAGACCTTCCTCGGACGTTGATGATTACAGAACGGTATCAGACCACATAACGCCGCTCTGCGTCAACTGTACGAGCCCTCGACGAGCGGCCTTCCCCGCCACATGACGGGTGCGGCCTCCCACCGGTAGGGCAGGACCAGGTGGCCGCCCGGCTCGCGGATCGCGAGGAGGGCGGCGAGCGTGTCGCGGAGCACGGCGAGCTGCTTCTCGCGGCTCCCCGGCTCCCCGAGCATGCTGCCGCGCGGGAAGCGCACATGGACCCAGCGCGGCGCCCGAAGTCGCGCGGTGGCCGCGGGGTTGTTCGAGAGCGAGACGGTCGGGATGCCGCTCGCCTCGATCTCCCGCTGGACCAGTCCGCCGGACTGGTGGCAAACCGGTCAGACGGGCACGATGAGCGCCACGTCGACCGCCTCCGCCCGCATGGCGAGCGCGATGGCCGGTGCGGTCTCCTCCGCGAGATCGGCAGCCCGGGTCACGTACCCCATCGTGCTGTAGTGAGTCGCCGCCACGCTCCCGATCGCGCCCTCCGCCCGGAGCTCCCCGAGCCGCTCCAGGGGGAAGATCGTGTTCATGTCCGCGCGGGCGACCTCGTGGTTGAAGTGCGGGTGCGCGATCGCGAGCGTCGTCGGATCGGTCCGGGCGGGAATCGCCCGGAAGCTCGGATCCCCCTCGAGTGCTTCACCGTCGAACGGGCGGTCGATCGACGGCCGGTAGAGCCCGCCCGTGGTGACGATGGCCACTCGCGATTCGCGGAGCGGCTTCGCCACGGGCGTCCACGGCGCGTCTTCAAACGTCGGCCACGGGTAGGTCTTGAACGCGGGCCCGTACTGGTGCTCCGCGATGAGGGGGCGCGCCGTCTCCCACCAGCTCGCGTACCGCGCCCGGAACGCGGGGATCCAGCGCCCGTCGCTCGCGAGACGAGCCGCCACCGCCGCTCAGGCCCGTCGCATGTAGTCGGCGAGCCGCGCGCGCACGTAGAGGCGCGACCGGTGGACCCGGGACTTCACCGCAGGGAGGCTCACGCCGAGCGCCTCGGCGATGTCCGGATTCGACAGCCCCTCGATGTCGTGGAGCACGAGCGCCGTCCGGTAGTCCGGCGGCAGCCCCTCGATCGCGGTCTCCAGCACCCGGCGCAGCTCGCTCTGGAGCGCCTGGTCGTCGACGCGCGTCGACCAGTCGTCCATCGGCTCGAAGTGGCGCCCGTCGTCGTCCAGGGGCGGCAGCACGTCCTCGAGGGAGATCTCCTGGGACTTGGCCCGTCGCGTGCGGAGCTTCTGATACGCCGCGTTCGCGGCGATGCGGTAGAGCCAGCTCCCGAACGCGGACTCGCCCTTGAACGTGTGGATCTTCCGCGCGGCCGTCCAGAGGGCGTCCTGCGCCGCCTCCTCGGCGTCCTCGTTCGATCGCGTGATCCGGAGCGCCAGGCGGTACACGCGGTCGCCGTACGCCTCCACGAGGGCCTCGGTCGCCTCCGGCTCCTCGCGGCGCAGCGCCTCGACGAGCGCCGCATCGGGATCGACGTGCGTACGGGGAAGGAGGCTCACGTGGCGCCCCGCTCGTAGAGGGACAGATAGCGCTTCATCTCGGCCACGCACTCTTCCATGACCGCGATGTTCTTCGTCACCTTCGTCATGAGGATCGCGCCCTCGAGCGAGGCCACGAGGAACTGCGCGACCGCGGGGGGACGGCACTCGCCGCCCACGTCCCCGCGCGCCTGGGCCTCCCCGAGCGCTGTCGTCAGCCGCTCGCGCCACGCCGAGAAGACGCGGGCCAGCCGGGTGCGGAACCCCTCGTGAACGTCGGACAGCTCCGATGCGAGGTTGCCGAGCGGACAGCCCCCCACGCAGTTCCGCGCGCGCTGCGCCTCGAGGACCCGGTCGAGAAAGCAGCGGATCTGGGCGAGCGGTCGCCCCCCGGGGTCGGAGAAGCAGGGCGCGACCGTCCGGTCGAGGAAGGAGGCGACGATCTGGTCGAGAATGGCGTAGCCGAGCCCTTCCTTGCTCTTGAAGTGGTAGTAGAAGTTCCCCTTGCCGATCCCGCTCTCGCGGAGGACGTCGTCGAGGGAGGTGGAGTGGTAGCCGTTGATCTGGATGAGCCGCGACGCGGCCTCGAGGATGGCCTCGCGCGTCGGCCCGCCATGCCTCGCCCGCCCGTTCCCACCCGTCTGGCTCGCGGCTGGGGTCGTCATCTGTACCTACCAGTCGGTACAGACGATAGCCGACCCCAGGGTTGGCCGTCAAGACTTGGCATTTCAGT
>JACQWC010000074.1 GCA_016209635.1 Candidatus Rokuibacteriota bacterium | reverse complement strand
GGTACGCGCGCCGGACGTCGATGCCGGTCAGGAGGGCCGCCTGCCAGTCGTCGGCGGTGGCGCGGATGGCCTTGCCCCAGCGCCAGTGCGCCAGCAGGAGGTGCAAGCCGCCGATCAGGGCGAAGGCCACCGCGAGGCTCAGGAGACGGACGACGGGGATCGAGAGGTCGCCCACGCTCCACACGGCGCCCCCGTAGGGGGTGACGATGGAACGCTCGTCCGCGGTCCAGAGGCGCACGGCCAGGGCGTGGAGCGCCAGTGCCAGGCCGAACCCGATCAGCAGCGAGTTCTTCACCCGGGTCTCCTCGTCCGCGCGCACCACGAAGCCGAAGAGGGCCCAGTAGAGGATGAGGCCCAGCCCGAGCGAGAGCGGCAGGACCAGCAGGAGCGAGGCGAACGGGTCGATGCCGAGGAGCGCGACGAGCCAGAAGGCCCCGTAGCCGCCGAGCATGATCAGCTCGCCGTGGGCGACGTTGAGGACCTTGAGGACGCCGAACACGAGCGACAGCCCGGCCGCCGCCAGCCCGTAGAGGCCGCCGATCAGGAGCCCGAGCAGGAGCTGCTGGGCGAGGACGCTCATGGCGGCGTCATCGGCCTCCGTCGCTCAAAGGTGGAAGTGGACACCGAGGCCGATGTAGTCGATCTTGCGCCGGTAGAACTGGCCGTTCGGCGAGTGGCCGTTGAAGTACTCGAGCAGCAGCTGGAGGTTGCGCGTCACCAGCAGGCCGTCGAACTGGAGGCCGGCCCGGAGGGAGATGTCCGTGGCCCACCCGTTCTCCTCGCGGTTCTGGAGGTCGGCGGCGGCGATCGGGCGCCAGCCCACGTCGGCCGAGGGCCAGGGGCTCCGGAACTCGAGTCCGACCTGGGTCGACCAGGGATCGAGGTCGGTGGGGTCGCGACGGACGAGGTAGCCGCCGCCTGCATACATGCGGAGCGCGGTGTCGAACAGCTCGTAGGAGAGCTTCGCGTCGATGCCCTCGTAGCTGACGTTGACCCGCTCTGGCCGCGTGGCGCGCAGGAGGAACTCGTCGCCCAGGTGGCTCGACTGGTGGAAGACGCGCCCGAGGCCAGAGAAGTCCCCGGAGCGGTACGCGACTGCGCCCGCCACGAAGTAGTCGGAGTTGATGAGGTCGCCGGAATCGGCGTCGACGTCGAAGACGGCGAACACGCCGGCCTGGATGCCGAGCTCCCACCAGCCGCGGCCGGCCCGGTCGCGGTAGACCGGGAACGCCTCGCCGAAGCTCACCGCGGCGACGTTGGTGAAGTCCGGGTCGTTCAGATAGTAGTGATGCGCCGCCGAGAAGTGCGGCCAGCGTGGATCGGCGATGAGCGGCGTGAACAGCTCCCCCTTGGGCATCACGCCGGTTTCGTACTCGCGAAGCACCCGGAGCGGCGGCGCCGGGCCGGCCTCGGCGGCTGGCGCCGGCGCGCCGGCCGGAGGACGGTCCTGCACCTCCACGCGCGCGACCCCACGGATCGTCGTCAGCCCGGCCACCACGCGCTCACGGTCGACGCCGGCGAGATCGGCGGCGCCGAGCGTGAGGACGCCGTGCTGGACGCGGAGGGACGGAGCGGTGACGCCGAACTCGCGCTCCAGGACCGCGGCGGCGTAGCCGTGGAGATAGGCGTCCTCGGGCGCGACGGTGGCGGCCAGCGCGGGCGCCGGGCGCGCGAGCGCACCCGGCCCGAGGATCAGCAGCATCACGAGCGCGAGTCGTCTCATCGGCTCCTCCCTGACTCGGATCTCGAGCGCCAAGCGCCCGGCCCTGGGAGCCTCACGCGCGGACCGCGAGCGGGCCGAGGTAGGCGCGGCGGACGTGTGAATCGTGGAGCAGCTCGGCGCCGGTCCCCTCGCCGACGATGCGACCCGACTCGAGGACGTAGCCGCGGTGGGCCAGGGTGAGCGCGGCCTGCACGTTCTGCTCGACGAGGAAGACGGCGACGCCGCCGCGGTTGATCTCGACCAGCGCCTCGAGGATCGACGTCACCAGGCGGGGGGCGATCCCGAGCGAGGGCTCGTCGAGCATCAGGAGCCTCGGGTTGGTCATGAGCGCCCGCCCCACGGCGACCATCTGCTGCTGGCCGCCGGACAGCGCCCGGACGATGGCCCGGCGGCGTTCGCGCAGGGCGGGGAAGAGGGCGTACACCCGCTCGAGGCTGGCCCGCCGGGCGTCCCGCGCGCGCGCGGCGAAGGCGCCCAGCTCGAGGTTCTCCTCCACGGTCATGCTGACGAACAGGCGGCGCCCCTCGGGCACCATCGCCAGGCCGCGCTCGACGATCAGGTGGGCGCCGACGGCGCTCAGATCTTCGCCCTCCCAGCGGATCGTGCCCGCCCGAGGACGGAGGAGTCCCGCGATCGACTTGAGGAGCGTGGTCTTGCCGGCCCCGTTCGGGCCGAGGAGCGCGACGATCTCGCCCGGCCCGACGGAGAGCGTCACTCCCGACAGGGCCCGGGCGTCGCCGTACGCGGCCTCGAGGTCGAGGATCTCGAGCCCGCGCGCGGCGCCCCCGGTCACCGCCGAGGGACTTCCCCCGACCCGATCTCTATGCAGGCTTCGCCGCCCGGAGAAGCGCCACGTTCTCTTCGACCGTGTCCGTCCCGGTGATCGCGCGGAGCACGACCTCGTCGACCGCCCCTTGCCACTTGCCGAGCGCGGGCGCGATCGCGCCCGGGCTCTGGGCGGCGATCGCCGTCTCCTCCGGCTTCACCCCCATGCGCTCGAAGTGAGCGGCGTACGCCGGGATCCGCGCGTAACGGCCGCCCTCCTCCCCGAGCTTGTCGCACGCTCGGGCCCCGAGGGCGAGGCGGACATACGCGAAGAGCTTTGGCGGTTGCCGACCCGCGGCCGTCGCGCCGGCACGGACCCACTCGGCCGAGCGGCGCGCGTGCTCGGGAGTCAGCCAGTTGAAGAGGACGCCGTCCGCGATCTCCCCGGCCAGGCGGCACATCTTGGGGCCGAGCGCCGCCACGATGAGGCGTGTCGCGAGCTGGGACCGCAGCGCGGCGATGCCCTCGCGCACACGGCCGAGGGAATTCGGGTTGGGGCTTCCCACCCCGAGGAGGAGGCGATCGAGGGGAAGGGCGTTCTCCCGCACACCCTGGACGATGCTGTCCGGTCCGCGCGTGTGGAGAGGAATCACCCCGATGCCCAGCTCGATACGCCGCGCTTCCGCCGCCAGGGCGAGCGCAGCCAGCCCGTCGGTCGAGCCGGGATGGTTCACCCAGAAGGAGCTGTAGCCGAGCCCTTCGGCCTCTCGCGCTGACGCGCGGATGATCTCGGGCGTGGTACCGGCGAACAACGCGAAGCCGTGTCCCATCACCGTCTCCTCTCCAGAATCTCCGCCGGTGGCGGCACTGGTGCCCCTCTGCGGCGAAGGTATCACGAAGCCGGGTTGACGATACTGGCGGGAGGCGAGGAGCGATTCTGCTCTAGAATACGTGGGCCGACGCGCCGACCTGTCTCGGCGCCGGGCGACACCTGCCGGGAGGTACGATGACGCACGCGCGCGGGCTTCGGTCGATCGCCTACGTCGATTGCCCGGGGGGTGGCCAGGTCGTCGTCAGCGGGACGACCGCGTACGTCGCGCACATGAAGGCGCCGCACGGGACGACCATCATCGACGTCGGCGATCCGGCCCGGCCGCGGAAGCTCGCCGAGCTGACCGTCCCGCCGGACGTCCACTCCCACAAGGTCCGCGTCGTCGACGGCGTCATGCTCGTCAACCGGGAGGCGCCGCCCCGGAGCCAGCCGGGCCCGGGCTTCCGCGGGGGCCTCGGCATCTGGGACGTGACGCACCCCAGCCGTCCGCGCGAGATCACCCGCTGGGAGTGCACGGGCGTCCATCGCTTCACCTTCGACGGGCGGTACGCGTATTTCTCACCCGAGCTGGACGGCTACCGCGGGAACATCGCGATGATCCTCGACCTCAAGGACCCGGCCAGGCCGGAGGAGGTCGGGCGCTGGTGGATGCCGGGCCAGTGGATCGCCGGCGGCGAAACGCCGACGTGGGAGGGCCGCGCCCACCGCTGCCATCACCCGATCCGCCACGGGGACCGGCTCTACGTCTCCTACTGGCACGGCGGCTTCGTCGTCCTCGACATCGAGAACATGCGCACGCCGCGCTTCGTCGGCGGGCTGGACTGGAGTCCGCCCTTCCCCTGGCCGACGCACACGACGCTGCCGATCCCGTTTCCGCTGATGGGCCGCCGGATCCTCCTGGTCGCCGACGAGGACGTCGCGCACCTCGGGCCGGCGTCCCCTTCGTTCCTCTGGATCGTCGACATCACCGACGAGACACGCCCGGTCCCCTTCGCGAGCTTCCAGGTCGAGGGCGTCGACGGCTCACCGCAGCCCGAGTTCACCGGCTGTCACCAGCCGTGCGAGGAGGTGCTGGGGACGGAGATTCCCGTCGCCTGGTTCGCCTGCGGCCTCCGGATCGTCGACATCGCGAATCCGCACGCGCCACGCGAGGTCGCCTCGTTCGTCCCGCCCGTGCCCCAGGGCTTCGACCGCGTCTGCAGCAACGACGTCTGTTACGACGGCCGGGGCCTCCTCTACCTGATCGACCGCAACCGCGGCCTCCACATCCTGGAGCGCTCCTGAGAGGACCTCGTGCCCTTCAGGCCGGGTCGCTCACCTCGGGCCAAACCGGTGGGTGAGTGCCGAGGGGCACCGAGGGGCGCGCCCAGTACGCCGGCGTCGCCGACAGGCGCGCGGCCGGCGCCACGTGACGCATCTCGCCCCAGGGCGTCGCTCCGGTCTGGACCAGGTCGGCGATGTCCTCGAGGGTGAGGTCGGGCGCGTCGGAGCCCTCCACCCGACCGAGCCCGTCGATCCACCGCCCCGTCTGCGCGAGGGAGACCCGCACGAGATAGCTTCCGCCCTCCCGCGCCCGGCGCATGAGGGCCACCATGGCGCCAAAGGCCAGGAGATAGCCGCTCGCGTGATCGAGGGCCTGGGCGGGCAGAGGCTTGGGCCGATCGAGACCGGCCGTCGCGCCGCCCTCGTGCGCGATGCCGCTCACCGACTGGACGAGGCTGTCGAAGCCCCGGCGCTTCTGCCAGGGCCCGACGTGGCTGTAGGCCGAGAGCGTCGCATAGATGATGCCGGGCCGGAGCCGGGCCACCTCCTCGGGGGAGAAGCCGTGGGTGGCCAGCGCCTCGGGACGGTAGCCCTGGCAGAAGATGTCGCTCTCGCGCACGAGCGCGCGTAGCCGCTCGCGCCCGTCCTCTCGACGGAGGTCGAGCTGGGCGGAGAGCTTGCCCCGGCCCGTGTCCATCACGAGGACCTCGATGTCGGGCAGGTGGGGCGCGGTGATGAGCAGGACATCGGCGCCGTGCTCGGCAAGCGTGCGGCCGCACACGGGCCCGGCGATGACCCGCGTGAGGTCGAGGGCCCGCACGCGGGCGAGTGGCCGCTCGGCCGGGCCCAGGGGCTCGGGGGGTGAGTCGCCGATCCGCATGATCTCGAAGAGCGGCAGCTCGGCGATCGCCCGGGCCTGGGGATGGGCGCGCCACTCCTCGGGGCGCCGAACGAAGCCCGCGCACATGCCGGACGCGGCCAGCGCGTCCTCGAGTGAGGCGGCGGTCCAGCCCTCGAGCGCCGCCGCCACCGCGTCGCGGGAGTTCGCGCAGCCCAGGAGACGGAGCGTTCCCTCCCGATGGTGCGGAAAGTTACAGTGGAGCAGGATCCATCGGCCATCACCGGTCTGGTAGTAGCCGGAGACCGGAGCCCACGGGTCGGCCGGCGCATCCCGTCCAGGCGCAGGTAGCTTTGGCTCCTGAACGCCGCGGCGGCCGCCCGCATGTCCACCGCCACCGTCTGTCTCGAGCCGTCCCGCAAGCGCCAGATCTCGGCGGCGGCCAGCCCGGTGGCCGCGATGGTGGCAGCGGCGGCGGTCCCGACCAGGAAGCGGCCTGGCAGCACGGGGTCACGCCCGGTGAGCCGTGCCTGAGCGAGCGCCGCCGGATCGCCGCCGGCGAGGCGCCAGAGATCGCCCAGGATCTCACCGACCTGCGCGGGAGCGCCCGGGCTCGACATGCTCATGCGCTGAGGCCGAGCTCGGCGAGGATCTCCTTGCCGTGCTCGTCGAGCGACGGCGCGATCGCTCGCCGGGTGCCGTCGGCTGGCGGGGTCAGGCCTGGAGGCCAGGGCACCGGCACCCGCCCCACACCGGGCTGGTCCAGCCACACGACGGTGCCGCTGGCCTCGACGTGGGGGTGCCGAAGGTAGTCGAGGTGGGTGTTGACGCGCTCGTGCATGATCCCGGCGGCCCGGAGGCGCTCGCCCCACTCGGCGGCGGGGCGCCGGCGGAAGGTCTCGGCGAGCGCCTCGGTCAGCGTGGCGACATGCCGGAAGCGCGCGTCATTGTCGGCGAAGCGCGGATCGGCCTTGAGGTCGGGGCGCTCGATGGCGTCGCACAGGGCCGGGAACTCCTCGTTCCGGAGCACGGTGACGTTGAGCCAGCCGTCCATCGCCGGGAAGGTCCCCGACGGCGTCAGCCCCGGCTGCGCCACTCCGCCCTCGAGGTGATTGGCGATCATGTTCACGGTCTGAAGCGCCGCCCCCGCCTGCATGAGGCTTGCCTGGAGGTAGCGGCCGCGGGGCTCGGCGGTCCGGGCGTAGAGGGCCGCCGACACTGCCTGGAAGGTGAAGAGCGCCGTGGACATGTCCACCACGACGGCGCCGACGCGGTGGGGCGTGCCGTCATCGCCCGTGTTCACCGAGATGAGACCCGTGAAGGCCTGGAGGGTGGTGTCGACGGCGGGACGCTCGCGCTCCGGTCCGGTCTGGCCGAACCCGGACACCGAGACGTAGAGGATGCGCGGGTTGAGCGTGGAGAGCGCCTCGTAGCCGAGGCCCAGCCGCGCTGCCACGCCCGGGCGGTAGCTTTCGAAGAAGACGTCGGCGCGCTCGATCAGGCGCCGGACGATGAGCCGGCTCCGCTCCTCCTTGAGGTCCAGCGCAATGCTCCGCTTGCCGAGATTGGCGGCGATGGAGAAGGCCGTCTGGTCGCCGTAGCGGGCGCCGAGGGTTCGCGACCAGTCGCCCGCCGGGGGCTCGACCTTGATCACGTCGGCTCCGTGCTGGGCGAGGAGCATGGCGCAGTAGGGGCCGGCGATGCCCTGGCTGAGGTCCACCACCCGGAGGCCCGCGAAGGGTGCCGCGTAGCTCATCGAGGTCCGCTACCCAAGCTCGCGCGCCGGAGCCGCCGGCGCGCGCGGGCGCCAGCGGAGCACGTAGCACTCGAGGCGGTTGACCGCGCCGTTGAACAGCATCACGCAGACCATGAGGACCAGGACCTCGCTGGCGGCACCCGTCGTGTCGAACTGGTTAGTGTTGAACTGGATCATGTAGCCGAGCCCCCGGGAAGCGGCCATGAACTCCCCGATGATGGCGCCGATCAGGGAGAACGGGACGCCGACCTTGAGCGCGAAGACGATCCACGGCGAGGCGGCGGGCAGGTTCATCTTGAGGAAGATCTGGCGCTCGCTCGCCCCCACCACCCGCGCGATCTCCTTGTACGCGGGCTTCACGGCGCGGAGCCCTGAGAAGGTCGCGTAGAACGTGATGAAAAAGGTGAGGATGCCGGCCGCGCTGCCCAGCAGGTAGCCGAGGAAGGTTTCGCGCAGTGTGACCATCAGGTGACCGAACAGCGCGCCCTCCCGGGTCCACTGGATCAGGTGCGTCACGATGCGGAGCGGGCTCGAGAACCAGAAGGGGTCGATGAAGCGCCCGGCGGCTATCTCCCACACCATGAGGGTCCCGACGCCGAATCCCAGACGCCAGCCGAGAAGCCGCGGCCACTCCCCGGCTAATTAGCCGCCATAGAAGACCTTGTCGCCGGGATCCTTCAGTCACAGCGTCGAGTCGTCGGCCCGCCCCTCGGGCGGCTTGGCGAGCGCGACCTCGACCACTCGGCCGACGAAGACGGAGTGATCGCCCTTCTCGACCGTCGCCTCGAGCGTGCATTCCATGAACGCTGGCGTGTTCGTCAGGATCCGTGCTCCCGTCGTGCCGGGACGGAACGGCTCGCCGGAGATCGTCTGGCCTTGCCGCTCGGCGGGCTTGAAGAACGCGAAGGCCAGCGCCTGCTGTCCCTTGCCGAGGACGTTCATGGCAAAGGCCTTCGCGTGCTCGATGAGGGCGTGCGCGTGGGAGTCGGCCTTGAGTCCGACCGCGACCAGGGGCGGTTCGAACGACGCCTGGGTCACCCAGTTGACGGTGGCCGCCGCAACGCGGCCGTCGGGGTGCGCGGCTGTCAGGACGTACGGACCGTAGGGAATCATCCGGAGCGTGGTCTTCCTGGCGTTGGGGTCCACGAGCTCCTCCTCTCGGCCGCAGGCTCGCAGCATACGGCGGAATGCGGGCCACGGTCCAGCGAGCACCATCGGCTCCGGGGGCGGTCCCGGGAACAGGCTTTGCGGACCTCGAGCCCCTTCGCGTACCATCAGTCCCGAGACACGGCCGCGCCCGCGAGCGGGCGGGGCGGGGACGCGCGACGCCGACGAGGAGCCCATGCCGGTGACAGAGCTCAATCACTACTTCGTCCGGGCGTGCGACCTCGAGAAGACCAAGGACTTCCACTGCGACGTGCTCGGCTTTTCGGTTATGCCGCGGCCGCCCTCACATGGACCAAGACGGGATCGAAAACGCCGAGCTGTATTACCTGGGCACCTTGAAGGGCGCCGTGACCGACAACTGGTATCCCATCCGGGGCCAGCACGCGCTCACGGGCCCCATCGGCTTCAGCTGGGATGCGCAGGGTGCTCCCTGGGGGCTGGTGGCCCTCGGCCGCGAGTTCTCGCGCCCGAAGCTCTGACGCTTGGTCTACATGCAACTCGCCCATGCCCGCCACGTTAGAAGGCGACACCCGCGGCATGATGGCCTCCTGCCGTCTGGCAGAACCAGGACACAACAGGCACTAAGTGAAACGGTCGGCCTCGAGTTACACACACTCGGCTCTGCAACGCTTACGGCGTCGAGCGCATCGGGTTGTCTTAATACTCCACGATATGTACGGCTCACCTCGGCACGATAACAAGGACGACCCTCTTGACGAATTGGTGTTCATCATCCTCTCCCAGATGACAACGCACCAGAGTCTCCGGCGTGTTTACGATCGGCTGAAAGCGGAGTCTCCAACCTGGCTAACGGTTTCGAGAATGTCGGAGTCGCGCCTCGGAAAACTAATCGGTGGCGCCGGCCTCAGCAGGCGCAGAGTGCCGCAGCTCCAAACGATCCCGCAGCGCCTTCAGCGGGATTTCGGCGAAGCGACTCTCGAACCCCTGCGGCTGATGGAGACACCGGCGGCTGAACGGTACCTATTGTCGCTCCCTGGCGTAGGTCCGAAGACAGCCAAGTGCGTTCTGATGTACTCACTTGGGCGGGAGGTGCTGCCCGTGGATACCCACGTGCAGCGCGTGGCGGTGCGGCTCGGCCTTGTCCCCGCGAGCACACGGTATTCGGAACTTCACGACGCTCTCGAGAATGTTGTGCCCGCGGTAGACCGATACGCGTTCCACGTTAACGCCGTCGCGCATGGCCGAAGCGTCTGTGTCGCGCCCGTCCCACGTTGCCATCTGTGCCGTTTGCGTTCGCTTTGCAGGTTCGCGGGGCGGTGGCGGCGCCCCACACGCCGGGACCACCGAGATCGCGCCGGCGGAGAAGACTTCTGGCTTGACACGAGGAAGGTGTGAGTTATAGTGATGCTCATCACATGTTGAGCCTAGACTTAGGGTATCAGGTCCGATACAGCACTAGATCTGGCATTAAATCCTTGACGGCACAGCGGGCGCCTACGGTAAGCTCACCCAGCGGCGCGCCTCACCCGGGCTCTTGGTCGGCACTGACTGAGGAGGACATCCGGTGCGAGAGGTTCTGGGCTGAGGGGTTACCGGAGCCGGCCGCGAAGCACGGCGACGCCGCTGGCTTGGTGACTCACGTGAGCGCAAAGTCGGCACGCGCTCGAAGCCTCTGGGTTATAGACAACCTGGAGGGGCTGGGACGTATCGCCCCAGCGTCAGTCGGACTGGCCTACCTTGACCCGCCCTTCAACTCGAAGAGGACGTACGATGCCATCCTTGCGTCCAGGGGCATCGGCGAGGAACACCGCAGGCGGGCATTCACGGACTTCTGGAACTGGGATGACGACGCCGAACGGGCTCTGCGCCGGCTGTCAGATCTCGTTCCGCGCGCGGTGGAAGACTTTGTGCGGGGGCTGCTGCGCAGTCTCGGACGCTCCGACCTGACCGCCTACCTCGTCATGATGGCGCCCCGTCTCCAGGCGATACACCGTGGACTCGCCGACCACGGCTCGCTGTATCTGCACTGCGACCCTGCCGCCAGCCATTACTTGAAGCTTCTCTTGGATCACATTTTCGGTCCAGACAACTTCCGCAACGAGATCATCTGGAAAAGAACGCACGCGCACAGCAGCTCACGGCGCTTCGGTCCAGTACACGACGTCATCCTGTTTTATTCGAAGACGGGTCGCTTCACGTGGAATCCTGGGTACTCTCAATATGCTGCCTCCTACATTGAGAATTACTTCACGCATGCTGACGAACGAGGCCGATACCAGCTAATAACGTGCACGGCTCCGGGCGATCGGACCGGCACGCGCGCACACTATGAGTGGCGGGGCAAGTTTCCTCCGCCGGGAAGACACTGGGCTTGGACCAGCCAGAAGATGGAGGAATTTGAGCGTGAAGGTCGCCTCGTCTATTCCTCTAACAGGGTACCTCGCCTGAAGCGCTACGTTGGTGACGGACCAGGGGTGCTGCTTCAGGACGTTTGGCTGGACATCAACCGGCTTGACGCGCACTCTGAAGAGCGGGTCGGCTTTGAGACACAGAAGCCCCTGGCGCTCTTGGGCCGTATCATCGCCGCCAGCTCAAATCCGGGCGACACCATTTTGGACCCCTTCTGCGGCAGCGGTACTTCCATCGTCGCCGCAGAGCGAGCGGGCCGACACTGGATCGGCATGGACTCTTCGTTGCTCGCCTGTTCGATCGCCCTTGCGAGAGTCAGGCAGGTCGTCCATCTTAGTGACGTGAATCTTACCGGCTTCCCGGCCAATCGCTCCGAGGCTCTTCGTGTGCTCCGAGAAGACCCGGTAGGCTTTGGCATTTGGGGCACGAGTATGCTGGCCACCCTCGCTGACAGGAGGGCCTTCAATGGCTCCGTAGCCACTGGGGCAGGAAGGCTTCGCGTCGGGCAGAAGCAGGTGCAGCTGTTGAGCTGGGTTCCACTTCGCGATCGTGTGGAAGGTGTCCTTCCGGCCCTCCCCAAAGGACAGTTGTCAAAGGTGGGCTTCGTTCTCTGCGTCGGTCAGGCGCACGAGATGCTACGTGAGTGGCTGATGCGCAACATGAGCATGAACCTCAATGATGTTCCACTCGAGAACCTCGTCGAAAAGCAGTCGCTAAGACGAGGTTTCGCCTCCCGGATTCTCATCGCTACCCGCTCCTCGTGATCTACGATCACATCGCAGGGCGGCTTAGCCTCCTCGACCGACAGATCGTGGATGTCGTGCCACCTGGCGGCAACTGGCGAGATCTGCCGCAGGACTTTCCATCGAAGCGGATCGAGCAGATCAGGCGCACTGCGGCCGATGGCCAGGGAAGCCGCAGCACATACTATGGGCGGCTCCGCTGGGATCGCCCGAGCTATACGATCTCGACCTATTTCAGCCGACCTGGAAATGGCTGCTACATCCACCCCTGGGCGAGCCGTCTAATCACGGTCCGCGAGGCAGCGAGACTCCAGGCATTTCCTGATCGATACCGGTTCTTCGGTCGGGGCCGGGATAGGTTCGTACAGGTCGGCAATGCCGTGCCGCCACTACTAGCGTATCAGCTCGCGAGAGCACTTGAGCCCGGGCCCCTCGTCGACCTCTTTTCAGGTGCTGGTGGACTCTCCCTTGGGTTCGAGTTGGCTGGCTTCGAACTCAAAGCAGCGGTTGATCACGATAAGGCCGCGAACGAGACATTCCGACGTAACCGCGATAAGGATCTCACCCTTGGCCTGAACCTCGCGGACGCGGCACAGCTGGACAATGCGATACATGAGATTCGGCTTCGCGCGGGCGATGATGGCGTATACCTGCTGGCCGGTGGTCCGCCCTGCCAGGGATTCTCTACGGCCGGGCCTTGTCGCGCCGACGATCATCGAAACCGTCTGGTCTTCGCATTCCTGGCGGCCGTGGGACGACTAAGCCCCGAGATCGTCTTGATCGAGAACGTAGCCGCCCTCATGTGGCGAGGCCGACCGATCTTGCGCGAGATGCTCCGAATGCTCAGTAACGATGGCTATGAATCATCGGTGGCGTTGATCCATGCCGAAGGGTATGGCGTTCCGCAGTTGCGACGACGGCTGTTCGTCCTTGCTTCCCGCGCACATGCGCTGCGATGGGCGCGCCCTTGGCGGCGCATCATCGAGCCCTCCTATCTTGACCACCAGCCCGCGGGTGCCTGCGATGAGAACCGTCTGCCGGTGTTCACCGTGCGGGACGCAATCAGCGATCTCCCACTCGATGAAGCGCCATCGCCCGAGGACGCTGTAGCTTATGCCGATGAGCCAACGTCGGAACTACAACGCTGGGCACGCGGAGAACTGTCAGCTGCTGACTTCGTAACGGTTCGTCTCAGCCAAAGTCAGTCGGGACTCTTCGCCGCTTCCGAATCGCGGTGATCCCGACCAATCGACAAGACGTCCTGGATACCGCTCTTGAGATTCTCGAGGACTTCGGCACCAGCACGGGAGTGCGCGGCCGGTTCGTGGCTCTCTACTTGGGACTGAGGCGAATGGGCGATCAGATCGCTCCTCTCGGAGCAGGAGCTTCGACTGCAGCCGGCGATATCGAGGAATTTCTTGATGGAATGTACACCAAGTCGAACCGAGCCGCGCCGTTCGTCGTACTGACAGCCCCGTTTGGTGGAAGTACCAGTCCTACCGCGCCCTATGGCGTTAGGAGTGGCGTGACGGCACCGGGACGCAGGTATCCGAGGAACACGTGGCGGAACAACTTTGCCATCCAGAAGGGCATCGGCTGCCCGGCGGAGGCCGGCACGATCCAGACCTTGCTCGACAATCCCGCAGGGCGACTAGCATGCCCTCATATGCACGAGGACCCCGAGGGCAGGCACGTCTGTACCATCGCGAACACGAACTACAGAGGTGAAGAGCACTCCATATGGCTGCGCATGACGGCAGACGGGTATCAGAGAGTGAACCTCGATCACCCCGCCGTTACTCGCGGCTACCTAAATCCGAGCGGGCGACGAGTTCCCATCTTCCCGCTGATCGCCGTTCTGTACTGCCTCGCTCCGGCAGGTGTTTATCCCCCGCGAGCCGTCGTCGGCATCCCGGACTTCGCCGCAGACTTCCACTTCACGCTGGACCAAGTCCAAGATCTTTTCGACTGCGACCCTGCTTCGCCTCAGAACGCCGCGCTCCTCGTGCACATCGATGCTCCCGCGTGGGCGCCACCCGCGGCGCCTGCACCCGCTGCCCCTCCCGCGCCTGCAGCTGTCCCACCGGTTGCACCGCCACCGGAGATCCGCGCAGCTCCGCTGCCGCTGCCAACTCCTGCCAGTCAGATCAACACCGGCATTGCGGCCGAACTCGCCGTGGCTCAAGACTTGATCAACAACGGCTGGGAGGTTGCGTACCGCGGCAACCAACCATTCGGCTATGACCTTGAGGCGCGTCGTAGCGACCAGGTGCTGCGGGTAGAGGTGAAGTCATCCGTATCATTCACCTATCCGGAACTGAGAGCGTCCGAGTGGGAGGCTGCACAGCGACATGGCGAGGAGTGCGTGCTGGCGGTTGTCGACTTTGTTGGCAGCGAACGCCAGTCCATCTGGTACGTGCGGAATCCGGCGGCTGCGGCTACACCAATTGAGAGGACGGAAGTCGTGTACCGGCTTCTGCGGCCTGATCTGTTCGCGCTCAAGACCGAGGCCGAATTCTTGTAACAACTGTCATCGCTCCCCGCCCGAGCGCGACGACCGCGGCGGAAAAGAGCCGCGGGGAATTGTTCCCCTTTATCGTCGTGGCCGGGTACTTCATCGGTGCCGGCGGACCTCGAGCGGGAACTCGACGTTCTCCCCGAGGGTCCGCCACGGATAGAGGTGTCCGCCTGGGTGACGTAGCCGATCTCCGCGTTGACGCCGCGTACCGGCGCCGCCTTGTAGAAGACCTCGCCGCTCGACGGCGGGCGCGGGCCGGAGACGATGTTGAACGGCATCGACTTCCGGCACCCGCTCGGACCTATGATCGTCGGGAACTCCCTGGCGCCGACGCCGGGGCTCACGCCTTCTCGGCATCGAGCACCTGGCGGATCCTGGCCTCGGGCACCCGAATCTCGACGCCCGCGCGCTCTTCCTGCAGGAGCATCGCGACCCGCGAGTCGCGCTCGCCCCAGCCCCGGTTGAGCGCTTCGGTCATCTCCTCGAGCGTGATGCTGGCGAGCCGCATCGGCACCCTGTGCTCGCGACCGAGGGCGGCCGCCAGGGTGACGTCCTTGTGCGCCAGTCGCAGGGCGAACGACGCCGGCTCGAACTTGCCGGGCAGGAACTGATCGACGAGACCGTCGAAGGTGCGGCTCCGCCCGCGCGCGCCCTGGCGGACGGCCTTCCACAGCGCCAGCGGGTCGACGCCCGCCTTGACGCCCAGCGTGAACACCTCGGCCAGCGCCGTCTGGATGATGTAGCCGGCGCAGTTGTGGACGAGCTTCGCGATCGAGCCCGCGCCGATCGGGCCGACATAGTAGGCCTGATCGCCGATGGCATCGAGCACGGGCTTCTCGCGCGTGAAGATCGCCTCGTCTCCCCCGACCCAGAGGGCGAGCCTCCGCGTCTCGGCCCCTCGAGGGCCACCGCTCACCGGGGCGTCCAGCATGTGGATCCCGCGCGCCGCGAACACCGCGTGGATTCGGCGCACGAGCGCGGGCGCGTTGGTCGTGAGGTCGAAGTACGCCTTGCCCGCCACGAGCCCCGCGAGCAGCCCCTGCTCGCCGAGGGCGACCGCCTCCACTTCCGGGGGACCCGGGAGCGACGTGAACACCACGTCCGACGCCTCGGCCACTTCCCGCGGCGTCTCGGCCCAGCGCGCACCGGCCTCCCGATGCGGCGCCGCCGCCTCCCGTCGCACATCGTGGACCACGAGCTCGTGGCCCGCCTTCATCAAGTTGGACGCCATGTGGCGCCCCATGGTGCCGAGACCGATGAACCCGATCTTCATGGCTTCGTCTCGTCGAAGACCTTCCGGGCGATGCGGCCCGTGGTCATCGCCGCCGGCCAGCCCGCATAGAAGGCCAGGTGGGTGATGAGCTCGCCGATCTCCTCTCGCGTGACGCCGTTCGCGAGCGCGCGCTCGATGTGCCCGGACAGCTGGTCGGTTCGATACATGGCGGTCAGGGCCGCGACCGTGATGAGGCTCCGGTCGCGCTTCGAGAGTCCGGGGCGCTCCCAGACGTCGCCGTACAGGACCGTCTCGCTCAGCTCGATGAGCTTCGGCGCGATCTGCCGGACCTCGCTACGGGCGGACGATGCGGATCGGGGTGTCGTCACGACTGGCTCCTTTCACTCGTTCGCGTCAGAAGACGGCGAGCGGGTTGGCCGGCGAGCCGGTGCCGCCCACCACTTTGAGGGGCGCGATGACCAGCATGAAGTCGTCGCGCCCCTCCTCCATGCACGCCCGCGCGAGGGGCTCGAGGAGCGCGTTGTCGAGGAGGGCCGCCCCGTAGGCGAAGAGCGCCGCGTGCACGGCCCACGGGACGTCGTAGCCGATCGGGAGGTGGTCGAGCATGTCCCAGACCAGGACGCTCACGTCGTGGTCGCGAAGGAACGGCAGACACGACACGTGCAGCCCCGGCCGCTCGACGGGGCCGGGCCCGAAGGGGCGGCTGTAGGGCTTGTCGGGATTCGAGGCTTGCCAGGCCTCCCGGCCCGCGTACACGCAGACCGCGTCACCACTCTCCAGTCGTATGCCGCGGGCCGCCAGGATGTCCTCGAGCTCCCAGCCCTGCACGGGGGTCTCGTGCGTCACGCACGGGACCCCGCGATGCCGCGGGACGTCGAGCATCACGCCGCGCGTGATGATGCCGTCGGCCCAGTGCTCGATCGATCCGAACGTCGCGCCGTCGAACGTGATCTCGCGCTTCGGGTCGCGCCCGTTCCACATCGCCTCCTCGTCCCAGGTGTGGCAGAGCGCGTCGATGTGCGTCGAGGCGACGCCGTGGTAGAAGATGCCGTAGTAGTCGGCGGCGAATCCCCCCTTCCCGCGCGGGAGCGTCCGCATGTAGTGCTGGGCGGGAAACGCGTTGTTGGGGCCGGGCTCCTTGGGAAACGGCCGGCTCAGCGAGACGCTGCGACCGCTGCGGACGAGCCGCGCCGCCGCCGCGCGCTTGGCCGGCGTGATGAGATTGACGGCTCCGACCTGGTCGTCCTTGCCCCACCGCCCCCAGTTCCGTCGGTCGCGGATGTACGAGCGCACTTCCTGCTCGGTGGGAAATGGTCGTTTCGGCATGTCCTCCTCCGAATGGAGTACACTTCGGCGCTAGCGAGGTGCCCCATGTACGAAGTCTTGGCACTCAAGTACGGGGAGCGGGACACGACGGCCTGCCAGTTCTTCTACCGCGAGGCGTCGCACGCGCCGCTCACGCTCCACTACTACGTCTGGCTGATCCT
>JACQWC010000064.1 GCA_016209635.1 Candidatus Rokuibacteriota bacterium | reverse complement strand
CCGAAGAGCGGGATGTTCACGACGTCGGTCCGCGTGCCCGCGGTGAGCTTCGCTTTCAGTCTGATCCGTCCCTTCGGCGACTCCACCCACACCCACTCGCCGTCCTTGATCCCGAGCGCCGCGGCGGTGTGTGGATGCACCTCCACCCAGCGCTCCCAGGACGCCTGGACGTGGACCGCGGGCTGCTCGAGGAGCCACGGCTGGTTGCGGCCGCCGCCAAGGGGCCGCGTGACGAGGCGATAGGTGTTCAGGCGGAGCGGGAACTGCCCCGGCTCCTCCGGCCCTGCCAGCGGCACGGCGGGCAGGTAGAGGCGATCGCCGCGGTCCCGGCCGCCGAGCGCGGCGACGAAGGGCGCAGCACTGCCCTCGCGCGCCATCGTCTCCTCGACCATTCGCCTGAGGAGCGTCGAAGAAAACTCGAACTTCCCCGACGGCGTCGCCAGCAGGGCCTTCCGACTCGCCGTCAGGTCCGTCGCGTCCCACCACGCGCCGCGCGCGACGAGCGCCTCCCAGAACTTCTCGTAGGTAGGGAACTCCGGCGCCCAGTAGCCCTGGCGCTCGAGGACATTCCTGAGCGACTCCTCGGCGTGGGTCGAGATCACGTACCCCCGGCCCGCTTCCCAGAGACCGCGAGCTTCCGTCTTCAAGACGTGCTCGAAGCCCTCCCACGGGAAGCTTCGAGCGACCGTCCCTCCGAGCGAGCGCGCGAGGTGGAGCACAAGATCCGCCGTGTCGCGCGTATCGTGGAGCGCCGCCGTCGCCGGGCGCGTCAGGCTGAGGCAGGTGAAGCCGGCCACGTGCCGCACCGGGTCGTCCTGCCACCGTTCGAGATACGTCGAGTCGGGAAGGATCAGGTCGGCCTTCGACGCGCTCTCGTCGAGGACGGGCGAGAAGCTCACGACGAAGGGCACGCGCTCGAGGGCGCGCGCGAACGCGTCCTTGTCCGGGTGGCTGGCGACCGGGTTCGTCGCGAAGAGGAAGAGTGCCTGCACGGGATACGGGTCGCCGCCGAGGATCCGCTCCGGAAGAACCTGCGGCGCGCTCGAGACGAGGAGATAGCGGCCGTGCCCGGCGCCGTCGATCCTCGGGTGCTCGAGGCCACGCCTCGCCGTGCTGTCCTGCTCCACGGGAGGCAGCGGGGCCAGAGGAAGCTCACCCTGGACGAGCAGTCCGCCGCGAACGCCGATCGATCCGATCAGCGCGTTCAGGCTGTGGATCGCCATCCGGGTGTGGACGTCGTCGCGCCCGAACGCCGGTCCTCGCTCGCCGATGACGACGGCGGGCTTGAGCGTCGCGAGGTCGCGCGCGGTCTCGATGATCGTCCGCACGGGCACGCCGGTCGTCCTCGAGACGGCGAGGAGCCCGTAGTCGCCGAGGACGAGGTCCTTGAACCCCTGGTGACGCTCGCCGCGCGCGTCCACCCACTCCTCGAATCCGACGGTGTGCTGCTCCACGAACTCGCGGTCGTAGAGCCCCTCGCGGATGAGCGCGTTCGCGATGCCGAGAGCCAGGATCCCGTCGGTCCCCGGCACGATCGGGACCCAGCGGTCCGCCTTCAGCGCGGTGTGGGATCGGCGAGGGTCGACGTGGATGAGCCGCCCCCGCGGGCCGTCTCCGCCGCGAAGACCCGCGAACGCGAGTGAGACGTTCACCGGCCCGAGCCAGGACTCGAGGAGCCCGACGCCGAAGGAGAGGATGCAGCGCGCTCCCCTGAGATCGTAGCCGAGCGGCGTCGTCACGCCCTGCATCAGCCGATGGGCGAGCGCCGGCTCCTCGGGGTGGAGGCAGCGGACCCGGATGTAGTTCGGCGTGCCGTACGCCTGCGCGAAGCGCGTCCAGAGGGTGTCGCGGGAGCCGCGGTACTGGCCGCCGAGGACGGCGAGCGTGTGCGGGAGGCCCTTCGCGCGAAGCTCGGCGAGGCGCCCGGTCGCCATCCCGAGCGCTTCGTCCCAGCCGATCGGCCGGAAGCGCCCGCGCTTTCCGTCGCGCACCATCGGCCCCCGGAGGCGGTTCGGATCGTAGAGGAGCTGAAGCGCGCCGAAGGCCTTGGGGCAGAGCGCTCCGCGGTTGACCGGATGGAGCGGGTTGCCCGCGATGCCCGCCACCTGGCCGTCGAGCGTCCGCACCGTCAGCCCGCAGCCGCCGGGGCACTGCTGGCAGATCGAGGGGACCTTCGTCTCCTCCGGCGTCGCCCACCGCTCGAGATCCTGGCTGGTCACGTCGGCCTTCGCGAGGTGACCTCCGGCGAGCGCCGCCGTCCCCACCGTCCCGCCCAACGCCTGGATGAACCCCCGCCGCGAAACGCGCATGGTTTCCCTCAGCGATGGCAGGCGTTGCAGTCGGTAGCGAGCGGCCGCCCGGCGACGACCGCGACCGGTCGCGCAGCCGTCTCGACACCGCCGTCGCGCGTCTCGTGGCACGCGATGCAGTCGCTCATCGTAAGCGTTCGGAGCGGTCGGGCCGGCGGCCGATCGAGCGTCTCCATGGGCCCGTGGCACGCCTGGCACGCCACCTTCGCCACCACGACGTGGGTGCGATGAGGAAAGTAGACGTGGGGTGGCAGCCGCCACACGCGCTTCCAGGGGATCTCGCCACCCTTTTCGAAGGCCTGGACCTTCTTGATCTCCTCCGTGGCGTCTCCGCCCGAGTGGCAGGAGAGACAGAGCGCCGTGGGCGGGCGACCCGCGACCGAGTCCCTCTCCGCCCGCTCGTGGCAGCTCGTGCACTGGAGATTCAGCTCCACGTGCGTCTTGTGGGGGAACTGGATCGGCTGCGTGACGGCGGGCGCCGTCCAGGCGCCGAGAGCGCTCCAGGCGAGCACGCCGAGGGCAAGCACGACTACTGCGGCGGGCCACCTCATGCGGGCACCTTCCGTCCGCGTCCGCCCTTCCCGGCGATGGCCCGGATGGCGTCCGCCAGCTCCTCGGGGCCCGAGACCCGGATGGGCAGGCCGGTGAAGATCGTGGCGTCGTCCCCCCGGAGGTTCACGGCGACGCCCATCACCCCTTCCAGCGACTCGAGGATCGTCATGCCCCCGTCGCCCTCGACGACGACCACGTCCGGCTTGAGCCGCTTGAGCTCGCGGAGCGCCAGGTGCGCGCGCTCGATCATGCCGACCATCCTGAGCGTCTTCTGCTGCTCCAGAAGGCCCTTGATCCCGTGGGCGAAGAGGGCGTGCTCGTACACGATGCACACCCGCACGGGGTTCCGCGGGTACGGCTCGGGGCGCGCGCCCCGGTCCTTCGCGTGAGGCGTGGTGATCACCGCCGGGCTCTTGCGGTTCACGCGTCCACTCTCCGCTGCGCGCGGCGTCGGCGGTAGTCCCCGGAAGGGCCAAGAAGGGCGCAAAAAAGAGGCTACCTGACGGTAGCCCTTTCGGGTGACGTCGGGAGACCGGGCCGGACTACCCGGCTCGCGGGTCCTCACGAGCCGCTCGCGGAGCGCCAGGGCGACGGACCGAGGGCTCCTCAAGGAGCTGACCCGCCCGCGGGAGGCCGTGGCATCAGAACAGAGCGATGGTCACTCCGAACGTCACGATCACGTCGGAACTCTCGCGGGTCGCGCCAACGCCGACGGCCGCGTCCAGGCGGACCCTGTCGGTGATGACATAGACCGTGCCTGCCCGGAGGACGGCGAGGTCGTCAGCGGCAGAGGCGCCGAAGCCGCTGACGACCTCGCCCACCAGCGACCATTCCTTCGTCGCCCGGTACTCGACGGACCCCGCGAGGGTCCAGAACGAAAGATCCTCGTTTCGGGTCGCGAACGTGTAGCCCCCATTCCAGGTCAGCGTGACGGGACCGAAGACCTTACTGACGACCGCAAGGAGCCCCAGGTCGACCTCCTCGGTGCCGAGACCGCGCTCGTCGTCACCGGTGGGGAGGCGGACGGTGAGCGAGCCCAGCACGGCGGGGATCGTTGGGGCTTCGTCGACGAGGCGGTACTTGGCGCCCAAGAGACTGTCCCCGATCCCGCCGTTGACGCTCTGTCCCTCCGGCTCGACGAAGGGGAGCGCGGACTCGATCCGGGCCTCGAGCCTCGGCAAGAGACCGACGCTCAGCACCCCCTTGGCGAACCACGTGTTCTCCTCGGGGTTTCGGACGAAGTCGCCGCTCAGCTCGAGCTCCGCCTTCCCCGGATCCACGGTGCCCGTGTCCTCCGTGTCCAGCGGCCGACCGGCGAAGGTCGCCACCGGTCCGAAGACCAACACGAGCACGATGACCCCCACGTGCCAGGTTCCAGCGTTACGCATTTCCCTCTCCGATCTACTTCTCAGGGAGGGTCTGGGAGTAGGCCAGGATGTCCAAGAGATCTTGCACGCTCCACCCCACCTCCAGCCCGGCGGGCATGGGAGGGTCCGACCCCGGCTGGCCGACTCGGACCTTGTGCAGGAACTCCCAAGGATTCTGTTTAGCCACCGTTCCGACGAATTCAGGTTCGTCCGACTTCCCGAAGTTCAACTGGGTGCCTTCGGGACCGTGGCAAGCGGCGCACAAGTCGGCCAACTGCTGGCCACGGGCGATGTCCGCCTTCACGGGCTTCTTCGTCTTGCCGTCGATGGCGAGAGACAGGTTCAGCAGCCCATGCTTCACAAAGGTTGCAAGGTTCGTCAGAGCGGTGTCATCCAGGAATGAAGAGAAATCGTGCTTGGGGTTGGTGGAGCCCTTCAGGGCAGCCTTGATCTCGTCCACGCTTTTCGCCTGCGCACCGATGACCCCGGGAAATCCTGTCTTGTGGGAGCCTGACCCGTAGGCGCCGTCGTTTCCCTTGTAATCCCACCCGTGGCACTCCTTGCATCGCCACGTGACCGTCCCTTTCCTCTTGTTGGTGGATTGCAGTGCCCAGAGAGGATGGTTGCCGTCGGGCGGCTTCACGTCGGGTACGGCCTTCCACCACGTGTCGTAGAGCTGTCCGCCGATGGTCACGCTACTCGGCGATGGGGTTTGCGCCATCACGATGCTGGCCAGGGCGAGTCCGGTTGCCAGCAGCCAGAGACAGGTCCAAATCATCCATGCGCGCTTCATCGCTCGCCCTCCTTTACTGAGGGGTGTCCTCCGGGTGAACCGTCCCGCAGGCAGGAAACATTTCCGTCCCACTGTCCTCCGCGCGGCCGGCCGGCGGTAGTCCCCGGAAGGGTCAGAACGGACAAAAAAAGGGCTACCTCGGGGTGGCCCTTTCGGGTGGGACGGACGCGTCGCGCCCGCTACGGCCGCTCGTGCCCCCTCACCAGACCCTCCCGCAACGCGTAGGCGACCACCTGCACGCGGTTCTCCACGTGGAGCTTCTCCATGATGCTCTTGAGATGATTCTTCACCGTGTTCCCGCTGATCCCGAGGGCGGCGGCGATCTCCTTGTTGACGGCGCCCCCCGTGAGGAGCGCGAGCACGTCGCGTTCGCGCGGGCTCAACCCGGCGGACGGGACGTGCTCTTGCGGAGGCCTCTGCCGCGTGAACTCCTCGAGGATCTTGGCGGCCATCGACGGGGTGACGAACGCTTCCCCTCGAACCACACCCCGGAGCGTGCGGAAGAGCTCCTCGGGCTCGACGCTCTTGAGGAGGTAGCCGTGCGCGCCCGCCTTGAGCGCGTCGAAGAGCTTCTGGTCTTCCTCGGAGACGGTGAGGATCACGATCTTGGCGGACGGCACCTTCTGCCTGATCCGCTTTGCGGCCTCGAGGCCGTCCATCGCCGGCATGTAGATATCCAGGAGGACGACGTCAGGCGTGAGGGCCTCCGCCGTCGCGACGGCCTCGCGTCCGTCCTGGGCCTCCCCCACGACACTGAACCCTTCGACCCCACGGAGAAGGGTGGTCACGCCCTTTCGGAAGAGCGCGTGGTCGTCCGCCGCTAGCACCCGGATGGGCTTCATGTCCGCCGCCTCGTGTCTTCGTCCAGCGGGAGCTGGACCTCGACGGTCGTTCCCTGACCGGGGCGGGAGGTGAGGACTAGCTTCCCGCCCACCGCCTCGGCGCGCTCCCGCATGGTATCGATGCCGAAGGATTCTCTACCCTCCCCCGCGACCTCGAGCGGATCGAAGCCCCTGCCCTCGTCGTGGATCGACACGGCCGCGAATCGCGCGTCGCGCTCGACGTTGACGAGCACCCGCCGCGCCGCGGCGTGCTTCCGCACGTTGGCCATGGCCTCCTGGATGATCCCGATGAGCTGAACCTCGACGACGGGAGGGAGTGGCATCTCCGCCTGGGAGCCGACCCGGAGGTCCACCGCGACTCCCGTCTGGCGCTGCCAGTCGTGGAGGTACTCGGTGAGGGTGGGAATCAGGCCGAGACTGCGGGACACCATGCTCCGCAGCCCGAAGATGGCCTGCCGCGCCTCCTCGTACGCCTCCCGCGCGACCCTCTTCAGATCGGCCAGCTCGGCTCCAAGCTCGGCGGTGGTCCCCGCCGCGAGCTGGCGCTCGGCTTCGGCCAGCCGGAGATGGAGGTAGCCGAGGTTCTGAGCGGCGCTGTCGTGCAGCTCGCGCGCGATGCGCTGACGCTCCTTCACCACCGCCATCGCCTCGTTCATATCGGAGACCTCGCGGGTGCGCTGCGCGATCTCCGCCTCCTGCCGCTGGACGTGGACGAACACGAAGCGTGAGAAGACGAACGTCCCCGCTGCGCTGAGCGTGATGAGCACGACGAACGCCGGCCAGAGCGGCGGCAGGGGATGGGGATGGTAGTAGAGAACCCCCAGGGCAAGGAGCGTCAGATAGGACGCCGGACCCCAGACAGTGAGCCAGCGCAGGGTCGCTCGGCTCAGCCCGAGATGCTTCTCCACGCACGCCTCCCGGAGGTGCAGGCTAGTTGTTTACCTAGCCGCAACAGCGGTGCCAACCCTCGATCAGCCGTCCCCGGCGCTTTTTTGTGGGCGTTTTCGAGACCTTACCGGCACATCCCATTCCCGGGCGACCGCCCCGAGAGGCTGGACTGAGGCGCCCTCGCCCCATCTCACCCCGGGGTGGGGCGGCCGGTCGCGGAACTCCGCTGGCCCGGCTCAGGCGCTCTTGCTCACCACGATCTGGTTGCCGCGCGCGTTGACCGTGAAGGCCTCCAGCGGCCGCGGGGGCGGGCCCGCGATGTTCTGGCCGTTCAGGTCGAAGTGGCCGTTGTGGCAGGCGCACCAGATGTGGGAGAGATCGGGCCGGTATTGCACGGTGCAGTTCAGGTGGGTGCAGACGGCCGAGAAGGCGCGCAGCTCGCCGGCCGGCGTGCGGACCAGGATGGCCGGCCGGCTGCCGAACTTGAAGATCTGCCCGGTGTTGGGCTTCACCTCGTTGGGCTTGATCGACAGCGTCACCGTCGCCGCCGCCGACTCTCCGGTCCGGGGGGGCACGAGGTAGTAGGCCACCGGGTAGAGCACCGAGACGAGGAACGCGCCGGCGCTCGTCCCCAGGAACCAGTTGATGAATCCCCGCCGGCTCACGTCCTCGCGCAGCACCTCAGCCATTCCGCCCCTCCTTGGGTGGCGACGATTCCACGATCTTCCGGTCCACCTCGCGGATCTTGAGCACGAGCGCGGCGATGAGGGCCACGATGATCACCGCCGAGACCGCGAGCCCCTTGCGCCGGAAGCCCAGCTCCTCCAGCGCCCGCACGCCCCGCGCGTAGGCCTTCTCGCTGATGGCGAGGCCGGCCTCGGCCTCTTTCCGGACAGCCTGGACGGTGAAAGCGTGGACGGCGGCGCGGGACTTCACCAGCGCCTCCCGGGCGCCGTTCAGCTCGAACTGCGCCTGGCTCACCTCCATGCCGGCGTGCTCCGCCCGGGTGAGGTAGGTCCGGGCCTTGTCCCACTCGGCGCCGAGCCGGTCGATGAGGGCCCGCATCTCGCTGGCGCTCTTGCCTCCCTTGTCCTCCGCCGCGTGGCAGGCCGTGCACGCCGCCTTGGGCCCGAGGCCGAGCAGCTCGTCCGACGCCTCCTGGATCCCGTGGTTCTCGTGACAGGTCGCGCAGCCCGGCGTCCCCATCTCCCGGAAGACCCGGGCGTGGATGCTCTTGGCGAACATCTCGGCCATCACCGTGTGGCACTGGCCGCAGACGTTCCCCACCCAGGAGATCCCCGGCGGCGCCGCGCCGTGGTTGCCGTGGCAGTCGTTGCAGGTGGGGGCGGACAGGTCGCCCTTCACCGACATCGTCTTCCAGTGGATGCTGGTCACGTACTTCGCGAGCTGGTCCGTCGGGATCTTGTAGCCAGCCATGTACTTCGCGTCGCCGTGGCAGGCTCCACACGTTTGCGCCACGCGGAGGGGGTGGACGGTCGAGGCGGGGTCCGACGGCGGCTTGATCTCGTGGGCGTGATGGCAACTCGCGCACGTCGCGACGTTGGGATCGTTCGCCTCGCGGAGCCGCCGTCCGTGCACCGACGTCGCGTACTCCGCCACCTGGTCCACGCGCAGGGACGGGTTGTACTGCTTCATGAACCGGGCGTCCGAATGGCAGCGCCCGCACACCTGGACCACCTGGTGCCGCGCGGGCTTGCCGATGTAGCCCTTGGTCGGGTCCATCGCCTCCATCCCGGTTTCCTTCGCGTCGCCGCCGTGGCAGGCCACGCAGCCGAAGCCCTTGGCGCGGTGGATGTCGCCCGCGTACGCCTTCACCGGGTTCACGAGGCGATCGTCGCCGGTCTCGAGGTGACAGGCGGCGCAGCCCTCGGTCGGCGCGGCGGGTGCCGCGGGCGCGGGGGCGCCTGGCTTCGGCTGGGCGCGAGCGGGCGCCGTCCCCGCGAGCGTGACCACGGCGGTAGCCAGTCCCGCCGTCATGAGACCCACGACGGCGAGACGCGCCGCCCGGGCGGTCACGGCCGGCGCGCCAGCGAGCGGAGGTAGGCGACGAGGTCGGCCATCTCCGCGGGGCGGATTTCCGGCCACGGGCGCCGCTCGCGCTCGGGCCGAGCATCCCCGATGAAAGAGTGGTTCCAGAGCGCGGCCAGGACGCCGGCGGGCGATTCCACGTCCTTGGCGCGGCTCAGGTCGCCCGCCGGCTTGCCGCGCTCGCCGTAGAGGCCGTGGCAGCCCAGGCACCCCTTGTCGGCGGCGACCCGGGTGCCGTTCTTCGGGTCCCCGGCGGGGGCGAAGTAGTTCACCGAGTAGAGGAGCGCGACGATGTCCGCCATCTCCTGGGGCTGGAGCTGGGGCTGGGGGACGGCGCGGGTCTTCATGGCCTCGAGCATCGCCGGCGCCTTGTTCCACATCGCCGCCGCGAAGTCGGTCAGGCTCAGGTGGAGCCCGCGCTGGGCGAGATCCGGCCCCACGCGCGCGCCCTGGGCACCGAGAGCGTGGCAGTCCACGCAGCGCTTCCCCACGAAGAGCCGGAGCCCCTCGTCGGCGCGCCCGGGCAGGACGTAGAGAGGCCCCTCGGGCGCTGGCGCCGCCTGGTTGATGTAGGCGATCAGGTCGCGAAGCTCGCCGTCCTTGAAGGCGGGGCGCGGGATCCCGCGGGCCCGCATCACCTCGGCCATCTGGGGGCCGTGGTTCCACATGGCGGCCGCGACGGCGATCGGGGATCCGCCGAACCTCAGGGAATCGAGCGGCGGTCCCACCACGCCACCCGTCCCGCCCACCTGATGGCACGCCACGCAGCGCTTCTCGGTGAAGAGCCGCCGGCCGGCCTCCGGGTTCCCCTTGGGATCGAAGTAGTCGAGGGTGAAGAGGAAGGCGACGAGGTCGCCAGTCTCGCGCGGGTCGAGCCGGGGCCGGGGGATCCCGAGCTGACGCATGCGGTCCGCCATCCGCGGCGCGTGGTTCCAGAGCGAGGCGGCGAGATCGTAGAACGAGCGGGGGCGCGCGATGCGGCCGAGATCGGGTCCCACCTTGCCGCCGACCCCGTTCACCGCGTGGCACTTGACGCAGCCCTTCCCGCCGAAGACGCGCGAGCCCGCGAGCGGATCCTGGGTCGGGCTGAAGAGCGGCTGGGCCGGCGCGGGGGGCGGCGCGCAGACGAGCAGCGTGACGGCGAGCGCAGCCCACCCCATGACCCGCTTCATCCGTTCCTCCCAGGGAAGGCTCGGGCGACTCGAGCGCCGGGAGGAGCCTCTTCCTCCCGGCGCTCGTCCGACAGCTACCTTAGCAGGGCGGGCTACTCGAACACCATCTTCAGCACGCCGATGGTGTAGGCGTGACGGACCTGGGCGTTGTCGAAGACGGACACGCCGAAGGCGTATTGCTTCTTGAGATCGTTGAACTGCACGTCGAACTCGCTACCCGTCACGAGCTTCCGCGCGAACTCGATCGTCCGCACCCCGTCCTTCCAGACGTGCTTGGCCGCGATGTCGCCGCGGTCGCCCTCGAGCGCGGAGACGATGATGCCGGGAACCTCGTCGCCCGCCTTGTACTTCGAGTCGTCGAACGGCGCCTTCTCCGCGTCGACGATCCAGTAGGGCGGCGCGGGCTTGTTACCCGGCAGGCCGAACTTCGGACCCTTCTTGTCGTCGGTCACGTTGTCCTTGTAGCCGCCGCCGGTTTTCGGGTCAGCCTTACGGCCCGCCTCGGGGGCCTTGTCCTTGTCGTACCGGGTGTTGTCGACATACTGGTCGTCGATCTGGCCGATGGTGCCTGTCCGGACGCCCTTCCAGTGCCACATGTCCAGGCGCTCGCCGGGGTTCGCCGTGTACTTGTTCCCGAAGGGCTTGCCCTCACCGGTGTGGCAGGCGGACATGCAGCCCTTGGCCTCGAAGGCCGGCGAGCTGATGTTCCAGATCACCGCCATCTTGTCCTCGTAGTAGAGGGTGTTGTCACCCCCCTTGTCGTTCGGGTCCTTGAGCTTCTGCCACGAGCCGTCGCCCTGCTTCACCCAGGGGCTCCGGCGGAGGCTCTCGGTCGCGTCCTTGTACTGCATGAGGAAGTACACCATGTCGCCGGTGTACATGGCGCGGAGCGTGACCTCCGTCGAGCCACCGGGGAGGTTCTTCCCGCCGACCACCTTGAAGGTCAGGGGCTCGGCACGGCTCCAGGCGTCCTCCATCACCCCGTCGAGCGTCGGCGCCGCGGCGGCCTTCTTCGCCACCAGCACGTTCTTCGGCTGCGCGTCGAGCGGTCCCGCGACGAGCCCGAGCGCGAGCCCCGCGGTCAGCAGGGCCGTGGGGAGGATCCATTTCCAAGAGCGCTTCATCCCTTTCTCCTTTCTCCTGCAGCCCGCCGCTCTCACCGGGAGAGGACGGGGTTGTGACACCTACATCCCGTGGCGCATCCCCATCGGTTGCTGGAGCAGCACGATGCCGGCCACGGTGAAGATGAGCGACAGCACCGCGAACGGGACGAGGGCGCGACTCGCCGTCCGCCTGTCGGCGTACGCGCGGATCGAGAGCCGGTGTCCCGCCAGGAGCGAGAGCGCGAAGAACCCGACGAGCGCCACCATCTGGAACAGCCCGACCACCGCCTCGGACGCGAGCGGCAACGCGCGCCAGTCGGGCTCGCCGAGGGAGAACGGCGTCAGGACCATGACCGTGCGCTGGACGGCGGGGACGATGCCGCTGCCTTCCAGGAGGAGGTGCGAGAGGTTGTGGGCGAGGTGCGTGGCGAGCCCGATGGGGATGAACATGTAGCCGAAGACGACGAAGGAGCGGCGGAGCCCGAACCCTTGCTCGCCGGCGAGCCGGGTGCTCAGCGCGGCTCCGGCGAGGACGAGGAGCGGGCCCACCACGAGGCTCCCCACGAGGAGCAGGCCGGACTCGACGAGCCCGAGATACGTCACGGGCTTGAGGGTCGTTCGGATGGAGGTGGGGAGCCAGCGCGCGATCCCCGACACCCAGTCGGGCCACGCCGTCAGCATCTGGGCCGTCACGAGGAGCGTCAGCCCCACGAGGGCGACCGCCAGGTAGGACTCGTCGAGCACGCGCCGGCTCGACGCCCAGAGGTCCTTGCCGAAGGCGCGGAAGCGGAGGACGAGGTTGTCGCGCGAGCAGCCCCGGACGCACTCCGCGCAGAGGTTGCAGTAGTTGTTCCGGTCCATCGTCTGGGGGAACTCGAACATCGGGCAGCCGCGCGCCGCGGCACCGCCCCGGTAGCACTCCTTGTCCCTGTGGGCCTGGCAGGCGGCCCGGTCCTTCACCCGGAGCTCGAGGGGCGCCGTCATCGAGTAGACGCCGATGAGGCCGCCGATCGGGCAGAGGTAGCGGCAGAAGCTCCGCCGGGCGTAGAGGAGCCCGACCGCGAGCGCCAGCGTTGCGAAGAAGACGACGATCCACGCCGTCACCCGGGGCGAGCGCACGACGCCGAGCTGCTCGTCGGCCCACGTGAGGAGGACGAACATCGCCGTCGCCCACCAGATGTTCCTGAGCGGCCGCGGGAGGTTCCGCGACGCGTCCGAGAGCCGTGAGGCCCACTCGTTCAGGGCGCCGAAGGGACAGGCGAGGCACCAGACCCGGCCCGCGAGGACGAAGGTGAAGATGATCCCCGCCCACCAGATCGTCCACGTGAGCTTCGTGGCGAGGTTCGTGCCTCCGTCCTGGACGTCGGCGAACCCGAGGTAGACCACGATCGCCATCAGGACGAGGAGCGGGAGCTGGAGCGACGGCTGGAGCTTCGCCGAGGTCAGGAGCCGCCTGAGCCACGGGATCGAGAGGAGGTCGAGCGCGCCCCCGAGCGGCGCTCCCGTGCGCGCGCGGAGCGCGACGGCGTAGAGGCCGAGGAGGGCGATCCCACTCGCGAGCAGGAGCGCCATCCAGGCCGTCCACCCGAGACCCGGAGCGGGCACCACGTCCACCTGGAAGTCGACCGCGAGCGGCGGCTCGAAGCTGCGCCCCGGGACCTCGGTGACTACCACCCGAATATAGTGCCCCCCGCTCCTCGCCGGCGTGAACGACGCGGCGTAGCTCCCGGCCCAGGTGACCTCGACCGCCCACCGGGCGACAGGGGAGGTGCCGGCGGGGCCGAGTGCCATGTGCACGGTGGCGCCCGAGACGGGCGCGAGCGGAGCGGGCGAGAAGACCTTCGCGATCACCCGGCTCTCGCGGCCGGCCGCCAGCGGCGCGGGGTCGCTCAAGAGCTCGATCTGATAGCCGCCGACGGTGACCACGCTCGTCGAGGCAAGCGGCTTCGCGGCCCCATGCTCGCCGTGGGCGAGGACCTGCGCGGGCAGGACGAGGAGGACGAGCGCGATCACGACGGAGCGTCGGATCATCGCCCGTACGTCCGGTCGATCGCCGCCCTGATCCGGGCGACTTCCCAGCCTGCCTTCGCCATCCGAGACGCGTCCAGCGCCTCGTCCATGCAGATGTCTCAGGTGGCGGCGTGGCCGTCGGTGTAGCAGGAGAGCAGGCTCTTGTGACCGAGGTGCTTGTCACACTCGCAGTAGCAGTAGAGCTGGTCGAGGACGTCGGGGATCTCGCGCGCGACCTGGTGGGCGAGCGCGGCCCTCCCGACGAACCGCGCCGGGTCGAGCGTCGGCCGCGTTTCGCGGCGGCCTACCGCCTGGACGACCGCCGCCCCAGAGGGAGCCGGATTCGCCGCGACGGCTCCGCCTCCGTCTCCGCGCGGCGCTTCGGACCTGAGGGCGAGCGCGAGCCCGACACCAAGGACCACCGCCGGCACCGCCAGCCACCAGTACCGGCTGACTCCGCGCTTCGGCTGTGAAGCCCGACCTCGACCCATGACGCCCCTCCTGAGGCTAAAACTTTCGGAGGAGAGCTACGCAACCGGCATGCCACGGGGAGCGCTTGACAAGACTTCGAAAAATCAAGCCTTACAGGTGTTGTGACTCGCAACGACGGGGCGCGCGACGACCGGGTGGGGTGCGAGCGCCCCACCCCACCGATCCCGACCTTTGCTACCTCGGGGCGGGCTTGGGAGCTGGCGGCTTGGCGAGCGACACGAAGTAAGCGGCGATATCGCCTAGCTCCTGACCGGTCAGCACGGGCCACGAGACCTGCTGCTTCTGCACCTCCGCCTCCATCAGGCGGCTGTGGTTCCACATCCCCGCGAGGAGGCCCGCCGCCGTCCGGGCGACCTTCGAGGTCGCGAAGTCGGCGGCGACCTTCCCGCCCTTGCCGCGGACCGAGTGGCAGCCGAGACAGCCCTTCTCCTGCACGAGGTCTCCGCCGCGCTTCGGGTTCGCCGCCGTCTCGAAGTAGTGAGAGGCGTAGAGGTAGGCGAGGATGTCGGCCATCTCCTGTCCGGAGAGCTTCGGCGCCTCGATGCCGCGCTCTTTCATCTTGGCCGCCATCGCGGGCGCGTGGTTCCACATCCGAGCCGCGAACTGTGTCAGGCTGATGTGATGTCCGTGCCGGCCGAGGTCGGGCCCGACCTTGCCTCCCTTGCCCCCGACCGAGTGACAGACGACGCACTTCTTGTCGGCGAAGAGCTTCTGGCCGCGCTCGGGGGTTCCGGGAACGACCTGCTGGGTCTCCCCGGCGCTGTCCTTCGCCGTCCCGACGATGTAGGCGATGAGATCGAGCAGCTCCTTGCCCTCGAAGGTGGGCCGCGCGATACCCTTCGCCTTCATGACCTCCGCCATCTGCGGGCCGTGGTTCCACATGGCGGCGGCCACGAGCACCGGCGAGTTGGCCCGCCCAAGGGGATCGAGCACCGGCCCGACGCGCCCGCCGGCGCCGCCGAGGGCGTGGCACTGGACGCACCCCTTCGCGGCGAAGAGCTTCTCGCCGGTCGCGGCGTCGCCCACCTCGTCGTAGTACTGGGCGGTGAAGAGGAACGCGATCAGGTTCGACAGCTCGAGCGGGGTCAGTGTCGCGCGCTCGACCCGCGCCTCGCGCATGCGCGCGCCCATGCGCGGCAGGTGGTTCCACATGGCGGCGCCCAGCTCGAAGAAGCTCTTGCCCGTCTCGATCCGGCCGAGGTCGGGCCCGATCTTGCCGCCGTAGCCGCGGAGGGCGTGACACTGCCCGCACCCCTTGGCCGAGAAGACTTTCCAGCCTTCCAGCATGGCCCAGTCCGGCGCGAAGGGCTGCGGCGGCTGCTGGCCCCGAGCGGGGAACGCGACGACGGCGAGGAGTACGATCAGGGCGAGAGCCGCGCTCGGAACTGGTGCCTTCCGTCGGGTCATCGAGGCGTCCTTTCTGGTGCGCTGGTAGGGCGCCGCTATTCTAGCGCGCGGCTTCGTCCATGATCAGCTCGAGCGTCGCCTCCACCTCCCGGGCGACCTCCTCGAGCTCCGGGCTCGCGAAGAGGTCGATCATCGCCGTGGGCTTGATCGTCGCGAGCGTCGTTCGCCCGCCCTCCTCGTACACGGAGATGCGACACGGGAGCGCGGTCGAGATCTCGAGGTTGGCCTCGAGGACCTTCTTCGCCTGGTGGGGGTTGCAGACCTCGAAGATGCGGCACTCCCGCCCGAAGGCGACGCCCTTCTCGGCCATCTTGGCCTTGAGGTCGTGCACGCCGAGCACGCCGAACTTGTGGCGGGCCACCGCGGCCTCCAGATCCCGGGCGGCCTCGGCGAGCGGTTTCGACGAGCGCACGGTGTAGAGCATCACGCTCCTCTACCGTCGGCCCTGGGAGGTCGATCCTCGACCTCGCCCGAGCGCGACATTCAGGTGCCCACGCCGAAGCGTGGGAGCACCCAGCGCATCAGCACGACGTACCCGGCGACGCCGATCAGCACCCAGAGCCACTCCATGGTCGATCTCCCGTCCGGCGAAGCGATCAGCCGGTGAAATGGTCGGTGAAGCTCTTGCAGCGCCGCCCGCCGCAGAACACGAGGTCCCAGACGGCGAAGACGGCCACGAGACCCGCCGCGAGCCCGAGCCAGGCGAGCCAGCTCATGTCGATTCCCCCCTTTGTCTAAATGATATCATCGGCGCGGATGTCACCTTCCGAGGCGAGCGCCTTCCTCCGTGCGAACCCCGTCTTCGCCGGGCTTCCCGGGAAGGAGGTCGAGCTCCTCGGCTCGCTGGCGCGCGAGGAGACCCACCGGGCCCGCGACTACATCTTCATGGAGGGCGATCCAGCCCAGTGGCTCTGTCTGGTCAGAACGGGCCGGGTGAAGATCCTGAAGCATTCCCGCACGGGCAAGGACGTGGTGCTCGAGCTGCTGGGCCCGGGCGAGGTGTTCGGCGGGGTCGCCGTCATCGAGCGACGCCCGTATCCGGCCTCGGCCCAGGCGACCGAGGCGAGCGTGATCCTCAAGATCCCGGGCGACGCGCTCGTGGCGCTCGCCGAGCGCTATCCGTCGATCATCAAGGAGATGGCCCTGATGATCGGCCGGCGGCTCCGGGCCGCGCACGACTCGGTCAAGTCGCTCTCGGGCGATCCGGTCGAGGTACGACTCGCGGCGGCGCTCCTGCGCCTGGCGGAGCGCGCGGGCGCCAAGGGCACGCACGGCCTCGCGCTCCCCTTCCACCTGACGCGGCAGAGCCTGGCGGACATGACCGGCACGACCGTGGAGACCACGATCCGGATCGTGAGCCGCTGGGGGAAGGAGGGGCTCGTGGCTGACGAGGGCGGTCGCCTCGTGCTGCGGGATGTCGACGCCCTCCGGGCCCTCGCCGAGGGGACGTAGCGGTGGCGCTGAGCCTTCGCTTCGTCCACGTGCTCGCGGCCATCACCTGGATCGGGGGGATGCTCTTCGTCGCCCTGGTCCTGGTTCCCGTGACGCGCCGTCTGGAGGACGCGGCGCTGCGCGCCCGCCTCGTCCACGCGATCGGCGTCCGCTTTCGCGCGGTCGGGTGGATCGCGCTCGGCCTCCTCGTCGTCACCGGGCTCGCGAATCTCTGGTACCGCCCCTATCTCCTCGAGGCGCCACGCTTCCACTGGAAGCTCGGCCTCGTGCTCCTGGCCCTCGTCCTGAGCGCGCTCCACGACTTCGTTCTCGGACCGCGGGCCGGCGCTCCGGGGGCCGATCCGTCGATCCGGGTCCGCGCCTCGTGGGTGGCCCGGATCAACGTCCTCGTCGTCCTGGTCATCGTGCTCCTCGGGCTCGCCCTCCGCGGGTAGCCGCGTGCCCCCGCTGATCCGGCGCTACATCAAGACGAGCTTCGTCTTCCTGGTCGCGGGGCTGCTCCTCGGCGGCTACATCCTGGTCGGTGAGTTCCTGCTCGGTCGCTACCCGCCGCGGCTCTGGGTCACGGCGCACGTGCACCTCTTGCTCGTGGGCTTCGTGCTCATGCTCGTGATGGGCGTCGCGACGTGGATGTTCCCGCGTCCGGCGAAGGACGAGCGTCGCTATCGCCCCGAGCTGGCGGAGGCCGTCTACTGGGTCATGAGCTTGGCGACCGGGCTCCGCGCGGTCGCGGAAGTGGGCGCGGGGCTCTCCACGGCGCCGGCGCTCCGCGTCCTGGTCGCGGTCGGCGGGCTGGGCCAGCTCCTCGGCGCGGCCCTCTTCGTCGCCAACATGTGGTGGCGCGTCCGGATGCCGAGCGTCGGCGCGCCGCCCGGCCGCTGAGGCCACCGGTTCCTACGGGCCGCCGCGCGAGAGCCAGTCGAAGGACACCACGCTGACCCGGTACTCGGCGCCCTTGGCCGTCAGGCGCACGACGAAGTACGCGCGCCCGCCGGCGGGGATGCTCCCGTAGACCCAGCCGTACGCCTCGGTCACCCGCGCCCCCGCCGCGTCCAGGATCTCGACGCGCAGCCGGACATTGCCGACCCGGTCGAGGTGATCGTTGTAGACGTAGCCCGCGACCGCCGGGCCGCGCGGGACCGCCTCCCTGTCCAGCTCCACGCGGAAGGCCGCCGGGCTCTGGGCCCGTACCGGCCAGGCGCCGAGCAGAATCGCGATGACCACAATGCCGACGCGCGCCAGGTTCATGGGTACTCTCCCTCCGGTCGAAGTCTCACATGACGCCGAAGAGCGGGCAGAGCACGCGCAGGCCGACCCAGATCAGCACCGCGCCGACCACGTCCAGGTAGATCCCGGAGCGGATCATCTCCCGGAGCGGCACCAGGCGCGAGCCGTAGATGATCGCGTTGGGGGGCGTCGAGACGGGCAGCATGAAGCCGAAGCTCGCGCCCAGCGCCGCGCCGAGCGCCGGCGGCACCGGGGAGAGACCGGCGGTGCGGGCGGTCGCGATGACGACGGGGACCGCCATGCTCGCCGAGGCCGTGTTGGACGACGTCTCGGAGAGGAGCACCCCCATGAGGATGGCCACTGCGGTGAGGGCCCAGAGGCTCTGCGCCCCGGTGACATGGAGCACGGCGCTCCCGATCGCCTCGGCGAGCCCCGTGTCGAACATCAGCTGGCCGAGCGCCAGACCGCCGCCGAAGAGCAGGATCGTGCCCCAGTCGATCCGCGCCGCCTGCGGCCACGCGAGCGTGAACTCGCCGCGCCGCGGGTCGGTGGGGAGCAGGAACAGGAGAATGGCCGCGCCGAGCGCCACGACGGACTCGGGGAGATGCGTCTCGAAGAACCGGGCCAGGGGGGCGTCGGGTGACACGACCATCACGATGCCGCCCGGGAGCATCCAGAGCACGCACGCCAGGACGAACACGACGAGGACGTTCTGCTGAGCCCGACTCCAGGGCCCGAGCCTCGCGCGCTCCGCCGCGACGTACGCGCGGAGGTCGCCGCTGAGGCGCTCCCCGCCGAGGTAGAGCGTTTTCAAGATGAGCCAGCAGAGGAGCAGCATGAGCAGGGTGAGCGGCATCGTGACGGCGACCCAGTCGAAGAACGTGAGGCGCCGGTCCGTGAGATCGCGGATCATGCCGATCGCGATGAGGTTCGGCGGCGAGGCGACCGGGATCCCCACCGCGACGGAGGACGCCCAGGCGAGCATGAGGAGGAGGCCGATCGACAGGCGACCGCCGGCGGCCTCGCCCCGCTGGCCGAGCGCCCGGAGGATTCCGACGCCGATGGGGAGCATGATCGCCGTCGTGGCCGTGTTGCTGACCCAGAGCGACACGCCGCAGGTGATCACGCCCAGCGTCCCGAGGAGGCGCGACGGCGTGCGCGTGGCCCAGTCGTGCCCGAGGAGGGCCAGCGCGAAGCGCCGGTCGAGCCCGCTCTCCTTCATGGCCTCGGCCAGGACGAAGCTCCCGACGAAGAGGAAGATGATCGGGTCGCCGTAGGCGGCGAGCACCGCCCGCGCCGGCGCCACCCCGAGCGCGATCGCCAGGACGGACGAGAGGAGGGCCGTCACCGCGAGGGGCAGCGCCTCGGTCATCCAGTACGCGACGGTCCACGCGAACACCGCGAGGAGCGCGTGGGCGGGGCGGTCGAGGGATGGGAGCGGCCAGAGCAGCACCACGACGAAGAGGAGCGGCCCCGCGGCGAGGCCGACGAGCCGCTTCCTCTGCTCGAACCGCTCCTGGCGCGGCTCCTCCGCTGCCTCGAGCCCGGCCGCGTTCCTCATCGCCTGGTGAAGCTTATCAGGGGAGATGGCTGGGGCGCGCTTGTTCCTCCGTTCACCATCTATGACGAGGGTCATACGGGGCGACGACGAACGTCGGTAGGCTCGAGTCGAGGAGGAAACACCGGCCATGATCGCGGCGGACACGACGATCGCGCGGCTCCTCGAGGAGCACCCCGAGGCCCTGGAGGTGCTGGTGCGGTTCCATCCGCACTTCCAGCGGTTCCGGAACCGGCTCCTCCGGAAGCTGATGGCGCCCCGGGTCACGATCGCGCTGGCCGCCCGCTGTGCGGGCGTCCCGGCGAACGACCTGCTCCGAGAGCTCAGGCGCGAGCTGGGTGAGCCGGAGGTGGATCCGGCGGCGAACGAGGCGGGGAGCGTCCGTCTCGAGCCGCCGAGCGGTCCCCGGCCCTCGGCGCTCGCGGGGCTCCCGGAGGTCCACGTCGACGTTCACGACGACATCCGCCGTGGCGTCGAGCCCTTCGCGCGCATCATGGCGGCGGTCAAGGCGCTGGGCGAGGGCGAGGCGCTGGCGTTGCACGCGCCGTTCGAGCCCGTTCCGCTCTACGACGTCCTCGGCAAGCGTGGCTTGTCCCACTGGACGGAGTGCCATGACCCGGGCCACTGGTCGGTCTGGTTCTACCGCGAGCCCCCACAGCGTGATCGGCGACCTGACCCTGTCGGTGCGGGTGCCGCCACGGCTCCCGCCCGGAGGACGATCACCCTCGACGTGCGGGGCCTCGAGCCGCCGCAGCCGATGGTCCGGGTGCTGGAGCAGCTCGACGCGCTCGAGGCGGACGGAACGCTGGTCGTGATTCACGAGCGGCGGCCCATGTTCCTCTACCCCCTCCTCGCCGAGCGCGGCTTCGTTCACGAGACCCAGGAGCCGGAGGCCGGGCTCGTCAGGATCCTGATCCGCCGGGGCGGGGCGCCGAGGGGCGTGTGACGGGCGCGCGCCCCCTTCCGGGCCGGCGCCTGTCGGCGACGCTCCCACTCAGGTACCTCCTCGCGGCGGCGCTGGCGTTCGTGCTGGCGGCGCTCGGCGTGCCCTGGCTCGCCGGAGAGCTGGCCGGTCACTACTATCACCCACGCGTCCTGGCCCTGACCCACACCGTGACGCTCGGCTGGATCACGCTCGCGATCATGGGAGCCAGCTACCAGCTCATTCCCATCGTGCTCGAGCGCCCGATCTGGAGCGAGCGCCTGGCGCGGTGGCAGTTCGTGATCCTCGCGGCGGGCGTCGTCGGCATGGTCGGCCACTTGTACATCGCCCAGTGGCACGGTCTCGTCTGGGGGGCCGCGCTCGCCGGCGCCGGCGTGGGCGCGCACATCCTGAACGCGGGGCTGAGCGTGCGCGGGTTGAAGCACTGGACGTTCACCGCCCGCCTGGTGGTGCTGGCTCTGACTGGTCTGGGTCTCACCGCCCTCTTCGGCCTCGCGCTCGGCGCCGACAAGATCTGGAGGTTCCTGCCCGGCACCATGTTCGGGAACCTGCACGCCCACTTCCATCTGGCGCTCCTCGGCTGGGTCCTCCCGGTGGTGCTCGGCGTCGCGGCGCGCGTCTATCCGATGTTCCTGCTGGCGCGCGAGCCCGCCGGCTGGCCGGGCCACCTCCAGCTCTGGGGTCTCGTCCTGGGCGTTCCCGCCGTCGTCCTGGGGCTCCTGGCGGAGAGCCCCCTCGTGATCCCGAGCGGTTTCCTGGTAGCCGCCGCCGTGGCGGGACACCTCGTCTGGATCGGCGCGATTGCGCGGAGCCGGAAGCGCCCGGCGCTCGACTGGGGACTCAGGTTCGCCCTGACCGGCGCCGCGTTCCTGCCGGTCGCTACCGCGATGGGTCTCGGGCTGGCACTCGACCTCCTCTCGGGACCGCGGCTCGGGCTCGCGTACGCCGTCCTGGCGCTCGGCGGGTGGGTGTCGCTCACGATCGTCGGGATGATGCTCAAGATCGTGCCGTTCCTCGTCTGGTACCGGGCCTACGGCCCCTGGGTCGGGCGCGCGCCCGTGCCGACGCTGGCCGAGCTCTCGTGGCCCACGCTGGAAGGCGTCACCTACGGCTTCCTCGTGGCGGGTGTCGTCGTCCTGGCCGTCGGCACAGCCGCCGGCGACGCCGGGTGGATCCGCGCGGCGGGAGGCCTGCTCACCGGCGGCGCGCTCGGCTTCGGCGCGACGCTCGCGCGCGTCCTCTGCCACCTCAGGGCCACGCGCAGTCTCGCCGGCGCCGTGCGGGAGGCCCCCGCGCCGTGACGCCCTTCGACCGGTCGCCCTTCATCGTGATCTGGGAGGTGACGCGCGCCTGCGCGCTGGCCTGCGTCCACTGCCGCGCGGAGGCGATCCCGTATCGCCATCCCGACGAGCTGACGGCGGAGGAGGGCAAGCGCCTGATCGACGACGTGAGGGCGTTCGGCGATCCGCCGCCCATCCTCGTCCTGACCGGAGGCGACCCGCTTCGCAGGCCCGACATCGTGGAGCTGGTGGCCTACGGGACGGCGCAGGGCCTCTCGGTGTCGCTCACGCCGAGCGGAACCGCCGCGGCGACGGAGGAGAGGCTCCGCGCCCTCCGGGACGCGGGACTGGCACGCCTCGCGGTGAGCCTCGACGGCGCCAGGCCCGACGTCCATGACGCGTTCCGGGGGGTCCGGGGCTCGCACCGCCACACGCTCCGCCTCATCGAGCGGGCGCGCGCGCTCGGCATCCCGCTCCAGATCAACACCACGGTGTGCCGCCGGACCGCGCCTGATCTTCCGGCGCTCGCGCGCCAGATGGGAGAGTTCGGCGTCGTCCTGTGGGCGCTCTTCTTCCTGATCCCGATCGGCCGCGCCCACGCGGGACAGGCCCTGCCGGCGGAGGAGATCGAGCGCGTGCTCGAGTGGGCGGCGGACCTCGCCCGCGAGGCCCCCTTCGGGATCAAGACCACGGAGGCGCCCCACTACCAGCGCGTCCTCTCCCAGCGCCGCCGCGGAGGTGGCGCGCCGGCGCCCGGCTGCGCGGCGGGCGAAGGCGCCCGTCGCGATCTCATCGGCCGGGCCGGTCGCGCAGTGACGGACGGCAACGGCTTCGTCTTCGTCGACCATCGCGGCGAGATCTGCCCGAGCGGCTTCCTGCCCATGAGCGCCGGCAACGTGCGGGGGCAGGACCTCGCGACCGTCTATCGGGAGAGCGAGCTGTTCCGGGCCCTCCGGGATCCGGCGCGGCTCGGCGGCCGCTGCGGCCGCTGCGAGTTCCGCGACCGGTGCGGCGGGAGCCGCGCGCGCGCGTACGCGCTCGCGGGCGATCCGCTCGCCGAGGATCCGGGCTGCGCCTGGGAGCCGGAGACGCCGGGCGCCGCGCGCGCGGCGCCGGTCATCGCGGGAGGGTCCGGCGTGGCGAGCCAGGTCACGACGGAGCGGGTCACGCAGGCCCTCCGGACCGTGTTCGATCCCGAGCTCGGCATGTCGGTGGTGGAGCTGGGCCTCGTCTATGGCGTCGAGATCGAGGGCGGGAGGGTCGCGGTCACGATGACCCTGACCGCGCCCGGCTGCCCCATCCACGACGTCATGCCGGAGTGGGTCCGCGAGGCCGTGGGGAAGATCCGGGGCGTCGAGCGGGTCGACGTGACCCTCACGTTCGATCCTCCCTGGACGCCCGACCGGATCAGGTAGCGTCCGCTAGAGAGGAGTGCCCGTCCAGAAGGTCGACGGGGTGAGGGACATCGGCGCCCCACCTGGGGCGACGACTGCTTCCCCCCGACCCGGGGCTCCCTCTTGAAACGCTCGATCTTTCAGGGCGTTGGACGCGGACGCCTCGGGCATCTTGCTTGCACTTCCCTCATCCAAGCCCCTGAGCGTGGGAGGGAGACCGCCATGGACGGTGTCGGACAGGAGGGGAATGGGCGTGGCCGCAGGCGCGGGAGGCGCCGGCACTTCTGGTGCGCGCTCGCCCAGCGGGAGGTCGAGGTGGAGTTAGAGCGGGCGGGGCTCGCCGGTTTCTGGGACACGGTCGCGGTCAGGAGCTGCACCGCGTTCGATCCGCCGAGCGCCGTCGCGTGCGCTCGCCGCTGTCTCGACGCGAGCTTCCGCCGCCAGTGGGAGCCGGCGCTCCCGGTCCTGAAGCGTCAGTTGGTGCCGTGACTCAGCGGCTCGCCGAGGCCTCCGCGGCTCCGGCGAGCGCCGCCGCCAGCCCCTCGACCACGGCCTCCGCGTAAGGGATCGACGCCAGGTACCCGAGCTCGTCCCCCGCGGTCTCGAACTCGCGTCCGAGCGCCCGCCGCGCGTCATCCTCGAGGACCGCGTCGGCGAGCGGGAAGAGCACGCCGTTCTCCTTGTCGATGTGGTTCCGCAGCAGCTCGATGTACTTCCGCGCGGCGACGGCGCGCTCGCCGGGTCCGCCCGCCGCCATCGCCTGGACGAGCGCCCGGCCCTCGACGTGCTCCTCCAGCATCACCCCGATGGGGCCGCCGCTTCCCGCCGGCACGCCCGCTCGCGCCATCGCGGGGAAGAGCGCGCGCTCCTCTTTCGCGTGGTGGTTCCGGTCGGCGAACGCGCGCAGCCACTCGATCAGCTCCGCCCACCAGCCGTCCGGCAAGGCGGCGCCGCGCGCGAGGCGCGCGGTTGCGGACTCGAGGACCGCGAGCGCGCGCAGGATGACCACGTGCTCCTCGCGCAGGATGTCCGTCGGCGTCTTCATCGGGTGCCTCCTCGGGGATTCTGATGCCGTCACTGTCTCCCACGGATCTCCGGGCGACTATGATCCGCGTCAGGGTCCTCCGAGGCTCACGCGCAACCGCAGATCAAGGCGCCGTGAGGACGGCGAGGCCGTGAGGGCGTGGTGGCACGGCGAGCGTCCCCAGAACCGTCCGCCTGACCGCATCCACGATCGTCACCGTGTTGGAGGTGTGGTTCGCGACGAAGAGGATCCCTCCGGCGGTCGCGGCGACGTGGTACGGCTCGACGCCGACGGGCACCGTGGCGACGACCCGCCGGTCGGCGAGGGACACGGCGACGACGCTCCGGAGGCCGTGATCGCTGAACCACATCTCGGTCGCCGTGGGCGGGACCAGGTTGCCGTCGCGCCCGCGCTTGGGCGAGTGGAACGGGTACTTGCCGACGGTGATCGAGCCGAGCACCTTGCGCGTCGCCACGTCCAGGTAGTCGACGCGCGGGTCGGGGAGGTGGGTGAAGCCCGAGTTCGTCACCCACGCCACCTTCCCGTCGGGGCTCAGCGTCACGTCGTGGGCGTTGGCGCCCGTGTCGATCAGCGTCACCTTGCCCGTGTCCAGCTCGACGACGCCCACGCGGGCGTCGCCGGCCTTGTAGGGCCGGTTGGTGACCGTGAACCACAGCTCGCGCCCGTCGGGGCTGAGCGAGAGGTCGTGCTGGGCGCGGCCGACCTTGAGCGGGGGCCGGACCGTCCACGTGCCGACCTCGACCAGGCTCACGAAGGTCTCGGTCTCGTGGCCCACGAAGAGGAGGCTGCTGTCGGGAGTGAAGGCGACATCGTGGGTCTGCCGCCCGAGCTTGAGCCGGGCCGACTCGGTGAGCGTCCGCGTGTCGATCAGGGACACCTCGCCCGAGCGCCGGTCGCTCGTCGCGACCCAGCGCCCGTCGGGCGAGATCCCGAGGTTGTGGGGCTCGCGCCCGACCTTGATCGAGGCGACCCGCGTGAGGTGGGGCACGGGACCGCGATAGACGCTGACGGTGTCCGTCTTCTCCGAGGTCACGAACAGCGTGACGGTCTCCCCGCTCTGCGCGGGCCCGGCGAGCAGCGTCTGGAGGAGGAGCAGCCCCGCCGGGAGGAGTCGAATCACGATGGTCTTTCGCGCCTCACCCCCGGGGCGCGGGCCGGCACCGGTACAGCTCGGCGCACCGGCGGCAGAGGCCGGCTCCGGGACTCCACAGTGGGAAGTCGTCAGTGATGGCGGCGAGCACGGCCGGGGGCAGGAGGTCGGGCGCGGGCTCGAAGGTCCGGGTCGGAAAGCCGCAGAGCGGACAGCGGAGGCTCGAGGCCCCGGCGCCCTCCGCGAAGGCGAGAAGCTCGGCGTGGGTGCGAGCGCGCGCGCCGAAGAACTGGTCGAACTCGGTCTCGGTCCGATCGCCGAGGCCGGGGAAGGTCCGGGCGAAGTCGGCGAGGTTCTCGGCCCGGACGCTCGCCGGCGCCCGCCCCAGGCGCATCAGCCGGCCATCGACGAACGCATCCCAGAGGGCCCGGTACCGCTCGGCGAGCAGGCGGTCCTCGGGCCCTCCGGCGCCGGCGCGTGGGAGAGACCGCGCGTACGCGAAGCGCGGGTCGAGCATGTCAGCGACGTGGAGCAGCTCCCCGCGGAGGAACCGGAGGAGGCGCTCGGAGGCCGCCACGGTCTCGGGCAGAACCCGCACGAGGACGACCGGGGGCCTCCCCGGAGCCACGCGGAGATCGGCCGACTGGTCGCCCGCGGTGGTCCCGCGGGTGACGAGACAGCGCTCGCAGCGGGCAGCGATCTCAGGCAGCTCCTCGAGGGCAACGGTGAACGGCCGATCGAGCCGCAGGCGCTCGAACCAGCGGGCGTGGAGGTCCCTGAACGCGGCCTCCCGCGCCTCGGCATCCGCGATCTCGAAGAGACGCTCGCGCTCGGAGAGGAACGGGCGCTCCTCGGCCCGACCCGTCACGCTGGCGAGCACCGCGGCCTCGACGAGCCGCGGCTCGTACTCGATGCCGAATTGCGCCACGATCACTCCACGGACGCTCCGGCGGCGGGGACGCACGCCGTCGGCGCCGGATCGGGCGCCGCGGAGCGCAGGCGGAGCAGCTCGGGGCCCGCAGCGACCCGGACCCGCCGGCATTCCGTGGCCACGAAGGCGGCGGTGAGGCGACCGAGCGCGCCGTAGAACCCGTCGGGGTCCTCCCGGGCGAGCCTCGCGCCGAGCGCCGGGGCCCAGCGCCCGAGGTGATCGCGGAGGAACGAGCGCGCGGCGCGGCACGTCTCCTCGCGCATCGCCTCGTCGCCGCGCGCGAGCGCATGCGCCTCCTTCCGAGCGAGCACCAGCAGGAACTCGCACTCGCACGCGATGTGATCGGGCCGCTCGCGCGCGTCCGGCCTCACCCTGAGTCCGAACGCGCGGAAGAAGGCCCCGAGGTCACTCATCTCGCGCTGCGGCTGCCAGACGGAGTCCTCGCCGTACTCGGTCTCGTACGGAGTGACGGGACCGCGGACGGTGTGACCGAAGAGCCGCCCGTACGCGCCTTCGAGCGCCGCGAGCGTGGGCGCGGGCTCGACGGCGAGCGCCGCGACGAGTGGCTGGAGGTCGGCGCCCTCGGCCCGGTCCAGCGCCGCCGCCGCCTCCCCGAGCGCCGCGGCGCCGTCCCCGGACGCGAGCCGTACGACCGTCTCGTCGGTCGGCGGCCCCAGGCCGACGGCGAGCGCCTCCCAGAGCGCGCTCCGGCAGAGCGCGCGGTCGACCGCGTCCGGGGCGCTAGATCGAGTTCGCATGCTTGGCGGGCCGGACATGCACCGGCTCCTCCACCGTCGTCCGGAACAGCTCCTTGCCGTCCCGGCCGTAGGCGATCACGGTGTCGTTGTAGAGGGTGATCCTCCTCCCGCGCAGCGTGCCCTCGTACACCTTGGGCCCCTCGACGACCTTGTAGCCGAAGACGATCCGGTTCGACTTGCGGAAGAGCTGGAGCACGGCCAGGAGCTCCCGATCCGGATTCTCGTAGCGCTCGAGCGCCTGGTCCACGCCGGGACCGAACATCTGGCGGAGGTACGGGCGCGGCACCCAGCGGGGCGGGATGTAGTAGCCGTTCGGCGCCGTGCCGAGCTGGGGATAGAGCGGCAGCGCCACCT
>JACQWC010000056.1 GCA_016209635.1 Candidatus Rokuibacteriota bacterium | reverse complement strand
GGGCACGACCATCCTGCTCGTCGAGCACGACATGAAGGTCGTCATGGGGCTCTGCGAGACCGTCTTCGTCCTCGATCACGGCGAGAAGATCGCCGAGGGCCCGCCAGGCGTGATCCAGGCTGACGAGCGCGTCATTGAAGCCTATTTCGGTCGTTAGCGCCGGGCTGCTGGTCGTCCTCGGGGCGCTGGTGGTGCAGCTCCTCTGGCTTTCACTCCCGTGGCCGCTGATCCACGACGCGCCCGTCATGCACTACATCGCCTGGCGGATCTCCGAGGGCGCGGTGCCCTACCGCGACATCTTCGACATGAACTTCCCGGGCGTCTACCTCCTGCACCTCGCCGTGTTCGAGGTCCTGGGCACGGGGGACGTCGCCTGGCGGATGTTCGATCTCGCGTCGCTCGCGGCGACCGCGCTCGCGATCGGCGCGCTCGCGGCGCCATGGGGACGGGTCGCCGCGCTGGGCAGCGCCCTCGTCTTCGCCGCCTACCACTTGGCGGGCGGCGCCTGGCACGCGGGCCAGCGCGACTTCCTGCTCTGCCCCTTTCTCCTCCTCGGCGCCCTGTCCGTCGCTCGATGGGTCGAGGGCCGGAGAGGCCTGGCCTGGGGCGGGGCGGCGCTCGGCGCGGCCGTGATGCTGAAGCCGCACGCCGCGGCGCTCGCGGTGGCGTTCGGCGTCGTGGTCGTCGTCGCGGCGCGACGGCAGGGCCGGCCCATCCTGGCACCGCTCGTCGTCTTCGCCACGAGCCTCGCCCTGGCCCCCCTCGCGGTCCTCGCCTGGCTCGGCGCGGTCGGCGCCGTCGGCGCATGGCGCTCGATCGTCATCGACTATGTCGTGCCGCTCTACTCGCGGCTCGGCTGGTCGAGCGTGTGGACCTTCCATCGCTGGCAGGTCTGGATCGCGATCGGCGTCGCCGTCCTCCTCTCCGTCGCGTCCGCGGTCGCCGGCCGCCGGTTCGGCGCGCGCCACGCGGTCGTGACGGTGGGCGTGGGCTACGGGCTCGCCCACTTCGTCGGCCAGGGCAAGGGATGGGAGTACCACCTCTACCCGCTCGCCGCCTTCGCCGCGGTCCTCGCCTTCTGCGAGCTCGAGCAGCTTGTCGAGGCGCGGCGTCTGGCCGTGGCCGTGCCGCTCGCGGCGAGTCTCGTCGCCGTCTTCCTCGGGCTCGAGGTCAAGGGGGCGGAGGCCGCGAGCGCCGCGTGGATCTGGGACAAGGAGCGCGTCGTCAGGCTCCTGACCCAGGACCTGGGGCGGCAGCTCCGACCGGGGGACCGGGTGCAGGTCCTCGACACGACGGAGGGGGGCGTTCACGCCCTGCTGAGGCTCGGCGTCCCCCAGGCGACCCGCTTCCTCTACGACTTCCACTTCTTCCACGACACCGCGCAGCCGGTGATCCAGGGTCTGCGCCGGGAGCTGCTGCGCGAGCTCGCCGCTCGCCCGCCGCGATTTGTGGTCCTCTTCGAGCGCGGCTGGCCGACGGGCGCGTACGAGCGCGTCGACGGCTTCCCAGAGCTCGCCCGCTGGCTCGAGGCGGGGTATTCCATCGATACCCAACGCGCCGGGTACGTCATCTACGCGAAGCGGAGCCTCCATGCGCAGCGACGCGGTTCGTAGCATCATCCGCGCGTACGACGACCCGCTGGTGCGGGCGTACTGCTGGGGGCGGTTCGGGATCCTCCGCCAGCGCTTTCTCGACGAGATCGGCCAGTACCTGCCCGAGGCGGGGCCCGTGCTCGACATCGGCTGCGGCTTCGGGCTCTTCTCCCTCTACTACGCGGCGACCGCCCCGAGGCGCCTGCTCCACGGCCTCGACGTCGACCGGCGCCGGATTGCCCTGGCGCGGCGGGCGGCCGGGCGACTCGGCCTCGAGAACGTGATGTACGAGCAGCGCGACGCGCGCGACTTCAAGGGCGACGGCGAGTTCCTCGCCGCCTACATGCTCGACATCGTCCATCACATCCCGCCCGAGAGCGTCCCCCCGCTCCTCCGGCAGCTCTCGCGATGCCTGCCCCCCGGGGGGCTCCTCCTGATCAAGGATGTCGACACCCGGCCCGCCTGGAAGCGCTGGTTCACGTGGGCGCTCGACAAGGCGATGGCGCCCGCGACCCCCGTCCGCTACTGGAGCGCCGAGGAGCTGTCGGCAGCCCTCGACGACGCCGGTTTCGGCGTCCGGCGCCACGTCATGGTCGACCTGCTCCCGTATCCGCACATCCTCTACGTCTGCACGCGCCGGGCATCCACGTGAACGCGCCACTCCTCACGGCGCATAACGTCACCGCGGGCTACGGGAGGATCGAGATCCTCCACGACGTCTCGCTCGAGGTGCGCTCCGGGGAGATCGTCAGCATCATCGGGCCGAACGGCGCCGGCAAATCCACCACGTTCAAGACGATCGTCGGCTTCCTCGAGCCGTGGACCGGGCGGATCCTCTTCAACGGCGAGGACATCACCGGGCTCAGGCCGGACCTGGTGCTCCGCCGCGGCCTCGCCTACGTCCCCCAGGGACGCATCGTTCTTCCGCAGATGACGGTCCTCGAGAATCTCGAGATGGGCGCCTACATCGAGACCGATCGCGGTCGCATCGCGGAGGCGTTCGAGCGCGTCTACGCGCTGTTTCCGATCCTCTCCGAGCGGCGGAAGCAGAGGGCGGGGACGATGTCGGGCGGCGAGCAGCAGATGGTCGCGATCGCACGGGCGCTCATGACCACCCCGCGCCTCATCCTGCTCGACGAGCCGTCGCTCGGGCTCTCGCCGAAGTACGTCTCGTTGATCTTCGAGAAGCTGGTCGAGATGCAGCGCGCCGGGTACACGCTGACGCTCGTCGAGCAGAACGCCGCGCGCGCGCTCGCCATCGCCGACCGGGCCTACGTGCTGGAGCTGGGACGGAACCGGTTCGAAGGCACCGGGCCCCGGCTGCTCTCCGACCCCGAGGTCAAGCAGCTGTACCTGGGGGGGTAGCGGCAGGGAGGGGGCGCCTTGGTTCGGAAAGACACTCACCCGGCACCCCCTCCCTGCCGCTACCGGGCCAGCTCCATCTGCTGACGCAGGGCAGGGGAGCAGCCGCGACCTATCGACGGCGGGGGCGGAGCCAGTCGGCGAAGCGCTCGCCCGCGGTCCGCACGTCGCACGGCAGGCGATGCCGCCACTTCCGGGCGAAGCGGCGCAGGGCGGCCCGGCGCTGGACAAGGTCCTCGGCGGGGGGAACGGGCGCCGACTCTCCCGTCCGGGTGCCGCCGCCGCGGTGGACGAACGGGGCGTCGACCGCCACGCACCGCCACCCCGCTTCGCGCACCGCGAAGGAGAGGTCGCGGTCGTAGCCGTGGAAGAATCCGTAGCCCTCGTCGAACCCGCCGATCGACTCGAGGAGCGCGCGCCGGAGGAAGAGGCACACCCCGTCCACCGCCGCCACCTCGACGACGGGCGAGCGCAGGTTGGCGCTCCCGTCGAGACAGTGGACGATCGTGCGGCTCGGGTACCGCCCGTCGCGACGGACCCGGCGGGCACCGTAGAGGCCCGCCAGACCGACCGACGGTCCGGCCTCGACGGCCGCCCGCAGCCGCTCGAGCCAGCGGGGCTCGCGCATCTCGGTGTCGTTGTGGAGGAAGCAGAGGAACTCGCTCTCGGCCATGCGCGCCCCCTGGTTGAGGGCGCGGATCAGCCCGAGGTTCTCGGCGTTTCGGTGATAGCAGCGCGGCGCGGGGACCCCCCGATGGAGGTACGTCTCCGTGCCGTCGGACGACCCGTTGTCCACCACGCAGAGGTCGAAGGGGACGGTGGTCGCGCGCAGGCTCTCGAGGCACGCGCGTGTGAGGGCGAGCTGGTTGTGGACGACCAGGACGACGCTGATGGCCGGCAACGACCGATGCCGGGACGCTAACGCAGCCGCTCGTGCGGCGGAGAGTAAGTCCAGCCCAGCGCGGGCAGGATGTTCACGGTCCGCGCGGCCGGACCGTAGAACTGGACCTGGCACCGGTCGAGCTTGCAGTCCTGGAGGATCACGTCGCCGCCGCCGTAGAGGAGACGGCAGTCGACGAACTCGCACCGGTAGAAGGACGAGTCGTCCAACCTGACCATCGTTTTCTCGAACCGCCGGTCGGTGAAAACTTCCATCGCGTCCCTTTCTCGGCTCGCGGCCGGGAGTTGTCAAGGCGCTTCTTGACCGCACGGGACGTCGGGGCTAACGTTTGCCTCGACCAGGGTCGACGGCCTCGGATCGCTGGAGGTTCGGTATCGATCGACGCGGATTTCTCAAGGCCGCGGTGGTCGCGGGCGGTCTCTCCGCCTGCTCGCTCCCCGGCGGACCGCCCGCGGGCCCGCGCAAGCGGGTCATCGTGGTCGGCGCCGGGCTCGCCGGTCTGGTCGCCGGCTGGGAGCTCGGCCGGGCTGGTCACGACGTGACGATCGTCGAAGCGCGGGGCGAGCCTGGCGGTCGGGTCCAGACGCTCCGCGCGCCGTTCGCCGACGGGCTCTACGCCGAGGCCGGCCCGATCTTCATCCCGGACAACCACGACCTCACGCTCGGGTACGTGAGGCTGTTCGATCTCCCTCTCGAGCCGGTGGAGTCGCGGGGGACGGGCAAGATCTACTTCGTCCGCGGCCGGCGGTTCGTCGTGACGCGAGGCGCGAGGGTCACCTGGCCCGTCGAGCTGACGCCCGAGGAAGAGAGCCTGGGGCTCAGCGGCATGTGGCAGAAGTACATCGGCGCCGCGCTCGAGGGCCTCGGGGACCCGAGGACGCCCGGCTGGCTCGCCGACCCGGCGATCGAGAGGTACGATCGGATGAACGGGGTCGAGTTCCTCCGATCGCGTGGCGCGTCGCCCGGCGCGGTGGCGCTCCTCACGCTCGGCTACCCGGATCTGTCCGGCGACGGGCTCGAGACGAACTCAGCGCTCCTCTGGTTGCGCGATCTGGCACTCGGCCAGACCGCGAAGCAGACGTACGCGATCCCGGGCGGCAACGACCAGCTCCCGAGGGCCTTCGCCGCGCGCATGCGCGAGCGGATCCTCTACGAGGCGCCGGTGGTGCGGATCGAGCCCGGTGAGACCGCGGCGCGCGTCGTGATCCGTCGCGCCGGAGCCTACCAGATGCTCCGTGCCGATCACGTCGTCTGCGCCCTCCCCTTCTCGGTCCTGAGACGCATCGAGGTCTCGCCGCGCTTCTCCACGCAGAAGCAGCGGGCGATCGCCGATCTCCCGTACACCTCCGTCGCCCGGGTGTACCTCCAGTGCCGGCGGAAGTTCTGGCAAGAGGAAGGCCTCCCGAGCTCCGCCACGACCGATCTGGCGATCAAGTGGATCTGGGAGCCCACGGTGAGCCAGCGGGGACCGCGCGGGATCCTCGAGTCCTACTCCGCGGGCGGCCCCGCGCGGGAGATCGCGGCGATGAGGGAGGCCGACCGGATCGCGTTCGCGCTCGACGGGGTCGCGCGGGTCTACCCGCGACTTCGCGACAGCTTCGAGGTCGGCGCGTCGAAGTGCTGGGACGAGGACCCCTGGGCGCGCGGCGCGTACGCTTGGTTCAGGCCGGGCCAGCTGGCCTCGCTCGGCCCGCACATCGCGCGGGCCGAAGGCCGAGTCCACTTCGCCGGCGAGCACGCGTCGACCTGGCCCCAGTGGATGCAGGGCGCGCTGGAATCGGGCCTGCGGGTCGCGCGCGAGATCGATGAGGCCCCGTGACCCGGAGTGGCCAGGATAACGCGACGCGTTATAGTGACTGGTATGGAAAAGAGACCATCGGAGACGAAACAAACGAGGAAGATCGCGCTCGTCGCGCACGACAACAGGAAGCGTGATCTCTTGGAATGGGCCGCGTTCAACAGAGAGCTGTTGGCTCAGCACGAGCTGTGTGCCACGGCAACGACCGGCAAGCTCCTGGACTGGAGGCCGGAGCTGATCGGTGTTGCGCGGTATGAGCCCTCGGACGAGGAGGACACCGCCGAGATTGCCATCGTCGTCCAAGACTACTGGCAGGGCAGAGGCGTCGGCGCCATCCTCCTGAAGGAGCTCCTACGATCCGCGGCGGTGAATAGCATCCGTCGGTTCCGCGCCTGGGTCCTACCGGACAACCACCGCATGCTCGACTTCCTGGCCCGCCACACCGACGTTCGGCGCCGCAGGACCGAGCAGGGCGTCGTGGAGATTCTCTTCACTCGCCGGGACGCGCCCGCCGTCGGCTGAACACGCACCGTGCCGCCCAAAGAAAATGGGGCCACGGATCGCTCCATGACCCCGTCGGAGGATTGGTGGAGCTGAGGGGATTCGAACCCCTGACCCCAAGACTGCCAGCCTTGTGCTCTCCCAACTGAGCTACAGCCCCACGCGAAGGATCACGGTACAGGGCACGCGAGAAGATTGTCAAGGAATGGTGCCGGTGAGGGGAGTCGAACCCCTACGCCCTTGCGGGCACCCGATTTTGAATCGGGATCGTCTGCCTGGTTCCGACACACCGGCACGTTTATTTCGAATCTCAGATCTGCGCTCCATTGTACAGCCATCCGACCCTCGGCCTGCCCGTCGGGCGTAGAGGGCTGTGACCCAGCGGCGAGAGAAAACGTTCGGCCTTGGCGCGCTTGCGGAGGAGGCGGGGAACGTTTGGTGCGTAGTACATCCATCGACGCCGATCAGCGTGCGGATCCTGGCGCGAATCCAATCGATGAACGGCCGACTCGCGGAGACGAGCGACACGTAGAGGCGCTCATAGACACAGCGCTCATTCTTGGCCGCGTGGTAGCGATCGGTGTACACGAGGACGGTGCCGTCGCCGTCGATACAACCTCGGAAGAGGTCGGCGAAGTATTCATCCGGGACTGCCAACGGGCCCAGCGTCAAGCTCTTCGCAGGCGTCAAGCCGAGATCGACCAGCCAGTCGTAGAGATGGCGATCCCTCCACTGGATGTGATAGCAGCGGCGATTCGTGCATGGGGTGATCGCATTCTTGAGGTGAAGGCGCTGTCGCATGGTCTCCAGCAAGTCCACGTCCTTCGACACCAACGATAGGCCCCAGCGGGTTCGTGACAGGTTTCCGTCAGTTGCGATGAGACCGACGGCGTAGGCGAGGTTCGGCGACCATCTGATGTCACCGCTGAGGGTCTTCGCCTGGGACAGTGGCCCGCGGGGCCGGGCCGGAATATCGAAACGCCGGAGCCGGCGCAGGATCGTCGTCTCTCCACAGCCGAGCTGGGCGGCGACCTGAGCGATCGTGAGTCGCTCATCGACGTAGAGCCGCCTCAGCGTCTCGGCGTCAACGGGCACGAGGGGTGCATGCGAAGGCTCTCTCCCTCCCGGCGTCGTCAGGGATCGAGGGCTGTCAACGTCCAATTTTTCAGACATAGAGGCAGCGTCGATGCCAGTGACTTTTCGACTCCCCTCACCAGCACCACGGTCGATCGCCGAGTTGCCGACGTTCCCCCGATCCGATACCTTGGAGCCCGATGGCGCCGGAGACGCATCCCCGACGTAGCGCATGAGCATTCTCGCCGAGCTCGAGCAGTTCGTCCGGCAGCACCGCGCTTGCGGAACCCTGAGCCAGGACGCGGCGAGCCCGCTCGGCGGCGGGTACCTCCTGGCGATCTCCTGCTCGTGCGGAGCGACCTTCGACCGCTGGGTGACGGCGGGGGAGAAGGAGATCGCGGAGAAGCGGCGGGACGAGATTCTCAGAGAGCCGTTGCCGAGCAAGAGCACGCAACCCTCGCGGGACGCTCCGTCGGGTGGGCGGTCTGAGGCTCCCACGCTCGAAGCGACGCACCTCCCGGGTGCGACCCCGAGCCCGAAGCTCGAGGAGGCGTTGAAGGCCGCGCTCGAGGCCCCGGAGGCGCAGGAGGCGCCCGCCCGGCGTCCACCGCCAGGCCCGAGCCCGAAGCTCGAGGACGCGTTGAAGGCGGCCCTCCAGGCCCCGGACGTGCCGGAGCCGCCCGGGCGTCCCGGGGCCCCGTCGCGACCGGCTCTGGACGAGGCTGCAAGAGCCGCTCAGCGGGCGCGGCTCGACGAGGCGTTGAGGAGGGCGATGAGGATGCCGGAGGCCGCGGAACCGCGGCGCCGGCGCTCGAGCTTCACGTTCGCGCGCGGCGTGATCCTCCTCGCCGCCGTGCTCCTTGGCGGCGCGTTCTGGTACGGCGTTCAGTCGAGGAATGTGCCCCCCGAGGATCTCTCGAGCGCGCCCGCCGGAACGGCCGGGCCACGCCTCAGCGAGAGCGAGCGGAAGTCGGTCGTGGAGGCGCTCCAGGCCCTGAAGGAGCTGCAGAACGTCAGCAGGGTCGGCGTCCCCTACCAGCTCTACGCGCGCGACCTCTCCTTTGCCCGGCCCGCGCTGGACCGCTATCTCCAGACGGACGGCGGCGATCTGGAGCTGAAGTCCACGTTCCGCGAGATCATGGCGCTCCACGCGCTCGCGTCATCCGCCTGGCAGGCCAAGGCCGTCAACGACAAGGCGCGGTGGGAACGGGTGGGCGAGGATCCCGCGACCGAGTTCTGCGCGCCGGTCAAGCGGATCCTGGAGTTCGCGGAGGAGCCCGTGAATATGTCACGCGCCCAGTGGCGCGGGCTCGCGGTGGCCGCGGTGATCCCGCTCCTGTGGGAGTGCGCGTCCGGCAAGGCGGGCGAGGTCGAGCGGTCGCTCCGGGACCGCTGAGAGAGGGCCGAGATGGAACGATCGTTCGCCGAGGACGTCAAGCAGCTTGGGTACGGTGCCGGTCAAGTGCTCCGCGGCGAGGGCATCCTCGCCATCACGAAGGCGCTGCTCCAGTCCGGCGTGAGCTACGTCGGCGGATACCCGGGCGCCCCGGTGTCTCATCTCCTCGACGTGATGGCGGACGCCAACGCGCCCCTCCTCGAGCCGATGGGTATTTACTTCGAGATGTCCGGGAGCGAGGCGGCGGCCGCGGCGCTGCTCGGCGCATCGATCAACTACCCGATGCGCGGAGCGGCGACGTGGAAGTCGGTCGTCGGCACGAACGTCGCCTCGGACGCGCTCTCGCACGTCGCTTCCGCCGGCGTGCTGGGCGGCGCGCTCGTCGTCATCGGCGAGGACTACGGCGAGGGCGCCAGCATCCTCCAGGAGCGCACCCACTCGGCGGCGCTCAAGTCGAGCATCCCGCTCCTGGACCCGCGCAACAGCCTCCAGGCGTTCGCGCGCTTCGTCGAGGAGGGCTTCGGCCTCTCGGAGGCGTGCAACGAGCCGGTTTTCTTCTCCATCCGCATCCGCGCCTGTCACATGCGCGGCACGCTCGTCTGCAAGGATAACGTCCGCCCGCGGATCGGCATGCGCTCCCCGCTCGCCGCTCCGAGCTTCAGCCTCGAGCGGATCAACCTGCCCCCGTTCACCTACGCGATGGAGGCGCAGAAGTTCGAGCACCGGCTGCCCGCGGCGCGGCGGTACATCAGGGAGCACGGCCTCAACGAGCACCACCGCGGCGAGGAGGAGCATCTCGGCGTCGTCATGCAGGGCGGGCTCTGGAACACGACGGTGCGGGGCCTCCACCTGCTCGGGCTGGCTGACGTGTACGGGAAGACGCCCGTACCCCTCCTGGTGCTCAACGCGCTCCATCCCCTCGTGCCCGAGGAGCTGGTCGGCTTCATGCGGGGCAAGCGCCTCCTCCTCGTGGTCGAGGAGGGGATGCCGAACTACATCGAGCGCGAGCTCAAGGCGCTCGCCCACGAGGAGAAGCTCGACGTCGAGATCCACGGAAAGGATCTCCTGTCGCCACACGGCGAGTACGTGCCCCACCTCGTCACCGGAGGCCTCCGGCGGTTCGTCGGCCTGGCGGGCCTGAGGTGCCAGGCGGGCGAGGCGATCGAGGAGCGCTACCGCGCGCTGGTCGACCACCGGGAGAAGGTCGGCGCGGTTCTGACGCGACCGGTCGCCAAGCGCCCGCCGTCGTTCTGCACCGGCTGCCCGGAGCGCCCGGTGTTCAGCGCGATGAAGATCTTGAGGTCCAAGGAACCGGGCGTCGGGGACACCCACGTGGCGGCGGACATCGGCTGCCACACCTTCTCGACCCAGGCGCCCTTCAACGTCGGCAACTCGGTCCTGGGCTACGGCATGGGTCTCGCCTCGTCGAGCGCGGTCGCCCCCATGTTCGGCAAGCGGGTCATCTCCGTCATGGGCGACGGGGGCTTCTGGCACAACGGCCTGACCAACGGCGTGGCCAACGCCATGTACAACAAGCAGGACTCGGTCCTGGTGATCCTCGACAACTTCTACACGTCGGCGACGGGCCAGCACCCGAACCCGTCGACGGGCACGAACGCTCGGCGGGAACCGGTCGCGATGACGATTCCGGACGCGCTCCGCGGCCTCGGCGTCAGGTGGATCCGGACGGTGAACCCGTACCGGATCGCGGACTTCATCGGCACGCTGCGCGAGGCCCTGACGACGCCGACCCGCGGCCTCAAGGTGATCATCGCGAAGGGCGAGTGCATGCTCGAGCGCCAGCGTCGCGAGAGGCCGCGCCTGCGCGCGCGGGCGGCAGCCGGCGCGCGGGTCGTCCAGCCCCGCTTCGGCGTCGACCCCGACGTCTGCACCGGCGACCACTCCTGCATGCGTCTGAACGGCTGTCCGTCGCTGACGCTTCGCGAGAACCCCGATCCCCTCAAGGACGACCCGATCGCCCACGTCGACGACACCTGCGTCGGGTGCGGTGTCTGCGGCGAGGTCGCCCACGCCGCGGTGCTCTGTCCGTCCTTCTACGAGGTGCGGACCATCACCAACCCGGGCCGGTGGCAGCGGCTCCTCGGCCGCGTCCGCGCCTCCGTCATCCGACGACTCGCCGCCGCGACGTGAGCGATCCTCGGCTCGTCAGCATCCTGATCCCCGCCGTCGGGGGGCAGGGCGGGGGCGTGCTGTCCGAGTGGATCGTGGAGGCGGCCCTCGCCGACGGGGTGCTCGCGCACTCCACCTCGATCCCGGGCGTGGCTCAGCGGACCGGGTCGACCTCCTACTACATCGAGGTCTTCGCCGGCGGCACCGGCGAGGCGCCGGCGTTCTCGCTCTACCCGGTCCCGGGCGCGCTCGACGTGCTCCTGGCGCCGGAGTTCCTCGAGGTCGGGCGGGCGATCGAGCTCGGGTTCCCGTCGCCCTCGCGCACGACGATCATCGCGAGCATGCACCGGCTCTACTCGATCCACGAGAAGATCGCGACCGGTCGGGGCATCCATCCGATCGAGCAGCTCGAGGCGGCCGCGCGCGCCTTCTCGCGGTCGTTGATCGCGTTCGACGCGCTCGCGGTCGCCCGCGAGCACGACACGGAGGTGAACGCGGTGCTGCTGGGCGCCCTGGCGGGGAGCGGTGTCCTGCCGGTGCGCGCGGACGCCTTCCGCGCCGCCATCGAGCGGAAGGGCGTCGGCGTCACGGCCAACCTCAAGGGGTTCGAGGTCGGCCTCGACCTGGCGCTCCGGCGCGACGCGCCCCCGGCCCCGCGGGAGGCCGCTCCGGCGCCGAGCCCGAACGTGGCGAGATTCGCGACGGCGATCGCGCCCTTTCCCGAGTCGCTCCAGCCCGTCCTCGCCGAGGCGCTGGCCCGGCTCGTCGACTACCAGGACCGCGCGTATGCGGAGCGGTACCTCGCGCGGCTCCGCCCGTTCGTGGACGCCGACGTCGAGCTGGCGGGGCTCGTCGCGAGACACCTCGCCGTCTGGATGACGTACGAGGACGCCATCCGCGTGGCCGATCTCAAGAGCCGCGCGGGGCGGCTCGATCGCATCCGGCGGGAAGTCCGCGCGCGGGACGCCGAGATCGTCGTGACGGACTACCTGAAGCCCGACCTCGACGAGATCTACGGCATCCTCCCGTACCGGCTCGTCGCCCCGTTCGCGCGCTGGGCGGAGCGGCGGTGGCCCCACGGGCGGCCGACGCTCGGAGCGCACGTGCGGACGACGACGGTCGCCGGCTACCTGAGACTGTGGCTCCTGGCGCGCTGCCGCCGGCTCCGGCCGATCTCCTACCGCGCCCACCACGAGCACGCGCGCATGGAGCGCTGGCTCGCAGCCGTCGCGAAGTGCGCCGAGCGGGACTTCGGGCTCGCGCGCGAGGTTGCGCGGGCGGCCCAGCTCGTCAAAGGATACGGCGATGTCCGCCGCCGGATGACCGTCGCGTTCGAGCACCTGGTCGAGAGCGTCCTCGCGGCGGCGGCCCTGGAGGCGGGCCGGGGCGACGGGTTCGGCGTCTCGACGGGCCTGGCCGGCCGCTATCGTGCGCTCGTTCTGGGCGGTCCCGAGGGCGAGGCGCCGGCCGCGTCGCTGGCCGCGCGCGTCCTCGAACGGTTGAGGGCGGCCGACAGGAGGGGCGCGCTCGAGCTGCTCGAGGCCCCACGGGGATAGCGCCGCCGACTACAGGCGCTGGACGAACGTGCTGAGGCGCTGGAACTCGGCGTCTCTGAGATTCACGAACGAAAAGGTGTGACCGTCGCGCTCGGTGCGCACGAACAGCGCGACGACCAGGAGCTCCCGTCCTCCGTCGGGCGGCGTGAACGCGAGCTTGACGGTGGCGCCCGGCTCGAGCGGCGTGTCCGGGCGGAGCTTCATCCCGAACGGGCTCAGGTCGACCGAGGTTCCGGTCCACTCGGTCCCGTTGTACTCCGCGGCCCGGACCGGGATCCCCACGAGCGCCCTCGGCGCGCGCCGCCGCTCCCGGTATTGCTCGGCCTCGGCGCTTCGCCGGTGGAGGGCATGGGGCTCGAGGATTGCCAGGATCTGGCTCAGGCGCTCGAAGGGGACCGGCTTGCCGACGAAGTCGAGCGCGCCGAGCTTGAGGCACTCCCGCGCCTGACTCTCCGTCGCGACCCCGGAGACCGCGACGACCGGCACGCCCGACTCGCGGATGGGGCGGAGCTGGAGGAAATCGAGCCCGCTCATCCCGGGAAGATGGATGTCGAGGATGATCGCGTCGGGTCGCTCGGTCTCGAGCTTGCCGAGCGCGGCTTCCGCGCTGCGGACGAGGAGGGCCTGGTGGCCGAGCTCGACCAGGAAGTCGCAGAACACCTCGCCGAGATCGCGCTCGTCCTCGACGATCAACACCCGCATCGCGGGCACTCTCGCATGACCCGTTCGGCCCGGACCATGCGGGTCAGGCGTGTGGCGGCGGCGCGTCGGCGGCGAGGGCCGGCGACCCCGGCCGCTCCCGCCGGAGGAAGAAGGCGCGCCAGAACGCGCGCGGGACCGCGCCCACGTCGACGGGGCCGAGCAGGACCGCCGCGCGGAACCCGTGCGCCGCGCGGTACGCGAAGCTGTAGAACGCGACGATGCTCCGCGGCGTCATCTCCGCGTTGAACGTGATGTCGAGCAGGAGGTGGCCGAGCGCGCCGGCGACGTAGCCCCACACGGCGGGCGCCTCCGTCCACCAGGCCGTGAGGACGAGCAGCGCCATCAGTTCCCAGGAGTGCAGGAGGAGAACCGCGTACGTGAGGCGCCCCTCGAGATAGTGGCGGAGGAAGGCGGACGGCCGCAGGTCGCGCTGCCGGTCGAAGAGGACGTAGTCCACCGCGTGATCGACGTCGATGAGGAAGCCGCCCGCGGCGATGCCCGCCGCGAGCGGAAGGGAATCGCTGAGCGCCGCGGCGGCCGCGCACGCCGCGGCCGTCGTGACCAGGTGGCCGCCGGGACTCATAGACTGCCATCATACCAGGAGTTGTCGGCGCCGGTCGGCGCCGGCCCGCCGCTCGCGCGGGACACGTCGACGCCGCGTGGTATACTCACGTCCCGGGCGTTGTCCGAACGGAGGCCTCATTGTCCGAGTATCTCGCGGTGTTGATCTTCTTCGCCTTCATCGTGGCCTTCGGCGTCGCGTCGCTGGGCGTCGCCCGGGCGTTACGACCGTCCCGGCCCGACGCGGTGAAGCTCATGAGCTACGAGTGCGGTGCCGAGCCGATCGGCTCGGCGTGGATCCAGTTCCCCATCGGCTTCTATCTCGTCGCGCTCCTGTTCATCGTGTTCGACACGCTGGCGGTGTTTCTCTTCCCGTGGGCGCTGGTGCTCCGCTCGGTCGGCCTGGGCGCCTTCTGGACGATGGCCGCGTTCACGGGGATTATCGGGCTCGGATGGATGTACGCCTACCGCGAGGGTCTGCTCGAGTGGAAGTGAAGCCACCCATCCCCCAGGTGCCGGTACCCGGCTGGAGCGACTTCAAGGACCTCCAGGAGTGGGAGAAGTACCATCAGCCGCGCGCGGACGACGACAAGACCTCCACCGCGCTCGCGCACATCGCCGACGCCATCTACCATCTGCCGGGCGGCTGGATCCTCACGACGTCCACGGACAAGATCTTCAACTGGGCGCGGAAGTCGTCGATCTGGCCGGCCACGTTCGGGCTGGCGTGCTGCGCGATCGAGATGATGGCGACCTTCGCGTCGCGCTTCGACGTGGAGCGGTTCGGCATGGTCCCCTGGGCCTCCCCGCGCCACTCGGACCTCATGATCGTCTCGGGCACCGTGACGATCAAGATGGCGCCGATGCTCAAGCGCATCTACGACCAGATGCCGGATCCGAAGTGGGTGGTGTCGATG
>JACQWC010000004.1 GCA_016209635.1 Candidatus Rokuibacteriota bacterium | reverse complement strand
CGTGGACCCGGAGGCGCGGGCAGTGGAGGCCTACGGTCTCGGCCCCGGGGGCTACACGCTCGCCCTGCGCGCGACCGGGCCGGAGCCCGTGAGCCCGCCGCCGTTCGAGGGTCTCGCGCTCGTCCCTGCCTCGCTGTGGCCGGCGTGAGGTGCCGCTCCGGCCAAAGCTCTTCGGTTCGGCGGCCGAACCCTCTATAATCCATTCGTGCTCGACCTCGCCATTGTCGGCGGCGGCCCGGCGGGGCTCTTCGCCGCCGCTCGCTGCGCGGAAGCCGGCCTCGACGTCGTCCTCCTCGAGGAACACCCCCGGATCGGCGAGCCGACCCACTGCACGGGGATCATCTCGCTCGAGACCGCCGACCTCACGAAGGTTCCCGACGAGATCGTGCTGAACCGGCTCACGCGTGCTCGCGTGACCTCGCCCGGCGGCGCGCGCTGGCACGCCGTGTGGGAGGCGGCCGACCGGGAGCAGCTCGTCGCGATCGACCGCGGCGCGTTCGACCGGAGCCTCGCCGAGCAGGCGCGGGCCGCCGGCGCCGTGGTCCGGACAGGGGCGCGGGTGGATGGGATCGCCTCCGGGCCGCGGGGTGTGGATCTGAGCGCCGGGGAGGAGGTCGTGAGGACTCGGGCGTGTGTGCTCGCGTGCGGGGTGTCCTACCGGCTCCAGCGCCAGCTCGGGCTGGGGCTTCCGGGGCATGTCGTCCACAGCGCCCAGCTCGAGGTCGACGCCCGGCCGTCCGGCGACGTGGAGATCTACCTCGGCCGGGAGGTCGCGCCCGAAGGCTTCGCGTGGATGGTCCCTGTCCGCCGCGACGGCCGTCACCGGATGAAGGTCGGCGTCATGGCCCGCGGTGACGCGTCAGCCTATCTCCAGCGATTTCTGGCGCGACCGGAGAACCGAGCGCGGCTCGCCGCCGAGCCTGGCCCCCCGGTTCGACGCCTGCTGCCGCTCAGGCCGATCACGCGGACCTACGCCGAGCGGCTCCTCGTCGTCGGCGACGCGGGGGGATTCACGAAGCCCACCACCGGCGGCGGCATCTTCTACGGCCTCCTGACGGCGTCGCTCGCCGCCGAGACGCTGATCGAGGGCTTTCAGGCGGGACGCCTCGACGGGGAGTTCCTGGCCCGCTACGAGCGGCGATGGCGGGAACGGCTGCAGCAGGAGCTGCGGGTCGCGGGATGGCTGCGACGGCTCCTGACGAAGTCCACCGACGCGGAGCTCGACCTGCTCGTGCGGGCGGTGGCGCGTGAGGAGGTCGAGGCGATCATCCGCCGGGCCGCCCGGTTCAACTGGCACAGGGACGTGATCCTGGCGCTCATGCGCCAGCCGCGGATCGCGGCGGTCCTGCTCCGATCGCTCTTTCGCTAGCGGCGGGATGGCGTTATAGCCTTGAGCATGAGCTTCGGGGTTCCTGGAGCCCATTCTTTGGAGGAGGCGATCCGCCTGAGGGAGTGTCCGGGGATCCACTTTGCCACCGAGCCTGCGGGCCGCACCGCGAAGGTTGCCGGCACCGGCCTCGCCGTGTGGGAAGTGCTCCGCGATTTCGTCGCGCTACCCCGACGAGGTGCGACGCGAGGTCGAGACGAATCGGGCCCTCACACCGGAGGCGCTCGAGGCACCTTACCCGGGTCTGGTGCGCGTGATCGAGCGCGGGTGAGGGTCTCCCGTCCTTGCGCACATGCTGTGGTCACGGCGTCGCGCCGAGGCGCTCGAGTCCCCGTCGCGCCTCGAGGTTGTCCGGCGCGATCTCGAAGGCGCGTCGATACTCGCGCAAGGCCGCGACGCGCTCGCCGATCTTGAGATAGGCGCGGGCCAGGGCGAGCCGCGCCTCGAGATTCAGCGGCTCCCGGTCGGCGACCATGCGCCACTCGTTGATCGCCTGGAAGTACTGGTCGGTCGCCCAGAGTCGTTCGGCGAGCCTCAGGCGGAAACGTGCGTTGCGCCCATCGAGCGACACCGCCGTGCGATAGGCCTCGAGGGCGCGATCGCCCCTGCCCAGCGCGTCGAGCGCCATGCCACGTCCGAAGTGGGCCGCCGCATCCCTCGGCGCCACCGCCAGCACCGCCTCCCACTGCTCGAGGGCCTGCTCCCAGAGCCTCCGCTCGGCGAGATGCCGGGCCAGCGCGCTCTGGTACCGCGTGGGCGGCGCGCGCTGATCCCCGAGTCGATCGACGACGAGGCTCCGGACGCGCGGGTCCGTCGCGGGGAAGGGAAGCGCGTCGCCGCCCGGGCGCCGGGCTGCCGCCTCCGCACGGGCGACCGCGGTGCGGTAGGCGTCGAGGGCCGAGGGATCTCCACGCGCGGCGAGAGCCTCGGCCCGGGCGAGCTGAAGCTCGGGGTTGGCGGGGTCGGCACGGAGCGCCGGGTCCAGCGCGGCGAGGGCGCCGTCGAGGTCGCGGGCGCGGATCAGGAGCTTCGCGAGGATCCAGCGAGCGAGCGGCTGCTCTCCCGGCGCCGCGATCTCGACGGCTCGAGCGTAGAGGACGCGGGCTTCAGGGATGAGCCCGCGGGCCTCGAGCAGGGAGCCGAGCTGGAGGCGGTCGAGCGCGGCGTCCGGCACGAAGGCGGCCCATTCTGACTCGCCGAGGCGGAGCGGGAGAAAGCGGTCGACGAGGTCGGGGAGGAGGGTCGGGTCGCGCCGGGTGGCGTCCCGCGCCGCCTGCAAGCCGATCGACAGCAGGGGCTCAGGGTGAGTCACCGCGAGGGCCGCGAGGGACCGGTAGAGGAAGGGGTTCTCTGGAGCCAGGGCAATGCCCCGTCGCAGATGCGCCACCGCCGAGGTGATGCGCGGGGAGGCCTCGGACGGGGAGAGCTGGGCGGCGGTCGAGTAAACCCGGGCCAGGCGCTCGTGGAGGAACGGATCCGACGGCGTCAGCGAGAGCGCCGCCCGGTAGTCCTCGATCGCGCCGCTCAGGAGTCCGAGGGCTTCTCGCCTCCGCTCTTCGAGCTGGCCGGGCGACATCATCCAGACCTGACTCGCTCGCTCGGCCCTCGACCTGGCGCGCGCGGCGAGTAACCTCGCGTCCCACCGATCGGTCCAGCGCGCATCGCCGGCCGCGAGCGCCGTGGGGTTCGTCTCGACCAGCGCCGGGCGGACGACGAGATAGCCGAGGATCAGTGCCGCGCCGAGCGCCGCGAGCGTTGCGGCGGCGGGCGCGAACGTGCCACGCGCCAGATCGCGTGAGCGGACCTCGCTTAGGACATGCTCCTCGGGGCCGAAGCGCGTGTGGAGGGCGACGGTCGCGATCCCGAGGCACGCCGCCGCCAGGATCCCGTTCGCCGGGATGCGCGCGCCGAAGTCGAAGCCGCTGTGGAAGACGAGGGCGAGGACGCCGCCCGCGGATCCGAGAGCGATCCCCACGCTGAAGGGATCGCGGCGCCGTGCCCACTCGTCCTCGCCGGCCCCGGCGGGACAGCGACCAAGACCGAAGAGGTGGACGCGGAGGAGATCCCGGCCCACTCGCCAGGCGGCCCAGAGACAGAGCGCCGCCCCGATCGGGCCCAGTTCGACCGCGAGCTGCAGAAGATCGTTGTGCGCGTAGGGGAAATAGACCTTGCCGGCGTCGAGCGCCGTCGGCTGGTAGCGGAAGTAGATGTCCTTGTAGGCCCCCAGCCCGACGCCGAGGAGTGGGAAGTCTGTGAGCATCGGGACGGTTGTCAGAGACTGGATCCAGCGCCCGGCGTACGTCGTCGTCTGTCGGACGCGGGCGAGGAACGGCTCGAGGCCGATCCACGCGGCGTAGCCGAGCGTGACGGCCAGCAGGGTCGCGACGAGGACGAGGGTCCAGCGCGTCCGGCCGAGCGCGCCGAGGAGCGCCGCCAGGACGACGAGCGCGAGGAGGAGGCTCACGACGCCCCCGCGACTCAGGGTGAAGACGACCGCGAGCGCCATGAGCCCCACGCCGATCGATGGCAGATAGCGTCGCATCGCCTCCTCGCGTCCCTCGCGGGAGCTGAGCCTCGCGAGGAGCGGGGTCCCGTCCGGCCTCGGGCGGCTCCGGGCCGCGAGATAGCCGAGGCCGAGGCACACGAGCACGGCGAGCCAGGTCGCGAAATGGTCGGGGTTGACGAAGGTCCCCGAGAGGCGTCCGCTGAGCGGGGCGTCGTGCCAGGGCACGAGCCACGCCTCGCCCGAGAGGTAGCCGATGAGACCCACGAAGGCGAGGAGACCCCCGAGGAGGAGGAGAACCCTGACGAGGCCGTCGAGCTGGCGGCGCGTGCGGATCTGGTTGACGACGAGGACGTAGGCGCCGGCGTACGTGAGCATCAGGAGGAGGGACTGGAGGGTCTGGGCCGGCGACACCGTACCGAGCGTCCAGAACGGTGCCGGCAGCTCGGCGGGAGCGTCGAGACTCGCTCCGGGTGGCGCCAGAGCCCAGTCGGCGAGCGGGCCGTTGCCGAGGACGAGCTGGAGCAGGACCAGCGCGGTCAGGAGCGCGAGCGGGAGGTCGAGGGCCGTCCGCCGCCACTCGAGACGCCGCGCCGCGAGCATCCGGAGAACCCAGAGGAGGAGGCCGAGCAGCGCCAGGACTTCGGCGATCGCGAGGGGCCAGCCGCGGTACGCGCCGTTGGCGAGGGGCGCCCAGAGGAGGAGCGCGTAGAGGACAGCGACGCCGAGACGGTCTAGGTGCTGAACGCGACCGAACGCCTCACCGCTTCTTATCACCGCCGTAGTAGGCGTGATAGTAGCGGTAGTAGTCGTAGTAGTAGCCGTCACGCTGGAGGTTCACGCTGTTGAGGAGCACGCCGAGGATCCGCCCCTTCACCGCCTCGATCTGCTCGGCCGCCCGCCGGACGACGTTGTGGGGGATCTTCGCGGACATGATCACGAGGATGACGCCGTCGCACTGGGCGGCGAGGGCGACCGGATCGGAGACGGAGATGACCGGCGGGGTGTCGAAGAGCACGAGGTCGAAGTCGTCGGCCGAGCCCTCGATCAGCTCCCGCATCCGCTTTGAGCCGACCAGCTCCGCCGGATTCGGCGGTAGCGGGCCGCTCGTGAGGGTCGAGAGGTTCGGGACCCGCGTCGGCTGGGCGATCTTCGCGAAGGGCAGCCCCTCGACGAGGGCGGTCGTCAGACCGCGGGCGTTGCTCAGGTTGAAGATCCGGTGGAGCGCCGGGCGCCTGAGGTCGGCGTCCACGACGCACACGCGCGAGCCCGCCTGGGCGGCGACGACGCCGAAGTTGGCGACAGTCGTCGTCTTGCCTTCCCCCGCGCTCGAGGAGGTCACGACGATCGACCGGTGCGGCACGTCGAGGCCGGCGAACTGGATGTTCGTCCTGAGCGTCCGGTAGGCCTCGGACGCCGGAGACTTGGGGTCGGTCTCGGTGATGAGGAGCTGGCCCCGCGGCTCGGCCCTCTTTCCCCGCTCGGCCATCAGCGCTTGCCGCCGAACAGGGGGACGATGCCGATGACGGGAAGGCCGAGGTAGCGCTCGACCTCGTCGGGCGACTTCACCGTCGTGTCGAAGTACTCGATGGTGAAGGCGAGCCCGATTCCGACGACGAGCCCGATGGCGATCGCGAGCGCGAGGTTCTGCGTCTTGTTCGGCCTCACTGGAGCTCTGGGCGAAGTGGCCTCCTCGACGATCCGCACGTTGTTGGTCTCGAGGCCGCCCGTGACGCCCGTCTCCTTCAACCGCTTCAGGACCGCCTCGTAGAGCTGCTGGTTCGAGTCGGTGTCGCGCTGGAGGTTCAGGTACTGGATCTCCTTCTCGTTCAGCTCCTGCCCCTCGCGCCGGAGCTGGTTCACGTTGCCGAGGAGCGTCTCCTCCTTGGCCTTCGCCACCTTGTACTCGGTCTGGACGGCCCGGAGCATCGTCTGGATCTCGGCGTCGATCCGCTGGTTCACCTGCTGGATCTGGGCGTCGATCTTGAGGACATCCGGGTGCTTCTCCTTGTAGGTCTTCAGCAGCTTCGACTTCTGCACGTCGAGGTCGGAGGCCTCGGCCTTGAGCTTCTGGATGAGCGGGTTGTCGGCCACGGTGAAGATCGTCTGGGCGCCCGACCGGTCCTTGGCGACCGTGGTCAGCTCCCTGAGCTTCGCCTCGATCGACAGGCGCTGCGCCTGGGCCTCGAGGTACGCCCTGTTGAAGTCCATGATCTTCTGGGCGGTGATCTGGCGCTGCTCCTGGATGCCGAGGATCCCCGCCTTGACGCGGTAGTTCTGGAGCGCCGTGGACGACTCCTGGACCTTCCCCTTCAGGTCCCCCATCTGCTCGGTGAGCCAGGCGAGGGCGTCGCGGGCGCCCTTGAGCTTCAGGTCGAGATTGTATTTCGCGTACTGGGCGGCCATCCCGTTCGCGATCTCGGCGGCCACGGCCGGGTCGGGGTGCTCGTACCTCACGAAGACGAGCCGCGTGTTCCGCTTGGGCTCGACGATGAGCCCGCCACGAAACGTCCGGTACGGGTCCGCGGTCGCGCCGAACTCGGGGAGCCGGTGCCTGAGGTTCAGGCTCTCGATGACCTTCTCGACGACGGGCCGGCTCTTGAGGATCTCGTACTGCGTCTGGTAGTAGTCCTGGGTCGGCGCGCCGATCGGCGTCACGTCCTGGATGTTGAGGACCTTCGGCGCCTCCGGCTCGATGAGCACCGTGGCCGAGGCCTGGAAGATCGGGACCTGGAGGAAGGTCCAGATGGCGACCGTGACGACCACGACGAGGAAGATGCCGGTGATGAGCCACCGGTGCTTCCGGAGCACCCGGAGGTAGTCCTTGAGATGGACCTCGGACACGGCTTCGCGGGGGAGCGTCATATGGCTATCTGGGAATAAACCCCTTCACCTTGTCGCGGTCGATCGTCAAAAAAAACTTTCCGGCACCACCACGACATCGTTCTCCTGGAGCGCGATGGCCTTGTCGCGCTGACCCCGCTTGATGATGTCGTTCATGTCGATGTTGATGACCTGCTGGCCCTTGACGGTGTTCCGGATCACGCGGGTCCGGCTCGGCGCCGCCTTGTCGGTGAAGCCGCCGGCGATCGTGATCCCCTCGAGGATGTTCGTCTCCTTGTCGAGCTGGTAGGCGCCGGGCTTCTTGACCTCGCCGAAGACGAAGAAGGTGTTGCCCTTGGGGACGAGGACCGTGTCCCCGTCGTGGATCTTGAAGTCCCCGTCCCGCGGCACCGAGCCCGAGAGGTCGAGCGAGAGCGTCTCCTGCCGGCCGTCTCCCGTGCGCCGGATGATCTTGACGCCGGCCGGCGCGGCCCGCTCGTTGAACCCGCCGGCGAGGGTGACCCCTTCGAGGACCGAGACCTGCTTGTCGAGCGGGAACGTGCCCGCGTTCTTGACCTCGCCGAGCACGAAGAAGGCATGGCCCTTGGGGATGAGGATCATGTCCTCGTCCTCGACGCGGATGTTCTCGGCGGCGTCGCCCGCCTGGATCTTGTCCACGTCGAGGCGGAGGATGACGCTCCCGCTCGGCGGGCCGCTCGCCGTGGGCCGGTGGTTCCGCATCAGGACGATCTGCTTGCCGGCGGTCTTGGAGAGCCCCCCGGCCTGGGAGAGGACTTCGAGGATCGACGTCGGACCGGTCAGGTAGAAGAGGCCGCGCTTCTCCGCCTCCCCGAGGACGTAGACCTTCTTCGAGAGATACTCCTTGACCGAGACGAGCACCTGGGGGTTGACCAGGTAGTCCTTCTCGAGGACCTCGCGGAGCTCCCCGGCGAACTCCTTGGTGGTGAGCCCGCCGGCCTTCACGCGGCCCACCAGCGGAAACGGCACGAAGCCGTCGGCGTCGACCGGATAGTCCTTGGAGAGGTCGTCGTGCCCCCAGACCACGACCTTGAGGATGTCGCGCGGGCCGATCGTGTACTCCTGGGCGCTCGCCGGGGCGAAGAACGCGAGGCAGGCGAGCGTGGCGACGAGAAGGCTTCCAACACGCAACAGACGCGGCCGCGGGACCATACGAAGATCTTGCACCGCTGAAGGGTAGCGTATCGAGCGCCCCGGGGCAACCTTTGACATTCTGGCGCGAGAGGTGGTCACGGTGGCAGGGAAGAGCCGGTGGCCCTTCGGAACTGATTCATTTCACAAACGTTCTTACATGTGGCAGAACATGTGCAATCCTTCGGGTTGGGGGGGTGTCTAAATGCTTGTTGACACGGGATGGCCGAGGGCTCGGCCATGCTGAGGCTCCGGCGGCCGGCGCTCGCCCTCCTCGTGATCGTCACGCTCTGGCCCACCCTGGTCTTCGGCCAGGGACCCAAGGCCGGCGTCGTGACGACCCTCGAGGGGAACGTCACCGTGGCCCGCGTGGCCCTCGCCCAGCCGGTCGCCCTCAAGTTCAAGGACGACGTCTTCCTCCGGGACAGGATCACGACCGGCGACCGGTCACTCGCGCGGCTCCTCCTCGGTGGCGCCGCCGTGGTCACGGTCCGGGAGCGCACGGTGCTCACGATCACCGAGGCGCCGGCCAAGTCGATCGTCAACCTCGACTCGGGCAAGATCGCGCTCGCGGCGGCCCGCCAGCGGATGCGCCCGGGAGAGCAGATCGAGATCAGGACGCCGAACGCCGTCGCCGGCATCCGGGGCACGGTCGTGGTGGCCGAGGTGACGAGAGCGGCCGCGCAGCTCGGGGGCGGGGTGCCGAGCGTCGTCACGACGTTCTACGTCCTGCGGGGCTCGATCGAGGCCTTCCAGCTCGACCCGTCTACCGGGACGCCGGTCGGGCCGCCACTCCAGGCCAACGGTCTCCAGGCCATCACGGTCGCGGGGGGCGCGGCGGCCCGCCTCGACGACATCCCCGCGGGCCAGATCGGCCAGATCGAGTCCGGCCTCCAGCCCCAGGCGCCGTCGCACACCGGGGCGCCGAACCAGGAGCAGGTGACGGCGCAGGCGGTGACGACCGCGATCACGCTGGTGAACGCGCTGCTGGGGTCGGTGCCAGGGACCGAGACGGGCCTCCTGAGCGCGCCTCAGTCCCCGATCGAGGACATCGCGAGCCCTGAGGTCAACGCCCCACCCGACGTCCCCATCACGCCGCTCCAGGGGATCTCGGCTCCGCCACCGCCCGTGGACCAGTCGACTGGCGAGGAGCCGACGCCGGGGCCGACGCCCGTGGACGCGCCGGAGATCCTGATCGTCCAGGAGACGCGGGTCCTCCCCGCCGGCCAGACGCTCAAGACCTTCAGCGGAACGACGACCCGGACGTTCGTCTCACCGTTCGCGCAGATCATCGACTCGACGGTTATGCAGCTCGGCACGGACGACCTGATCCTGGTTCCCGCGGGGGCGACGGTGAGTCTCGCCTCGGCGCTGCTCGACGTCACCGACAGCACGCTCGCGCCCGGCGCGAACATCCTCAACGTGCTCGGAAGCCTCTCGAGCACTACCGCCGGCGCGCTAATCAGCCTGGACCCGACGGTGGTGACCGCGCCGAGCGACTTCGTCCACGTCGGGGCCGGCGGGAGCCTCGCCCTGGCCGGGCCCCTCCTCACGGACGTGGGCGGCACCTACGACATCGCCTTCGACTTCGTTGACGTCGAGGGTGGCGTACTGACGAGCACGGGGACGGCGGCTCTGATCCAGTTCCAGGGCAGCGCGCTGACGGTGGGCGCGGACGGCCAGAACACGTACCTCTTCCGCGTCATCAATGCCGGCGCCTCGGCGAGCCTCGCCGGGCCGCTCCTCGACGCGACCGACAGCGACATCACGGTGCTCGGCCACGCGCTGTTCGAAGCGTTCGCCGCGGTCTTCACGGGGACGGGCACGGGGCCGCTGATGGACTTCCAGGGGGGCTCCCTGACGCTCGGGTCGGCGGCGGACCCGAACGTGAACCTCGTGTTCGTGAGCAACGGGGCGGCGGCGACGCTGGCCGGGGGGCTCCTGAGGGCGACGGGCACGGTCCTCACGCCGGCGCCGGGGGCGGCGCTGATCTCGCTCCGGTTCGGGGGCGCGCTGACGGTCGGCGGGCCTCTCGTTGAGCTGACGGGGACGACGCTCAACCTCGGGTCGCAACCGCTGGTCGACCTCGATCAGGGGGCGACGCTCAGCGTCGCCGGGCCGATGCTCGAGATCACCGGCGGGTCCGCGACCCTCGGGACCCTGATCGGCACCGACGGCGCCGACAACACGGTAACCCTCACGGGAAGCCTCCTCGAACTGACGGACGCGACCGTGACCCTCGCGCGCGTCCTGGGCCGGCCGGGGGTGAGCACGGACACGATCACGTACGGCCTCCAGGCCGGCGAGCCGCTCGTCCGGATGACGGACAGCGACCTGACCCTGACCGACGCGGCGGCGCCGCTGGTCGACCTGCAAGACGTGGTGTCCACGTTCGCGGGCGTCGCGCTGATCGCGACGAACACGAGCGGGACGCCGAAGACGCTGAGTGTGGCCGAGACGGTGCTGACGCTCGACGGGGTGGCCCTCACCGGCACCGATCCTCAGATCCAGCTTGGCAACATGACCGTGACCGGCGGCGCGAGCGACACTCGGCTGATCGATGTGCTCGGCCCGGTGACGGCCGCGGGGCCGCTGCTCGCGGCCACGGACAGCGCGATCGACGTCGGCCAGCAGGTGCTCCACGTGCACTCCACCGCGACCTTGACGGTGAGTGGGGCGGGGGTCGGAGCGTTGCTGCAATTCGACGGGGGCAGCGTGACGACGGGGTCGGAGCTGGCGGTGCTCCACGATGGGGCGGTGGTGAGCCTCGACCGGCCCCTTCTCGACGCGGTGGGCACGACGTTCGTCTCCGGGACCAGCCCGGCCGCGCTGGACGCCTTCGTCGCGATCGACCGCGGGGCGACGCTGACGGCGTCGACGACGAGCGCGCTGATCTCGCTCTCCGGCGGGAGCGTCACGACGCAGGCGGGCGAGCACATCGTGCACATCGGGGGGGAGCCGGCTGGCTCAATCGGCCCGGCGGTCGTGACGCTGAGCGGGGGGCTCCTGGAGCTGGCGGGTGGCGTCACCGTCAGCTCGGGCTCGGGGGTGCTCGTCGGCGTGAGCAACGGCTCGCGCCTGACGGCAGGCGGACCGGTGCTCGAGATGTCGGGCACAACACTGTCGCTGACCGGCGCCGTCGTCCAGCTCGATGGGGGGAGCACGCTGAACATCACCGCGGGCCCGGCGATCAGGATCACGGACGGCGCCCTGACCCTGAGTGCCGTGATCAGCGCCGACGGCGCCGGCAACACGGTGACCCTCACGGGGAGCCTGCTCGAGCTGACGGACGCGACCGTGACTCTCGAGAGGCTGGTCGCGCTCGCGCCGGCGGGCACGGATACGGTGACGTTCGACCTGGCGGCCGGTGAGGCGCTGATCCGGATGACCGACAGCTCCCTCGCCGTGACCGACGCCACGACCCACCTGGTCGACCTCCGGGACGTGGCGACGTTCGCCGGGGTTGCCCTGATCGCCACGAACCCGAGCGCCACCGCCCAGACGCTCACGGTGGGCCAGACCGTCCTGAGCCTGGGCGAGACGAGCCTCACGGGGACGACGCCGGCGATCCAGCTGAGCGGCATGACGGTGACGGGGACGGTCGCGGGCGGCAGCTCCCGCCTGATCGACGTCTTCGGCGTGGCCACGGCGGCGGGGCCGCTTCTCACGGCCACGGGGAGCGTGATCGATCTCGGCGAGCAGGTGTTGCATCTCGAGAACGACGCGTCGCTCACGGTGAGCGGCGGCGGGGTGGGGGCGTTGCTTCAGTTCAGCGGCGGGAGCGTCAGCACCGGGACGAACGTGGCGATGCTCCACCCGGGGGCGGTGCTGAGCCTCGACCGGGAGCTGATCTCCGCAGCAGGCACGATTTTCGTGGTCGGGACCGGCACGACCTCGGTGGACTCGTTCCTGGAAGTGAACCGCGGAGCGATCCTGAGCGCCTCGACGACGGGCGCCCTCATCTCGCTGAGCGGCGGAAGCGTGACCATCGAGGCGGGGGCGCCATTCGTGGACGTCGGCGGCAGCCCGACGGTGGTGACGGACCCCGCGACCGTGACCTTGGGCGGCGGGCTCCTGGCGCTGGCGGACGGGGTCGCGATGAGCGTGGACTCGGGGCTCCTGGTGTCGGTCACCAGCGGCTCGAGCCTGACGCTCGGGGGGCCGATCCTCGATCTGACCGATACCGCGCTGACACTGACCGGGCCGCTCGTGCGGCTCGAGGGCGGGAGCGTGCTCACGACGACCGGCGGTCCAGCGTTCCGGGTCACCGGCGGCACGCTCACGGCCGATGCGCTGCTGAGCGGGGACGGCAGCGCCAACGCGCTGAGCCTGAGCGGGACGCTGCTCGAGCTGACGAACACCATGGTGACGCTGAGCGAGCTGATGGATCTTGGGGGAACGGACACCCTGACGCTCGCCCTCGGCGCGGGGGAGCCGCTGATCCGGCTGACGAGCAGCGCGCTCACGCTGACGGAGAGCGGGGCCGCGCTGGTCACGCTCGGCGGGACCGGGACGCCGATCACCCAGGGTGGGGTGGGGGTGATCGCGACCGGGACCACGGCCGCGCCCAGCACGCTCGTCCTCGCGGGACCGCTGCTAGTCGTGGACGGGGTGACGCTGACCGACTCGAATGCCCAGGTCCAGCTCACCCAGACGACGGTGACCTCGGCGGGGTTCGACCCGTTGATCCAGATCTCGGGGCTCCCGGTGACCGTCGCGGGCCCGCTGGTGAACGCCACCGACAGCACGATCACACTCGGAGCTTTCATCGATGTGTGCTGCTCGGGAGCCTCGCTGACCGCCACGTCTACCCAGCCCCTGATCACGCTGCTCCGGAGTCCCGTGACGCTCACGTCCGATGAGATCCTGGACATCGACTCCATCGGCGCCAGTGTCAACCTGGCCGGGCCGCTCCTCCTGGCCACCGACAGCGTCATCGTCGCCGGGGACGAGCTGATCGACGTGTCGGGTACGCTGACGAGCACGACCTCCCAGCCGCTGGTGACGCTCGTGCGCAGCGGGTTCACCTCACTGTCGGGCGACGTCCTCGAGATCGGCCCAGGCGGCGTCGTCACGCTGGCCGGCCCCCTGCTCGATGCGACCGACAGCCCGATCACGATCGACGACGAGCTCATCGACGTGTCGGGGACGCTGACGAGTACCACCATCCAGCCGCTCGTGACGCTGCTCCGAAGCTCGATCGCCTCGGCGTCCGACGAGGTCCTCGGGGTGAACAGCGGGGGGACGGTGACGCTCGCCGGCCCGCTCCTCAGCGCGACCGACAGCGCGCTCACCCTGAACGACGACGTCATCGATGTCACCCAGGGCTCGCTGACGAGCACGACGGCGCAGCCGCTGCTGACCCTGCTCCGCAGCACGATGATCGCGTCCGAGTCGCTCCTCGACATCGACGCAGGGGCGGTGCCGAGCCTCGTGACCCTGGCCGGCCCGCTCCTCGACGCGACCGACAGCACGCTCACGCTCGGCGGGGTGATCGAGCTCAACCTCGCCGGCGCGACCCTGACGAGCACAGCGACCGGCGCGCTGGTCGCGCTCCTCCGCAGCCCGGTGACCACGACCGGCGGCGGATTCCTCACGATCGACGGTGGAACGGTGACGCTCGCCGGGCCGGTCCTCGAGGCCACGGACAGCGACCTCACGATCCCGGGGGCCCTCGTCGCGGCGCTCAACGGCGGAAGCCTGAGCACGGGCGGCGCGACGGCGCCGCTCGTCTCGCTCTCGGGCGGCGCCCACGCGATCGGAACCGCGAGCGGCAGCGCGCTGTTCGACCTCCGCGGCGTCACGGTCGCGGTCGACGGTGACACGGGGCTCACGCTGGGCACGGACCAGCCGCTCCAGCACGGCGGGGTGCTGCTCGAGACCTCGGGCGCGACCATCACGACGCAGCAGGTGCTGAAGCTCGACACGGCCCTGCTGGACGCCAGCGCGGCGATCCTGAACCTGACCGGGGGCAGCACGCTCACCTCGAGCCTGAGCGCGCTCGACCTCGTCGCCCAGGCCCATCTCGCCAGCACCGGCGCCGAGCTGCTCCGGCTGGACGCGAGCACGCTGAACGTCCTGAGCGGCGCGCTCGTGAACGTGACCGGGGGGAGCCTGCTCACGGTCGCGGGAAACTTCCTGACGCTCGCCAACGGCGCGACGCTGACGATCGCCGACGGCGCCCTGTTGAACGTCACGAACGGCTCGTCGGTGACCATCACGGGCGCCCTCGTGAACTTCGTCGGCAGCGGGAGCACGCTCGACGTCACGAACGCCCTGGTGCCGAACGTCTACATGAACGGGATCCCGATCTTCAACCCCGCGGCGACGGGGGCCGGCACCATCGCGGTGAGCACGACGGAGCCGTTCGTCGGGCTCAACGCGAACGGCAACACCATCGTGATCAACGGCGTGGCGCTGGCGAACGGGGCGACCAGCGGCGTCACCGGCAGCCTGATCGCGCTCGACAGCGGCGGCATGGTGCAGATCGGCGCGGGCGGTGGTCTCGGCAGCACCCCGGACGAGGCGCTGGTGACCCTCGTGGGGACGCCGCTGTCGACGAACACGTCGCTGCTGACCGTGAGCGACGGCACGGTGACGCTCACCGGGCCCCTGCTCAGCGCGAGCGACAGCCCGATCGAGGCGGGGAACCAGCTCATCCAGATCGCCTCGACGGGCACGCTCATCAGCACGACGACGAGCCCGCTCGTGACGCTTCTCCGGAGCGACGTGTCGGGCACCAATCAGTTCGTGATCAGCAGCGGCACGGTGAACATGGCGGGCCCGCTGCTCGACGCCACCGACAGCGCGATCGACGTGGGGAACCAGTTCATCGAGATCACGTCGCCGGGCGCGCTCACGAGCACGTCGACCAGCCCGCTCGTCACCCTCCTGCGGAGCGGGATCACCGGGAGCAACCCCCAGTTCCTGAAGATCGACGGCGGCACGCTGAGCCTCATGGGGCCACTGCTCAGCGCCACGGACAGCGACGTCACCGCCCGGAACCAGTTCATCGACATCAGTAACGGGGGCGTGCTCACCACGAACGGCTCGACGGCGCCCCTCGTCTCGATCACGGGCGGGACGCATGCGATCTCGGACAGCGCCGGCGGGGTCATGGTGAGCCTGCAGGGGCTCGCCACGGCGGTGGACGCCGAGACGGGGCTCACGCTGGGCACCGACGAGCCGCTCCAGCATGGGGGCGTCCTCTTCGAGACCTCCGGCGCGACGGTCACGACGCGGCAGTTCCTGAAGGTCGACACGGCGCTCCTGGCGGCGAGCGCCCCGCTCCTGAACCTCAAGGCGGGCAGCGCGTTCACGACCAGCGTCGATGCGATCGATCTCGCGTCCAAGGCGAAGGTCGCGAGCGTGGGGACGGAGCTGGTCAAGCTCGACGCGAGCACGATGAGCGTCCTCAGCGGCGCGCTCGTGAACGTCGCGGGCGGGAGCAAGCTCACCGCGACGGGGAACCTCCTCACGCTCGCGAACGGCGCGACCCTGACGATCTCGAACGGCGTGCTCCTGAACGTGACGGGCGGGTCGTTCGCGAGCGTCACCGGCGCCCTCGTGAACTTCGTGGGGAGCGGGAACACGCTGAACGTGTCGAACAGCCTCGTGCCGAACGTCTACCTGAACGGGATCCCGATCTTCAAGGCGGGGACGACGGAGACCGTCGTGGTGACGAACGCGAACCCGCTGGCCGGCCTCAACACCAGCGGCAACACGATCAACATCAACGGCGCGGCGCTGCCGACAGGGGCCACGACGGGGGTGACGGGGAGCCTGATCGCGGTCGGCGGCGGCGGGACGGTGAAGGTCGGCCCGTAGCGCGGGAGGCCGGTCGCGCCGGGGCCGCGGGAGCGGTTAGAACTGGAGCGTGACGGTCCCGGCCACCTTGTCGTCGGCGAAGTCGAACGTGTCGAAGTTCGAGTCGCGCCGGGTGTGCGAGTACTCGAGGCCGACCCGGAGCCACTTCTGGATGTCGTACACGACCCCGGCGCCCCAGCCGAGGAGGTCGTCGTTCCGGAACTTGGCGCTGCTGCCCCCCACACTCTCCTTGGTCGGATAGTCGTTGTTGCCGCCGGTCAGCCGGAGGTTCGCCGAGAGCTTCGGCATGAACTCGTGCTCGAGGAGGAGGGTGCCGGTCGTGGACACGTAGAAGAATGAGCTGGCGAAGGTCGATTCCTGGACGCTCCGGTCGAGCAGGAGCGAGATCTTCGTCCGCTCGGTCGGCTTGTAGGTCCAGTCGCCGCCGAAGACCAGGCCGTTGTAGTCCGCGAGCCCGCTCTGCTCGGGCTCCCGGCTCTCGTAGCCGAGCCTGAACTTGGCCGAGAGCTTGGCGGTCAGGTCGCCCCTGACGCCGACCAGGACGAGGTTCCGGGTGACGTCGCGGCTCGTGGCCGTGTCGAAGTTCTTCTCGCCGTAGTTGTAGGTCAGCGAGAGATCCGCGCGCGGCAGGAACTTCCAGAAGACGGAGCCGCCGATCAGGTGCTCGTCGCGGTCGAGCTGGTCGACGGTCTGCTCGAAGTCCACGGTCGTCCACGAGTAGTTGGCGCCGACGGAGAAGCGCTCGGTCAGCCGGTACTCGAACTCGGGGGCGAGGACGTTCGTGGTCGACTCGATCCGCCCCGTCAGCTCGGTGCCGGGCGGATCGCTGGTCTTCGAGAAGTCGTCGCGCGCCAGGAAGAGCCACTTCGGATAGTCGAGCTTGATCTGGGCGACGACGAAGTGATGCTCGGTGTCCTGGCTCTCGAGGTCGGCCCAGCGCAGGATCTCGGCCCGGTAGCCGAACGTGAAGGAGTTGGGGCCGGCCGAGTAGTCGACGAGGATGCCGGGGATGGTCTTGGAGACGACGTCATCCTGGGCGTTGCTCGGCGCCTGGAAGACGTTGCTCTCGTACTCCACCCGTTCGGAGATGAACGGGCTCACCTTGAGGCCGGGGACCCACTCGCCGAGGTCGATCGCCGGCGCGGGCGTCGCGACCAGGAGGAGGGCCACGACGAAGACGGCGAGCCCCCCGGCGATGCGGCCGAGCATCCTCTCTCTCACCGGCGGCTATCCTCCCTGGGACCTCGTTCCGAAACCATTCTTCATATCCCGAGCCAGTCGACACACCGGCTCGCACGCGGGGTCAGGATACGCCGCCCGCGTCGCTTTCACGAAAAAAAATCTTTCGAGTCCGACCTTTACGAGCAGGGAGGACTCGCGTGGACCCGGACGTCTCCGGTCCCACGCTGCTGGGCGTACCCATAGTAGGCCCGCTCGCGAGAACCACAGCCTGCTGAGCCCATTGGCGCCCACGGCATTTTAGGGGGCGCGCCTCACGGTGTCAACGCGCAAGGCGCATCACGCGCAAGGCGCATCAGCGACCGAGCCCCCTGACGAAATTCGTGATCCGGCGGAACTCGGGCTCGCTCAGATTCACGAACGAGAAGAGGTGTCCATCCGGAGCGATCCGGACCAGCACCGCCTGCACCTGCAGGGCGGGCCCGCCATCCGGGAGCGTGAAGGAGAGCGTCACCGTGGCGCCCGGACTGAACGCGCTCTGGGGCGGCAGCTTGATGCCGAACGGGCTGAGATCGACCGAGGTCCACTGCCAGTCGGCGCCCGCCTGCACCGCGAGCTGGACCGAAGCCCTCGGCGAGCGCCGCCGGTCAGCGGTGCGATCGAGCGTCTGGACTTCTAGCAGGGCCAGGACCGCCCGCAACCGCTCGAAGGGCACGGGCTTGGTCAGAAAGTCGAGGGCGCCGTGCCGGAGACACTCGCGCGCCTGGCGCTCGGTCGTGATCCCCGAGATCGCCACGATCGGGACCCCGTATTCCCGCACGGTCGGGAGCTGGAGAAAGTCGAGGCCGGTCATCCCGGGGAGCACGATGTCGAGCAGGATCGCGTCGGGACGATCGGTCGCGAGCGCGTCGAGCGCGGCCTCGGCGCTCGGCACGAGTCGCGCGTCATGGCCCAGCTCGCGAATGACGTCACGGAGCATCTCACCGACCGCCTGCGTGTCCTCGACGATGAGCACGCGCATCTCGGGGTTCACCTGTCGCAGCACGACGGTGGACGAGGCACGGCCATATACTCAAGTCCGATGCCAGGGCTGACGCGTGCATGAAATCAAGGACTTCGACGACGCCCGGCAAGGAGGACCCCTGCCCAGAGTTGACCACCCTGCACAGAACCTGGACAGGCCGAGAGGCTCCTGGTCGGGGCTACGGATTGCCCGCGCCGAGAATTCTCCGGAGGAGGTCGTTGATCGGTCGGGTCATCCCGGTCAGATCACCGGGAATCGAGATATTCCTGCAGGTCGCGGTAGAAGTTCTCGTGGGGCCCGACATCGAGGAGTTCGATCACGTTCCGGCGCTCGTTGAACTGGTAGGCGAGGAGGAGTTGCTGGCGGTCCACCTTGAACTTCACGACGCGAACTCCCGCGAGCGCCCCCGTCTTGGGTTCTCCGCCCAGGGGACTCTCCATGAGTTTCTTGACCTGGTCGTCGAGCGCGAGTTGGCCCTTCGGGTGAAGCCGCCGCTTCGACCTGGCGAATCGGGCGGACTGCTCGACCATCCGGCCGGGCTTCGGCTCGCGCCCTCTGGCCATGGATGGCGCCTCCTACACCCCCGGCTTCAAGAGGCCCCACTCGTACGGCTTACCCAGCCCCGCCTTGAACTCCTCGCGAGCCTCCAGAACGCCCTCGATCAGCGAGAGGGGCAGATCCGGGTTGTCCTTCGCGATCATCCCGAGCCGGGCGTAGTACTTGAGCTGGCCCGACACCGACCGGCTCTCGGCGTTCGCCCGGGCCTCCACCAGACGGAGGAAGCCCCGCTCCTGCTCCGAGAACCGCACCGGGACCGGAGTCAGTCGCCTCGTCTTTCGCGTCGTCGTCACCGCCATCGGTCGTCCCTCCTCCACCGTCGAACGACTACATTGTAGTCGCCAGCGAGAACCCGATCAAGGGACGATTGCGACTACGGGTTGCCCGCGCCGAGAATTCTCCGGAGGAGGTCGTTGATCGGTCGGGCCATCTCCGTGGAGATCCGGGTCAGCGACTCGGCGATCGCCGCGCGATCGGCGCGGAGCGCGTCGTTCTCCGCGCGGAGCGTCGCGTTCTCCTGGCGGAGCTTCTGGCATTCTTCGTCGACAGCGACGAGCGTGGACTTGATGGCCTGGTACTGCTCGAAGAGCTTGCCCAGGAGGTCCTGGCTGTCCTCGATCCGGCGAATGGCGCGGTCAGGCGTTCCGACTCCCACGGGGTCCACACTCATACGCTTCTCCTCGCTCACCCTGACCTCGCCCTCCTGTGGCTCCGCGCCACGAGGATAGACGAGAGGGGGTAGTGACTCCACGACCGGCTGAGCCGTCGGGGCTGGGGCGGTGACCGGCTGAGCCGGCGGGACCGGGACGATGACCGGCTGGACCGGGGCCACCGGTGGGGCGACCGGCGCGGCCGGAGCGACGATCGGCTGGGGCTGAGCCGCCACGGGCTGAGTCGGGGGCGCCGGCGCCGCGGCCGGCTGAGGTCTCGCGGCCGCGCCAGGCCTCGCCTGGGCGGGCACGATCACGACGCCGTTGCGCCGGAGATCTTCCTCCAGGGTCCGCCAGTCGCTTCGCCGGCGCTCGGGCGTGTGGGGCTCGTCGGCTCCGGGGTCGGTCTGTCTCCGATCGACGATCACCTGGACGTTCGGGTCGCCCTCGAAGCGGCGGCTGACGTACGCGAGGAGGTCGGGCCGATCGCGCGAGACGATCACGAGCTGTCCGGGCGGCTTTGCGGCCATCAGCTCTCCATTCTACTCGGGCTCGGTCGCGTTCCTACCAGAGTTCGATCAAAGCCTGCCGACGGTGTTCCCGCCCGCCCGCTTGGCCTCGTAGAGCGCCGCGTCGGCCGCCTGCATGAGGTCCCTCGCGCTCGCCCCGTCCTGCGAGGACGTGAGATCGTCCGGGAAGCAGGCGATGCCGAAGCTCGCCGTGACGAACCCATGGGTGAAGGCGTGCTCCTCCAGGAGCCTCCGGATCCGCTCGGCGTAGGCGACGGCGCCCGCCTTGGGCGTGTTCACGAGGAGCGCCGCGAACTGGTCGCCGCCCAGGCGCGCCACGACGGTGAAGCTCCGCGAGTGCTGCTGGAGGAGCCGGGCGATCTCGGCGAGGGTCTCGTCTCCGGCGGTCTGTCCGTGAGCGTCGCTCAGCTGCTTGAAGTGGTCGATGTCGACGAGGACGAGCGAGAGCGGGTGGCCGAAGCGGTCGTAGCGCTTGACCTCCTCCTCGAGCCTGAGCGTGAAGTACCGGCGGCTGTAGCTGCCGGTCAGGGCGTCCTTGAACGACGCCTTGGCGAGATGCGTGTTGCGGATGGCGACGGCCGCCTGGGTGGCCAGGGCGAGGACGAGCGGCTCCAGGTCCTGGTCGAACGGGACGATCTCGCCGCGCTCGTCCCGCGCGTTGATGAGCTGGAGGACGCCGACGATCGTGCCCGCGGACTCGCGCAGGGGCGCCGCGAGCACCGAGCGCGTGCGGTACGCGTTCCGCGCGTCCCAGTCCGAGCAGAAGGTGTAGGGCCGGCCCGCGGGGATCCGGTAGGCGTCGGGGACGTTCACGATGCGGCCCGTGCGGGCGACGTAGGCGGCGAGGGCCGGCGCGTCGCACTCGAGCGGCTCGGCCTGGAACTGGCGCTCCACCTCTCGCTCACCGAGGCGGCGTGCGAGGAGGTCGTTCTGGACCACGGCGAACCGGAGCCGGTCGCCGTCGCGCAGGAAGAGGGTGCCCGCCTCGGCGCGGGTGAATCTCCGGGCTTCCTCGAGCGCTCGCCCGAGGAGCACCGAGAGATCGTTCTCGGACGTGAGCGTGATGCCGATCCTGACCAGCTCCTCCAGCGCCCGGCTCCGCCAGACGAGCCGGTCGGTCGCGTCCGAGCCGACCTCGACGTCGGCTCCCGCGTGACCGTCTCGCTCCCGAGTTTCGAGTCTCTCCGCCATCGTTCCCCCTCGGTCCCCGACTCGACACCGCCAGGGACCCGACTGCCGGAAGCCGAAGATAGCAAGATGGACGCCAATGCGAATTGGCCTGTAAAAACAGGGTGATGCACTCTAGACCCTGACGGCGTCGGCTGGTCAGTTTGCTTGCAACGCGGCGATTTTCTTGACAGGGGCTACAATGCGACTTCGTGTGGCTCGGCCTGTCGGTGGCTGCGGCGCTCTTCCAGGTTCTCCGCAACACCGCGATGAAGCGGCTCGGTCACGCGCTGGACGAGTACATCAACGTGTGGGGGCGCTTCACCTTCCTCCTGCCGTGGGCGCTCGTCGCCGGCCTCGTGAAAGGCTGGCCGGCGCTCGAGCCTGGCTTCTTCGCCTGGTGCATCGCCTTTGGCGTGTGCCAGACGATCTCGACCCTGGCGCTCTCCAAGGCCCTCAAGCTCGGGGACATCTCGTTCGTGACGGCGCTGTGGAAAGTGAGCCTCCTGATCCTGCTCGGCCTGGCGTACCTGTCGATCGGGGAGCGACCGAGCGTCCTCGGCGTGGCCGGCGTGCTCCTCTCGGCGGCGGGCGTCTATCTCCTGAACGTTTCCCGGGCGCGCATCTCGCCGTGGGAGCCGCTGGTCGTCCTCGTCACCGACCGCGGCCAGCGCTACACGCTCCTCGCCGCGGTCTTCTACGCGCCGTCGGTGATCACGATCAAGCAGGCGATCGTCGCCTCCGACCCCGCGACCGGGACCCTCGGCGGCTACGCGGCCGCGAGCCTCATCATGACGCCGATCGCGCTCGCGACCTCCGCGCGCCACTTCCCGGCGGTGGGCCGCCACTGGCGGGACTTCGTCGCCCTCGGCCTCTTCGCCGCGCTCACCACGCTCTCCCAGGGCACGGCGTACACGCTGACGCTGTCGTCCTACGTCGAGGCGGTGAAGCAGGTCGAGATCCTCTTCGCGATGGCGATCGGCGTCCTCGTCTTCGGCGAGGCGCAGCGCGTGCGGGAGTCGGCCGCGGGCGCGATCGTGATGCTGGTGGGGATGGTGCTCCTGGCCCTCGCGACGTGACCCCGGCGGGGCCCGCCAGGAGCACTCGCGGCTTGACCCCGCCCGGGCGCGTCCCTATGGTACGAACCACCTCTGAGTGGGGAGTCGCCGATGCGGGAACTCGCCGGGAAGCCGATCGTGGTCACGGGGGGCGCGGGCTTTCTCGGGCAGCGCGTGGTTCGAGCGCTCCGGGAGCGCGGCTGCACGGGGGTGATCGTCCCCCGCCGGACGGAGTACGACCTGACCCGCGAGGCTCAGGTCGAGCGCCTCTACGCCGACGCGCGACCCGACATCGTGATCCACCTGGCCGCCGTCGTCGGGGGGATCGGCGCCAACCAGGCGAACCCCGGCCGGTTCCTCTACGACAATCTGGTGATGGGCGCCCTCCTGATGGAGTACGCCCGGCGGGCCGGCGTCGAGAAGTTCGTCGGCGTCGGCACCATCTGCTCGTACCCGAAGCTGGCGCCCGTGCCCTTCAGGGAAGAGAGTCTCTGGGAGGGCTATCCCGAGGAGACGAACGCGCCGTACGGCATCGCGAAGAAGCTCCTCCTCGTGCAGGGGCAGGCGTATCGCCAGCAGTACGGGTTCAACGCGATCCACCTCCTGCCGGTCAACCTCTACGGGCCCGGGGACAACTTCGACGCCGAGTCCTCGCACGTCATTCCCGCGCTCATCCGGAAGTGCCTGGAGGCGATCGACCGGACGTCGCCCGAGATCGTCTGCTGGGGCGACGGCTCGCCGACGCGCGAGTTCCTGTACGTCGACGACTGCGCCGAGGCGATCGCGCTCGCGACCGAGCGGTTCGATGGCCCCGAGCCGGTCAACGTCGGCACGGGGAGCGAGATCACCGTCAAGCGTCTCGTGGAGCTGATCGCGGAGCTGACCGGCTTCGCCGGGCGCATCGTCTGGGACACGACCAGGCCGAACGGCCAGCCCCGGCGCTGCCTCGACACGAGCCGGGCGTGGCAGGCGTTCGGATTCAAGGCGACGACGGAGTTTCACGAGGGGCTTCGCCGGACGGTCGACTGGTACCGGGAGAACCGCCCGCGCTGAGCCGATCAGATCTCGGGGCGCTTGCCGTAGGTCGCGCGGACCTCGGTCTTGATGCCCCCGCGCACGTTGAAGTCGCCGGTGACCTCCGCCCAGCGTGGCCGGGCCGCCGCCACCAGGTCGTTCAGGATCCGGTTGGTGACATCCTCGTGGAACGCGCCCTCCTGCCGGTACGCCCACAGGTAGAGCTTGAGCGATCGGAGCTCGACGAGGTGCTGGTCGGGGACGTAGCGGATCCGGATCGTCGCGAAGTCGGGCTGGCCCGTCAGCGGGCAGAGGCACGTGAACTCCGGGACGCTCATCGTGACCTCGTAGTCCCGGTCGGGGTGGGGATTCGACACGGTCTCGAGCGACTTCGCGGGCGCGCTCGGCACGGGACGATTATAGCAGCGGGGGTGCTCAGCGGCTCGCCAGGCCGACGCCCGCGGCGACGGCCAGGCTCGCCAGGAGGAGGTCGGCCGTCAGCGCGTCGCCCCGGAGGAGGGCAGCCGCGACCACGCCGAAGATGGGCTGCGTGAGGAAGAAGGCGGCGAGGGTGCTCGGACGGTATCGCTTGAGCAGCCAGAGGTTCACCGCGAAGTTGAAGCCCGCGATGATGACGCCCTGGTAGCCGATCGAGCCGGCCAGGCCCCACGTCCACCGGGTCGGGACGGGCTCGACGGCGAGCGAGACCGCGACGAAGATCGCGCTGCCGATCACGGCCTGCGTGAGCAGCAGCGTGACCGGGTCGAACCGGTGAACGGCACGGGCGAGGTAGACCGTCCGCTCGGCGAGGATCAGCGAGCTGACGAACATGATCACGTCGCCGAGGAGCGTCGGCGCCCCGGCGCTCGCCTGGCTCCCGACGAGGAGGACGATGCCGGAGTAGGCGATGAGCACGCCGCCCAGCCGGCGCGGCGTCAGACGATCGCCCGGGATCATGAAGTGGGCCAGGACGACCGTGTGGACCGCGTAGAGGTTGAGCAGGATCGCCGCGTGGGATGCGCTCGTGAGCGACGTGCCGACGTTCATGGACCCGATCTGGGCGGTGAAGAGGAGGCCCAAGACGAGGAGCGGGCGCCACTCGCCGGGGTCGATGCGGAAGTGGCGGAGCCGGCGCGTCCGCCAGGCCCAGAAGAGGATCACCGCCGCACCGACCACGAAGCGCATCCAGGCGAGGCGGAAGGGCGGCGCGTCCTCGAGCCCGATCTTGATGGCGACGGGGTTGGCGCCCCAGAGGACGGACACGAGGAGCGCCAGGACGGCGCCCTTCGGGTCGATGTCCTTCGGTGGCTGGCTCAGCCCGCGGTCTCGACGTTCAAGGGCCTGAGACGCTCCGCCTCGGCGGTCCGGTCACCTTCGCCGAGGCTTGCGACCTCCGCGGCGGACTCGATGGGCTGCAGGAGCGCGATCGGCTTTCCCCGCTCGGTGACGATGACCTCCTCGCCGTACTTCGCGCGCCGCAGATACTGCGTGAGCCGATTCTTGAGCTCTCTGACACCCACCGTGCCCATGGTGGCCTCCCGCGCAGTGACTACCGTAGCCACTCGAGAAGCGCGCTGTCAATGCGACGCGTCCAGGACGCGCGCCGGGGCCGGTGGCATAATCGGTGGGTGAAGATCGGCCTGGTCGGCCTCCCGCAGAGCGGCAAGACGACGCTCTTCAACCTCCTCACGGGTTCGCAGGTCCCAACCTCGCGCCACGACACGGGCCGGGTGGAGCTGCACGCGGGGATCGCCCGTGTCCCGGACGCGCGCGTGGACCGGCTCGCGGCGCTCTTCCGGCCGGAGAAGACCACCTACGCCGCCTTCGAGGTGGTGGACCTGGCGGGGATCGCGAAGGGCGAGCGGAAGGGTCTCGAGGCCAAGGAGTTCCGCGGCGCGGACGCCCTTCTCCACGTGGTCCGCGCGTTCGGCGACGAGGTCCTCGGGGCGGCGGATCCGAGGCGCGACATCGTGGACCTCGAGACCGAGCTGATCCTGGCCGACCTGGAGGTCGTCGAGCGGCGTCTCGAACGGCTCGAGGCGTCCCTCGGGAAGCGACGGACCGACGGCGACGCGCGGGAGCAGGAGCTGCTCCGGCGCGTGAAGGCGCACCTCGAGAGGGAGCGTTCCCTCCGCGCCCTCGACCTCCCGGCGGACGAGGCGAAGACGGTCCGGGGGTTCACGTTCCTCTCGGCGAAGCCGATCCTGCACTGCCTGAACCTCGACGAGAAGTCGATCGCCGAGGGGGAGCGGGTCGTCGAGGCGTTCGGGCTCGGCGAGATCGCCGCGCGCCGCCACACGCGGGTCGGCTGGGTCTCGGCGGTGATCGAGGCCGAGGTGGCGCAGCTCACGGGCGAGGCGCAGGAGGCCTTCCTCACCGATCTCGGCCTCCGGGAGCCGGCGATCCGGCGGGTCCTGCGCGACTGCTACGCGCTCCTCGGCCTGGTCTCGTTCTTCACGGTCGGCGAGGACGAGGTGCGGGCGTGGTCGGTCCCGGCGGGGACGCGCGCGCAGGACGCGGCGGGCACGGTCCACTCGGACATGGCGCGCGGCTTCATCCGCGCCGAGGTCACGAGGTTCGACGAGCTGATCGCGGCCGGCTCCCTCGCCGAGACTCGCACCCGCGGGCAGCTCCGGCTCGAGGGCAAGGACTACATCGTCCACGACGGCGAGATCTGCCACTTCCGCTTCAACGTCGCCAAATAACGACGTATCCATTTCCCGACATTGACCGGCGCGGGGCTCCGCGGCGAGGATCCCTGCTACAATGCCCGTCGGAGGTCGCCGGTGTTGGAAGAGCTGCTCAGACGTCGTTTCACGCGTGGCGAGTATCACAAGATGGGGGAGGCCGGCATCCTCTCCGAGGACGATCGCGTCGAGCTCATCGAGGGCGAGATCGTCCGGATGAGCCCGATCGGCCGCCACCACGCTTTCTCCGTCACAACCCTCACGCATGTCTTCGTGACGGGCGTGGGTGACCGAGCCCTCGTGTCCGTTCAGAATCCGGTGGCGCTCTCGGAGGACTCGGAGCCCCAACCGGACGTGACCCTCCTCCGTCGGCGGCCGGACTACCGCGAGGTCGACGTCGGGCCCGAGGACGTGCTCCTCCTGGTCGAGGTCGCCGACACCACGCTGAACTACGACCGGCGGGTGAAGCTCCCGCTCTACGCCCGGGCCGGGATCCGTGAGGTCTGGGTCGTCGACGTGGCCGGAGAGCGGGTCGCAGTCCATCGCCAGCCCGGCCCTCGAGGCTACCGGCAGGTCGAGGAGGTGGGGCGCGGGCAGCGCCTCAGCCCGGAGGCGTTTCCCGGACTGAGCGTCGCCGTCGACGAGATCCTCTAGCCCGCCTACAGCGCGATGACGCGCCCGTCCTCCGCGTAGTCGAGGTCCACCTCGGCCACGCGGCGTAGCATGTCTCCGCTCATGTGCGTGAGGACGATCCGCCCGCACGCGAGTCGCGCGCGATTGGCCTGGAGCGTCCGGTAGTCGAGGTGGTACCGGATCGCCCTGTCGAAGAAGTACGCCTCGCAGACGAAGAGATCGGCGCCGCGCGTGGCCTCCACGAGGGTTTCCGTCCACTCCGTGTCCCCCGAGTAGACGACCGTCCGGCCCGCGTACTCGACGCGGAGGGCGTAGGCCGGCGCTCCGCTCGCGTGCTCCACTGGAAAGGCCGTCACGCTCGCTGGTCCCACCGGAGTCGGCGCGCGCTCCTCGAGCTCCCGGAACTCCGTCGGAAACCGCCGCGCGACCGACGACGAGCCGGGGAAGAGGATCTCCATCGCCGCCTCGACCCGGGCGCGCACGCCTGGCGGGCCCGCGACGAGGAGCGGCTGCGTCCGCCGGCTGAACTGGCCGTCCAGGACCAGGAACGGCACGCCGCCGAAGTGGTCGCCGTGGAGATGGCTCAAGAGCACCGCGCCGATCGCCGACGGGTCGAGCCCCGCGCGCTTGAGCGCGATCAGCGAGGAGGCGCCGCAGTCGATCAGGAGGCTCCCCGCGGGACCCTGGAGGTGGAGACAGGTCTGGAAGCGGCCGCCGCTCCCGAACGCATCGCCCGACCCGAGGAACCGGAGAGTGAGATCGCTCAGCTGGGGCCCTGGAGGACCGCGCGCCGGTAGTGGCTCGGATAGACGATCGACGGTCGCGAGGGGATCTCGCCGAGCTCCTGCGCCACCTCCCACGACTCGGCCCGGAGCGTGGCGACCTCCTTCCGCTCCCGGCGGCCCAGCAGATCCCACGCCCGAACCTCGTCCTCGGCGGCGATGACGACGGGACCGAGGAAGTCGTCCTCCGTGATCCGCTCGAAGAAGTAGAGGGTCATTCCCTGAGCTCGGGGCGCTTGAGCGCCATGGCCAGCCAGTCCCGCGCGGCCTTGCGCTTGAACTCGATCGCCCGCTCCCATTCCTCGAGCGGGTAGGCGTCGCGCTCCGCGACGCAGCGGATCTCCGTGACGACGCGCTCCTCGAGGCCGAGCCGGGCAGCGATCTCCTTGTCCGAGAGCCCGCGCTGGCCGATCCGCTGGAACGAGTTCGACAGCTCGAGGACCTGGTCCTTGTACCGCGTGTAGATCTCGGGGTCGAGGACGAACATCGCGCTACTCCAGTGGCCGCAGGCCGTGCGCGGCCGGGCAGACCCGCATGCACTCGAAGCACTGGGCGATGTTCGTGGAGGAATAGGTCACCGCCCAGAGCGTCCGCGTGAAGAAGTCGCCGTAGAGGATCATCTTCCGCCGCTCCCTGTCGGGCTCGTCGAGCGCCTGCTCGAGGGCCTTTTGGAATCCGCCGATCCAGTGCGTGTGGACCCGCGTCTGGCACCGGTCCCGGTCGTAGGAAGTGCGCACGGCGCGGCCGTTCTCGAGCCTCCCGTCGAGGCAGCCGCCCGCCGAGGCGGGGCAGACCTTGAGGCAGGGCGTCGTGCCCTCCCGCTCCCACATCTCCCGGCAGGGGGGCGCGGGGCAAGCGGGCTCCGCCTCGGGCGAGTCCGCCTCGAGCGGCGCCGTGGTGACGACCACGCTCCAGTAGAGCATGCCGTGCTCGCGGCTCAGGATCGGTCCGGCGAGGCTCCGCGACCCGAGTCCCGCCAGCTCGGCCGCCAGCATGAACGAGACGAACGGGTTCATGCCGCTCTCGGTGCCGGGCGGCACGAACAGCGCGTAGTACCCGAAGTCCGCCTCGATGAATTGCGCGACGCGCCGGCCCACCGACTGGATGCGCTCGGTGGTGGACATGCTCTCGAGCACCCACGGTGACCGGGCGATCCAGTCGCCGGCCCTCGGCTGGGCTCCCCCGACGACGACCACCGAGCGCGCGCCGGGCAGGAGGTCGCCGGGCCGGTGGCCGGCGGGCGCCAGCGGCTCGAAGGCCGCCGCGCTCGCCACGCCGCAGGCGACGGCACCGGCGCGGAGCGCCGTCTCTTTCAACCGGGCCTTCGCGTCGGGCGGAAGCGTCGCCATGCGGCTACTCGAGCTTCCGGTACTTCCGCCCCACCGGGCAGACGCGCATGCACTCGAAGCACTGCGCGATCGAGTCGCGGTAGAAGCCGACCGCCTGGAGGCTCTTCGTGAAGAAGTCGCCGTAGATCATCGTCCGCCGGCGCCCCGGGTCCTCCTCGTCGACGATCGCGAGGAGCGCCTTCTGGAAGGATCCGATCCCGTACGTCTGCGCCCGGGAGTGGCAGCGCTCGCGGTTGTAGGTGGACTCGGCGATCGTCCCGTCGTCCCCGACGCGGCCGGCGAGACACGCGGGGCACACCCGGAGGCAGGGCGTGGTGCCGATGCGCCGGTACATCGCGGCGCATCCTGGATGGGGGCACGCGGGCGTCTCGAGGGGCGGGTCGGGCGCCAGCTCGGCGGTCGTGATGAGCGCGGCGTAGTAGAGGAGCCCGTACTCGGGATTCAGGATGATGTGGGCCGCGAGGCTCCGGGTGCCGAGCCCGGCCAGCTCGGCGGCCAGCATCATGCTCATCGGGGGCTCGTGGCCGTGGACCGAAAGGGACGGCGCCTGGATCGCATAGTGGCGCCACTCGCGCTCGATGTGGTCGCACATGACGTGGATGGCGACGTTCTCCCGGAGGTCGTAGCCGGTGATCTCCATCACGCGGTGATCCGGGCACCGCCAGGCCCCGGCCGTCGGCCCGTCGCCGCCCGCCACGACGACGGATCGGGCGCCGGGCAGGATGTCGCCGGGGCGATAGCCCTCGGGCACGCGCGACTCGAAGGCGGCGGCGGCGGCGATGCCGACGACGCGCCCGCCCGCCCGGCGGCCGACCTCCTTGATCTCCGCTTCCCGCGGGGTCACGCTACGGCAGCTCGGCCCGCACGAGCCTGGCGCCCTCGACCATCGCGCGCAGCTTGGCCGCCGCGACGCGCCGGGGCGTCTCCCAGAGGCCGCAGTCGGGGTTGACCCAGAGCCGCTCCGGCGGGACGAATTGCATGACCCGGCGGATCCGCTCCGCCACGTCCTCGGGGGTCTCGGCGCGGAAGGCCTTCACGTCGACGACGCCCGCGCCCAGCTCCTTGCCGGCCGGCAGCTCCTTGAGAAGCTCGATGTCCTCCATGCCCCGGTTCGCGAACTCGAGGACGAACTGGCTCGCGCGGACGTCGAAGATCCCCGGGAAGAGGTGGCGGTACGAGCGGACGGCGGGGAACGGCCGGCCGTAGAGGTTGCCGAAGCAGACGTGGAGGGCGATCTTCGCCCGGACCCCCTCCACCGAGCGGTTGAAGACGGCGACGAGATCGGGGAGCCCGCTCCGGAGCATCGCGTAGTTCGGCTCGTCGATCTGGATGAAGTCCGCGCCGGCCTCGACCAGCGCGGTCAGCTCGGCGTTCACGATCTCGACGAGGTCGGCGAGGAGCGTGTCGCGGTCGCGATAGGGCCCGCCGATGCGGAGCGGGATCGAGAGCGTGAACGGCCCCGGCACCGTCGCCTTCATGGGCTGTCGCGTCATCGCGCGCGCGAGGGCGAACTCCTCGACGATCCCGAGCCCGTCCGGTGCCGCGACGCGATCCACCAGCTCGAAGGGCGTGTTCGTGTCCCAGTGGGGCGCGCCGAGCTTGCGCGGGGCCTCGAGCTGGCGGAGGCCCGAGAGGCGGCCGTAGAAGCCGATGATGAAGCGCACGCGCCCCATCTCGCCGGTCGAGACGACGTCGATCCCGGCGCGCTCCTGGTCGATGAGGGCGAGCTGGGTGGCGTCCTCGACGAGCTCGCGGAGATCGACCTGCCCGAGCCGCTCGGCCTCGAGCGCCTCGCGCGCGAGCCAGACCCAGCCGGGCAGGCCATGCCTGCCGACGACCGAGGTG
>JACQWC010000058.1 GCA_016209635.1 Candidatus Rokuibacteriota bacterium | reverse complement strand
TGAACCTCACCCCGCACCTGCCCTACAAGACGTCGCCGTTCGACACGGCCACGTACGACGCCATCCTCTGCCCCAAGGGCCAGGCGGGCCTCCAGTCCGCGTACGACCCGTACCGGATCGTGAAGGTGCTCAAGCGCGCCGGCCCGCGGGGGTCGAACGAGTGGATGACGATCCCGTTCGACCAGGCGATCCGCGAGATCGTCGAGGGCGGCGAGCTGTTCAAGCAGGTGCCCGGTGAGGAGACGCGCAAGGTCGCCGGCCTCCGCGAGCTCTGGGCCGTCCGCGACCCGAAGGTGGCGAAGGCCCTCGCGGACGACGCGAAGGCCGTCCAGGCGAAGAAGCTGACGGTCGCCGAGTTCAAGACGAGACACGCCGCCGCGCTCGACCTCCTGATCGATCCCGACCATCCGGACCTCGGTCCCAGGAACAACCAGCTCCTGTTCGCCTGGGGGCGGCTCAAGGCGGGACGCGGCGATCTGATCAACCGCTTCACCAAGGACGCCTTCGGCTCGGTGAACGCCCACGGCCACACGACCGTCTGCCAGGGCTCGCTCTACTTCTCCGGCAAGGCCATGAGCGAGCAGTACCGTGACGGGCGCTGGACGGGAGGCGCCAAGTTCTACTGGCAGGGCGACCTCGCAAACGCCGAGTTCGTGATCTTCGTCGGCGCCTCGCCGCTGGAGGGCAACTATGGGCCCCCGCACCGGATCCCGAAGCTCACGGAAGGGCTGACGTCCGGGCGGCTCAGGTTCGCCGTGGTGGACCCGCGCTTCTCCAAGACGGCGGCGAAGGCCTGGCGGTGGCTCCCCAACCGGCCCGGGACCGAAGGGGCGCTCGCCCTCGGCCTGATCCGCTGGGTCATCGACAACCGGCGCTTCGACGCCCGCTTCCTCGGGAACGCCAACAAGGCCGCGGCCAAGGCGGACGGCGAGCCCACCTGGACGAACGCCGCGTGGCTCGTCAAGCTCGAGAAGGATGGCACGCCGGGGGCGTTCCTCCGCGCCAAGGAGATCGGCCTCGGCGACAAGGACCTCTTCGTCGCGTGGAAGGACGGGAAGCCCGTGGCCGTCGATCCCGACGACGAGCAGACCGCGGTCGAAGGCGATCTCCTGGTCTCCACCGAGATCGCCGGGATCAAGGTGAAGAGCGCGCTCCAGCTCCTCCGCGACTCGGCGAGCGCCCACACCGTCGAGGAGTGGGCCGAGATCGCGGGCCTCACCGGCCGCGACCTGGTCGACCTCGCCGTCGAGTTCACGAGCCACGGCAAGAAGGCGGCGGCCGACATCCACCGGGGCGTCTCCCAGCACACCAACGGCTTCTACAACGTCATCGCCTGGTACTCGCTCAACCTCCTGATCGGGAACTACGACTGGAAGGGGGGCATGATCAAGGCGACCGCCTACGACGCCGCGGGCGGAAAGGAGGGGCAGCCGTTCCCGCTCGGCAAGCTCATGCCCGGCAAGGCCGCGCCCTTCGGGATCAGCCTGATCCGCCACGACGCCAAGTACGAGGACACCACGCTCTTCGCCGGCTACCCGGCCAGGCGCGCCTGGTTCCCGCTCTCCTCGGACATCTACCAGGAGATCGTGCCGTCCGCGGGCGACGCATACCCCTACCTCATCAAGGCGCTGTTCCTCTACATGGGCTCCCCGGTGTACGCGCTGCCCGCGGGGCACACCAACATCGCGATCCTCTCGGACGTCCGGAAGATCCCGCTCTTCGTCGCGAACGACATCGTGATCGGCGAGACGTCGATGTACGCCGACTACATCTTCCCGGACCTCACCTACCTCGAGCGCTGGGAGTTCCACGGGAGCCACCCCTCGGTGGCGCCGAAGATCCAGCCGGTGCGCCAGCCGGTGATCCCTCCCATCCCCGAGACCGTCAAAGTCTTCGGGGAGGAGATGCCGATCTCGCTCGAGGCCATGCTGCTCGCGGTCGCGGAGCGGCTGGGGCTGCCGGGCTTCGGCAAGGACGGCTTCGGTCCCGGCCAGCCCTTCACCCGCCCCGAGGACCTCTATCTGAGGATGGTCGCCAACGTCGCGGCGGGGGAGAAGCCGGGCGACGCGGTGCCCGACGCGGGTGACGACGAGGTGAAGCTCTTCCTCGACTCGCGCCGCCACCTGCCGAGGTCCGTCTTCGACCCCTCGCGCTGGGAGCGGACCGTCGGCACCGGGCTCTGGCGGAAAGTGATCTACGTCCTGAACCGCGGGGGGCGCTTCCAGGACTACGAGCGCGCGTGGGACGGCGACAAGGTCGCCAACCGCTATGGCAAGCTGATCAACCTCTACCAGGAGAAGACGGCGAAGACGAAGAACTCGATGACAGGCAGGCTCTTCCCCGGCCTCGCCACGTACGTTCCGGCGCCCCTCGACGCGCGCGGCCGCCCCGTCGAGGACCGCGGCTACGACCTTCAGCTCATCACCTTCAGGGAGATGAGCCACACGAAATCGCGGACCGCCGCCGACTACTGGCTGCTCCACGTCCTGCCCGAGAACTCCGTCGTCCTCAACGAGGCCGACGCGAGCCGGCTCGGGCTCAAGGACGGTCAGACGGTCAAGATCGTCTCCGCCTCGAACCCCGAGGGTGTCTGGGATCTCGGGAACGGCGCGAAGCGGCCGATGGCGGGGAAGCTCAAGGCGATCCAGGGCATCCGCCCCGGAGTCGTCGCGTTCTCGCTGGGCCACGGCCACTGGGCGTACGGGTCGTCGGACGTCCGCGTCGACGGCACGCTGATCAAGGGCGACCCACGGCGCGGCAAGGGGCTCCACGGCAACGCCGCGATGCGCGTCGATCCGGTGCTCGGGAACACCTGCCTCGAGGACCTGACGGGAGGAAGCGCGGTTTTCTACGATACTCGCGTGAAGCTGGTCAAGGCCTAGGCCGGTGAGGAACCTCCTCTGTCCCGATCCCCCCCGGAGGGTTCCGGGACACCGGGCGCTCGGCGTGGCGCTCCGCACGGCGCACCTCGCGACCTTCGGGACCCTCCTCGGCGGGCACGCTTTCGACGTCGAGCCCGCCCGGCTCTATCCGTTCCTGGTCGCGACGATCGCCAGCGGCGCCGCGCTGATGGCGCTCGAGCTGGCCTCGACCTGCGCCTGGCTCTTCCTCGGAAAGGGCGTGGCGGTGCTTCTGAAGCTCCTGCTCCTCCTGATGGTCCCCGTCTTCTGGGAGCAGAGGGTCGCGATCCTCGTCCTCGTGGTCGTGGTGGCTTCGGTCGGCGCCCACATGCCGTCGAGGTTCCGCCACTACTCCCTCCTCCACGGCCGAGTCGTCACTGCATCGGCGAGAACGGCGTCGGCTTCCAGATCTTGTTGACGACGCGCTCGACCAGCGGCCCGTTCAGCTCGCTCGCCTTCTTCGCCGCCTGCCACTCGGGGTCCGCCATGAACGCCGCCCACGCGCGCTGCCGGTGGGCGAGGTCGTCGAAGGCGCAGAGGTAGACCAGCTCGTTCGACTCGCCGATCACGGTCTCCCAGAAGCCGACGACAATGATTCCGTGCTTCCTGAATAGCCCCAGCGTCGTCTCGGCGAACCGTTTTTGGATGTCCGGCATGCGGCCCGGCATCACGTAGTACGCCCGGTACTCGTAGATCATGGCGCTGCGGGCTTGCGGGCGCGGATGAACGCGCTCATGAACTTGTCGTCGACGGCCGGCGCGATCGCCGCAGCGTCGAGGCCCGCCCCCGCGAGGAACTCCCGGGCGTCCTCCGCCCGGTAGACGCGGGTGGGCTCGAGGTCGATCGCCTCGAACCCGGCCCTGGCGAGCTTGGCCCGGTACTCCTCCTCCTCGAGCGCCCCGGCCACGCACCCGATCCACAGCTCGACGGACTGTTGGATCTCGGCGGGCATTGGACCCCGCACGACGACGTCAGAGACCGCGAGCCGGCCGCCGGGCTTGAGGACCCGGAAGGCCTCTGCGAGCACGCGGTCCTTGTCGGCCGAGAGATTGATCACGCAGTTGGAGATGATGACGTCGACCGTGCTGTCGGGGAGCGGGATCGCCTCGATCTCGCCCTTGAGGAACTCGACGTTCGTCACGCCCGCCTTCCGCTGGGTCTCGCGGGCGAGCGTCAGCATCTCGTCCGTCATGTCGAGGCCGTAGGCTTTGCCGCCGGGGCCGACCCGCTTCGCGGAGAGGAGGACGTCGATCCCGCCGCCCGAGCCTAGGTCGAGGACGGTCTCGCCCGGGTTGAGCTGGGCGAGTGCCGTCGGGTTGCCGCACCCGAGCGACGCGAGCAGCGCCTCCTCGGGGAGTCCACCGGTCTCTCCGGCGTCGTAGAGGTTCGAGGTGATCGGGTCACCGCACCCCGATGACGGCGCGGCGCCGCAGCAGGAGCTGCCGCCGCCCGTCACGCGCAGCGCGGCCTTCGCGTACTTGTCCCTGACGATCTCCTTCAGCTCCCGGTCGCTCATGCCGTCCTCCTCAAGGTTTCGCGCAGCGACCGGAGGGCCCGCTCCAGCTCCTCGATCACCGCGGGATTCAGCGAGTAGTAGATCCACCGCCCCTGGCGCCGGTCCGTGATGATCCCCGCGTCCTTGAGGATCTTCAGGTGAAAGGAGAGGCGGGACTGCCCCGTCTCGAGCGTGTCGGTCAGGTGGCAGACGCACTCCTCGCGGTCGCGTAGGCACTCGATGATTCTGAGCCGCGTCTCGTCGGCGAGTGCTTGAAACAGCCGCGCCGTCCGCTCGAGGTCCGTCCGTGCCAGGGTACGCACGCTCATAACATATCAAGAATTTTTGATGAGTCAAGCCCCTTCCTTTGGTCCAGCGAATTGATCCGGACTCCTCATTGACGCGAGCCCCCCTACGGACACGTTCGATCCCTTCGTCCCGGGCGCGACCTCGATCTGGCTCGGCAGCGACCTGGAGGACTTACACCGCGCACATCGTCGGCATCAAATTGACCTACCGCTTCAACTAGCCCCTGGCGCCGCGGCCTGGGGCGGCAACACCCCACTCCGCGGGTCGAGGCCACCCGAGAGCCACGTCCGCTGGTCGAAGAACCCTTTCGGGTCGGGCAGTTGCGCGCCTCCCTGCCTGGCAGCCCCATTGCTCACGTTGACTGCCGTGACCTCCGGAAGACAGCGCGTGCTGCTCGGCCTCGTCTCGGTCGCGGCGATGGTCGGCCTCTACACGCTGGCCTCCTCCACCTACGGGAGGCTGGACATCCTCCCGCCGACCCGGGCGATCCTCGACGCGTTCCTCTCCCTCGTGACCGGCCGGACTGCGATGCCGGGCGGCGGCCACGTGCACCCGACCGACCACGTCGGTGGCCTCCTGGCTCAGGGGGTGACGCTCCAGGGCGCGCTCGCGGTGAGCACGCTCCGGGTGCTGTTCGGCGTCGCCCTCGGAGGCGCGCTCGGGATTCTGGTCGGGTTCTGGATGGGCTGGAGCCGGAAGGCCGACGACTACCTCCACCCGATCTTCATTCTCGTGAGATCCATCCCTCCGCTGGCGCTGATCACGTACGTGATGCTCTGGGTCGGCCATGGAGAGGCGCACCTCGACATCCCGATCGTCTACGCCGTCTTCACGACAGTCGTGATCCCGACCTATCACGGCGTGCGCGACGTGCCGGAGATCCACGTGAGAGCGGCGCGGGCCCTCGGCGCGGGCCGCCGGCTCCTGTTCGCGCGCGTCGTCCTCCCGGCCGCCGGCCCGTCGGTGCTCGGCGGCCTGCGCTATGCGCTGGTCATCGCCTGGATGACCACGGTGGGCGTCGAGATGCTGATGGGCGAGGACGGTATCGGCCACCTCCTGGTCGGCGGCGGCCTCTGGTCGTCCCGGCTCGGGATCGGCGTCGATCCCGCCGTCGTGATGGTGGCCATCGTCGCGCTGGCGACGGTCGGCTACGCGATGGACCTCGCGACCAGGGTCGTGAGCCGGCGGCTCCTCGGCTGGACGAAGGACCGACGCCCGTGGTAGCGCGTTTCGGCTCGACGCGGCTCCGGCGAACCCTCCTGGCCCTCCTGGCCCTCGCCGTGTTCTACGGGGTGGCCTCGGAGATCGGCAGCCGCGTCCTCCCCCGGCGGGTCTGGGTCGCCGTCCACTACGTCGAGGGCGTCGAGCTGCTTCCGCCCTACGCGTCCCTCGCGGAGGAGGCCGTCTTCCTCGTCCGCTCGGGAATCCTCGGGGGCGGGGTCCTCGTCACGGGGGGGCGGGTCCTCCTGGGTGTCGCGGCGGGCGCGCTCGTCGGAATCCCGCTGGGCCTCGCGATGGCGCTCCGGGCGCGAGTCGAGTTTCTCGCTGAGCCCTGGGTGGTCTTCTTCAGATTCACGCCGGCCCTGGCGCTCCTGCCCCTCTACGTCCTCTGGTTCGGCCTGGGCGAGCTGCCGAAGATCCTGCTGGTCGCGACGGGCGTCGCGATCGTGACGCTCCAGGGCGCGTTCGAGGGCGCGCGCAGCGCCGCCGCCGTCCACCTCCACGCCGCGGCTGCCCTCGGGACGCCCCCGAGCATGGTCGTCCGGAGGATCATTCTCCCTGCCGCGGTCCCGGCCGTTCTCTCGAGCCTCAGGATCGCGACGGCGCTCGCGTGGGTCACCGTCGTCGTGGCCGAGCTGATCAAGCCGACGATGCCGAGCCTCGGCTACCTCCTGGCCCTCGGCGGGGCGTACCCGCGCGTTCCCACGATCGTGCTGGCGATCGCGACGATCGGCGTCCTCGTCCTCGTCTCCGACGGGATCGTCCTCGGGACGTACCGGCGATCGACCCGCTGGATGAGGCGAAGAGTTGCGTAGCCCCGACGCGCGGAGCGCCCGGCTCAGCCTGAGCGACGTCGCCTACACGTACGAGGGCCGGACGCCGACGCGGGCGCTCGACGGCGTGACGCTCGAGGTGCGGGACAACGAGTTCCTCGCCGTCGTGGGGCCGGTCGGCTGCGGAAAGACGACGCTCCTCCGCCTCGTCGCCGGCTTCCTCTCACCGGCCCGGGGGGCCATCCTGTGCGACGGCAGGCCCGTCAGGACGCCGAGCCGCGAGCGGCGCTATGTCTTCGAGGAGGACGCGATCTTCCCCTGGATGACGGTCCGGGAGAACGTGGAGTTCGGGCTCCTCGCCAAGGGGGCCGACCCGGCGGCGCGGGAGTCGATCACGGCCGAGCTGATCGCCCTGATCGGGCTCGAGGGGTACGCGTCCGCCTATCCCAAAGAGCTGTCCGCCGGCATGTCGAAGATGGCGGAGGTCGCGAGGGTGCTCGCGACCGACCCCTCCATTCTTCTCCTCGACGAGCCCTTCGGCTCGCTCGACGCCCAGACCCGCGCCCGGATGCAGGACGAGCTGGCGGTCCTCTGGGAGAAGCGGCGGAAGACGGTGCTCCTCGTGACCCACGACGTCGAGGAGGCGATCGCGCTGGCCGACCGGGTCGTCGTGCTCTCGCCGCGCCCCGGCCGCGTGAGGGCCGAGCTCCCGGTCGACCTCCCCCGGCCCCGCACGCTCGAGCAGAGGCTCTCGCCCGCGTTCTCCGAGCTGAAGCGAGCGATCTGGAGGGAGCTCGGTCTCGGTCGAGGGTGCGGGGCGTGAGTCGGCTCCATCGGGCGCTCGCCCTCACCGTGGGCGCCCTCCTGCCGCTCGGGACCGCGATCGTCTGGACTTCCCACGCGCCGTGGACGGCCGTCTCGACCGCCGACGGGATCGCGGGAGACGGGACGCGGGAGATCGCGGTCCGGGTGCACGCGTGGGGCTTCAGCCCGAGCGTCGTCCGCGTGGCCCCCGGCGAGCACGTGCGCTTCGTCGTGCGGACCGACGACATCAAGCACGGCTTCGCGATCAACGAGCTGGGCCTGAACCTCCAGCTCCGCCCGGGAGCAGAGGTCCGCTCACCCGCGGTGGGGGTCGACCTCCCCGACGGGACGTACACGATCCACTGCAGCGCCTTCTGCGGCCTCGGGCACCCGGCGATGAAGGCGAAGCTCGTCGTCGGCGCGCCCCGGCGCGAGCCCGGCAACGCGCTCCCCTGGATCGCCTCGGCTGCGGCCCTCGTCCTCGCCGCCGGGTTCGTCGCCATCGCGGGCGCCGCCGGGGGGCGCCTCGCGTGAGCGCTCGCCGCTCCACCCCGCTCGGGCGGCTCACGCGCGACGTGACCGAGCTTCCGCTCATCGGTCGCGCCGTCCGCCTCCGGCTCTTCCAGCTCTGGATGGTGCTGCCCACGCTCGCCGCGGTCGCCGTCGTCCTCGCTTCGACCGCCGTCGGCATGGACCACCCGAGCGTCAACTTCGGGACCGTCTTCACCTGGGTGGTCTGGTGGGGCGGCCTCCTCTTCTCCCTCGTCCTCGTCGGCCGCGCCTGGTGCCTCGTCTGTCCGCTGGCCGCCCTCGGCGAGTGGCTGCAGCGGTCGAGCCTCGGCTGGCGGTCGTCCCGCCCGGCCGGCCTCGGGCTCCGCTGGCCGCGGCCGCTCCGGCCTGGCCCTCGCGGCCGGCGGGATCGCCCATCGCCTCCCGCCGTTCTAGTCACGTCCGACGCTTCCCACGGCGAGGAGGGCTACTGCTGGCGCTCCGGAACCGATTCGGATAGAATTCGGATCAGGACATGCTCCGAATCAGATCCGTAGGAAAGCCGTTCACGACGCCCAGTCTGGCCGTTAAGGGCGCCGCGGCCCTCGCGCGAGCCGATGCCATGGGCTTGTTCCCCGAGCGCGAGCTGACCGTTACGCTCGACGCCAACACCTTCGGGCGGCTCGCCGCACGTTTGGGCCGAGCCGGAATCGGCGGGGTGGTGGTGCCCATGCTGACAAGCCAAACGCTTGTTGGAGAGTCGAAGCTCCTGGAGCAGTATCTGGATCAACTCACTGAGGCCCTCGAAGCTTCGCCGGTGCCAGCGTCCGAATGGAAACAGCTCGTGCGAATCCTCGGCGTCGACATGCTGGAAAGGCTTCTGGGGATCTCGGCCCCGAGCATCCGCCGCTATGCCCGAACCATTCGAAACACCCCTGACGACGTGGCGGGTCGTCTTCACTGGCTCGCGCTCATCGTTGGCGCCCTGGCTGGCGCTTATAACGAGATCGGGATCCGGCAATGGTTTGATCGGAAGCGCGTCCAGCTCGACGGCCGGACGCCGTCACAGCTTCTAATGGGCGGGTGGAAGCCAGAAGATCCCGGTCCCCAGCGTGTCCGGAGTTTGGCCCACTCGCTTGCCGGCTCGCCGGCCACGTGATTCTGTATCGACACGCCCCGCCAGCGTTTCCGTTTCTTTGGGAGACCGTCGACCAACCCCCAGCACGGTGGCACGGCGCCAATGAAGGCCCCGCCCATTATCTCGCCGATACACCCGACGGCACCTGGGCAGAGTTCCTCCGACACGAAGGGATCACGACTCTCGAAGAACTCGCGGGGATCGATCGCGCGATCTGGGCGGTCGAGGTACCCGATGGCACGCTCGAAGCAGCCGAAGAGCCCGTACTGCCACCCGACATACTCACGGGAGGCATGGAGACCTACGAAGCATGTCGTGAGGAAGCACGGCGAGTTCGCCGGGAGGGCGCCGTCGCGCTTCGCGCCCCTTCGGCGGCCCTGGTCCGTGGCGGTGCTCACGGTTGGCGCGTTGAAGCTGGACTGCAACAAGCTCCCGCTCGCGACGGGCAAGTGATCGTTCTCTTCGGTCCTCGGCCGGAACTGATCGGATGGCAAGTAGTGGAGAGTGGCCGTCCGGGCCCAGATTTGCTCGATCGCGTTCGTCTCCTCGCCGCGTAAGCCGCTCTCGAGGCCCGCGCCTCCGGGAAAATCCGCCGTCTGACCTATTGCCGTCGCGGGTCGTGACGGCGAAAATATTCACGAGAGACGTCGAAGACATCGAGGCCGTCCTGACGTACCATCACCGCCCCGGCGAGGAGTTCGTCGTCCACCGGACGGTGCGGAAGGTGCTCTTCAACTGATCGCGTGGCCGGTGGCGGCGCACGCTGCCACCGGCGCCGATCCGCCGCGACGAAATCGTCGACCGGCTTCGACAGGGTCGTCGAGCGATGCCGGCCGGGCAGATAATCACTCGCGGAACTGTCGAGAATCCCTCACTCCGAAACTCGTGACGCCTGGCACGGGTCATGCCTCCTCAGCCAGTGAGGCTGAACGAAAGGAGGCAACAGCGATGAAACGAGTCATGACAGTGGTGCTGGCAGTGGCGCTGGTGGCGGTCGTGGCGGGCGCGGCTCTCGCCTTCGGGCCCGGCATGGGTCCCGGGCGAATGGGCTTCGGCCCCCAGATGATGGGCGCCGGGTTTCAGATGGGGCCGGGGATGATGGGCGCGGCCGGCGGGGCCGGCTGCCCCGGGATGGCGGGAGCCACGTCGACGGCTCCCCAGGCGATCACCGAGGAGAAGGCCAAGGAGCTGGCGACCGAGTACGCGGCGAGGTACTTCAAGGGCTTCACGGTCGAGCGGGTGCTTCCGTTCGCCGGGCGGCTCCACACGATGTACCAGGTGGAGCTCCGGGGTCCGAAGGGTGAGACGCGGGTCCTCCACGTGAACCCATGGGGCGGCGTGATGCCGTTCGGCGGTCGGTCGATCGAGGGCTGATCCGCCTTCCGCGCCCCCGCGGCCCTCGGAGGATGACCTTCCGGGGGCCGCGGCTTTTTGCGCGACGGCGCGGCCGGCGTGCCGCATGCTAGGCTCGGAGTGGACGGCTCGGAGGACTCGACGCCTTGAAGATCTCCCGGTACTTCCTCGCCTCGATCGCGCTCCTCGCCGCGCTGGTCCTCGTCTACGCGGGGGCGGCGGCGCGCCTGAGGCAGGCGGAGCTGCGCGCCCGGCTCACCGAGACGGGGCTGGCGCTGGCCGACGCCGTCGAGATCGGGAGCCGGAACGCGATCAAGAGCAACGCGCTGATCGAGGAGATGATCGCCCAGCGGCTCACGGACAACGCGCGCCTCGTCGACGAGCTGCTCCGCCGTCCGTTCGATCCGCTCGAGCTCGGCCGGATCGCCGAGCGAAACCGGCTCCGTCGGGTGGATCTCCTCGACCTCGCGGGGCGACCGTGGACCCCACCCCCGCCGGCCACCGGGATGATGGGCATGATGAGGGGGCCCCGCGCGCCGGGTGAGCACGCCGGCGTCGACCCGCCGATGATGAGGTTCATGTGGGGCCGCCGCTGGGCTCACCCCGAGCCCGCGCCGGGTGAGGAGCCCCCTCCCCCCGTGATCAGGCAGGAGAAGTTCTGGGAGGGGAGCGTCTTCGGCGTGGCGATCGGCGCCCGGAGCTTCCCGGGCATCATCGCGGTCCACGCCGACGCCGACTACATCCTGAACTTCCGCCGGGAGATCGGCGTCGAGCGGCAGATCGAGGAGCTGGGTCGCCAGGCGGGCGTCGCCGCGGTCGCGCTCCTGTCGCCGGAGGGCAGCGTGCTCGCCCACTCGGATCCCCGGCGAATCGGCGAGCGGCCGAACGACCCCGCGCTCGCCCAGGCGCTCAGCGAACCGCGAGGCCTGGCGCGGGACGTCGAGACGGCCGGCGGCGCCCGGGTCTTCCAGGTCGCGCGGCCGCTCGTGCTCGACGGCTCGCGGCTCGGCCTCCTGACGATCGACTTCGGGCGCGAGCCGATGGAGCGGGCCTGGCGGGAGGACCTCCGCTCGGCCATCGTGCTGGCCGTGGCCGCGCTCCTGGCGGGCGCGCTCGGACTGGGCGCGATCTTCTATCTCCAGCAGCGACACCTCCATGAGGTGCGGGCGCTCGAGATCGAAATGGCGCGCCGCGAGCGGCTCTCGGCGCTGGGCGACGTGGCCGCCGCCTTCGCCCATGAGGTCCGGAACCCCCTCAACGCCGTCTCGATGGGCCTCCAGCGGCTCCGCGCCGAGTTCGCCCCTGAGCCCGCCCAGGAGTACGCGCGGTTCGTGGACCTGATGCACGGCGAGGTCCGGCGGCTCAACGCGATCGTCGAGCAGTTCATCGGTCTCGCGCGGCCGCTCCCGCTCAAGCCGGTCCGCTTCGGGGTGGACGAGCTGCTCCGCGAACTGGCCGCGCTGGTCGAACCCGAGGCGGTCAAGGCCGGCGTGACGGTCCGCGTCGCCCTTCCCGACGGTCTCCCCGCGATCGTCGCGGACCGCGATCACGTGAAGCAGGTTCTGCTCAACCTCGTCCTGAACGCGCTCCAGGCGATGGAGGGCGGTGGAACGCTCGCGCTCGGCGCCGAGGCCGCACGCGAGCGCCTGGTCGTGACGGTCGCCGACACGGGCCCCGGCATCCCCGCCGAGGCGCTCCCGCGCGTCTTCGACCCCTACTTCACGAGCAAGCCCGGGGGCCTCGGGCTCGGCCTGACGATCGCGCGCCGGATCGTCGAGGCCCACGGCGGCTCGATCGAGGTCGAGAGCCGGCCCGGCCGGGGGAGTCGCTTCAGCGTGAGCCTACCCGTCGCCCGGCCATGACGCCGCTCCCGAGGGTCCTGGTCGTCGACGACGAGCCGGCGCAGCGCGAGCTGGTCGCGGGCTTTCTCGCCAAGCACGGCTTCGAGGTCGTCGCTGCCGCAGACGGGCGGACGGCGCTCGAGCGCTTCCGGGCCGAGCCCTTCGACCTGATCCTCACCGACCAGAAGATGCCGGCGTTCTCGGGCCTCGAGCTGCTCGCCGCGGCGCGCGCGGTCAACCCCGAGGTCGCGGTCATCGTCATGACCGCCTACGGGACCATCGAGAGCGCCGTGGCCGCGATCAAGAGCGGCGCGACCGACTACCTGCCGAAGCCGCTCAACCTGGACGAGCTGCTGCACAGGATCGGACAGGTGCGGGACCGCCAGCGGCTGCTCGGGGAGAACCGCGAGCTGCGCGAGGCCCTCCGGGAGCGCCATCGCGTCGAGGGGATCATCGGCGAGAGCGGTCGGATGCAGGAGGTGCTGTCGCTCGTCCGCCGGGTGGCGGGCAGCGACGCCACCGTCCTGATCCGCGGGGAGAGCGGGACCGGCAAGGAGCTGATCGCGAAGGCGATCCACTACGCGAGCCCGCGCGCCGGCGGACCGCTCGTCCGCGTCAACTGCGCCGCCCTGCCCGAAACCCTCCTCGAGTCCGAGCTGTTCGGTCACGAGAAGGGGGCGTTCACCGGCGCCCACGCCGCGCGGCGCGGGCGGTTCGAGGCGGCGCACGGCGGGAGCCTCTTCCTCGACGAGATCGGGGACCTGCCCCTCCACCTCCAGGTGAAGCTCCTCCGCGTGCTCCAGGAGCGGGAGATCGAGCGGCTGGGATCGAGCCGGCCGATCCCCGTCGACGTCCGGCTCCTCGCGGCGACCCATCGCGATCTCGAGGCGATGGTGCGGGCCGGCGGGTTCCGGGACGACCTCTACTACCGGATCAACGTGGTGACCATCGCGCTCCCGCCGCTTCGCGAGCGCCGCGAGGACATCCCACTCCTCCTCGAGCATTTCCTCGAGAAGTTCGCCCGCCGGAACGGCAAGGCCATCCGAGGTCTCACGCGCGAGGCGCGCGACGCGCTCCTCCGCTACGACTATCCGGGCAACGTGCGCGAGCTGGAGAATCTGGTCGAGCGGGCGGTCGTCCTCACCCGCGACGAGGTCGTCGGGCTCGGCGATCTGCCGCTCGTCGTCGAGGAGAGCCCGGAGGAGGCGCTCGAGGCGACGAGCCTCCCGACGGTCCTGGAGGGTATCGAGCGGCGGATGATCAGCGAGGCTCTCGCGCGCGCCGAGGGGGTCCAGACGCGCGCGGCCGAGATCCTGGGGATCAGCGAGCGCGTTCTCCGGTACAAGCTGCGGAAGCTCGGTCTCGCCGGGGACTGAGGGGGGAGATGGCGGCTCCACCGCACGGGGGCACGGCCAGGCTCGGGCGGGCGCTCGTCCTGGACGAGTTGTTCGACCTCTCCCTCTACCGGGCGCTCCGCGAGACGACGCGGGGTGACCTCCGCGCGATGCTCGACGAGCTGATCCCGATCGAGACGAAGCACTTCCAGTTCTGGCAGCGGTTCTTCGGCATCGACGTGAGCCGGCTCGACCCCTGGCGGCGGGTGCGGCTCGCCCTCCTCATCCTCATCTGCCGTCTCGTGGGCGACCGCGCCATCCACCTGGTGCTCGAGGCCATCGAGATCCACGGGGTCAAGAAGTACCTGGCCCTGTGGGAGCTGTACCGGGACGGTCCACTCGGCGAGGCCGTGCGGGAGGTCCTGGACGACGAGCTGCGCCACGAGGACCGCGTCGTCTCGGAGTCGATCGAGCGGCGGATCGACGCGGAGAGCGTCCGGAGCCTCTTCCTCGGCTTCAACGACGGCCTCGTGGAGATCCTGGGCGCGGTGAGCGGGTTCTTCGCCGCGTTCCAGGACGCCGCCTCGATCCTCGTGGCCAGCTCGACGGTCGCGGTGGCCGGCGCGTTCTCGATGGCGGCGGGGGCGTTCGTCGCGTCGAGCTCGGAGCGCGAGATCACGCGGCTCGAGGCGGACAAGCACGCGTTCCTCGGCGAGCGCCCGGCGGCGGCGGGGGGCGGCGCGTCGCCGCTCCGCGCGGCGCTCCTCGTGGGCGTGTCCTACCTCCTCGGCGCGATGGTGCCGGTCCTGCCGGTCCTGCTCGGCGCCAGGACCATCGCGGTACCGCTCCTCACGGCTGGCGTCGTGACCGTCGTCGTCTCCGCGATCCTGGCCTTCCTCTCGGGCATGGCCGTGCGGCGCCGGCTGACGCAGAACGTCCTGATCCTCGCCGCGGCGGTCGCGGTCACGTACGCCGTCGGCCTCCTCGCCCGGACCCTCTGGGGCATCGCCGTCTCCTGAGTCCATCGGGGGCCCCGACATGGCCCCCGATACCCCCAACGCTCGCCGGGCCCGGGATGAACCCGGGCCCGTCTCGACCACCGCGATTCGTCCAAGGGCGCTCGGCGGCGCTTGTCGG
>JACQWC010000057.1 GCA_016209635.1 Candidatus Rokuibacteriota bacterium | reverse complement strand
GGGGGGGGAACCCCACGGACCAGTGCCACAGAAAGCAGACCGCCGCCTAGCTGGACTCGCAAGAGTCGGCGGGACGGCAAGGGTGAAACGGAGAGGTAAGAGCTCACCAGCGGCGCGGGTGACCGCGCCGGCTCGGCAAACCCCACCCGGAGCAAGGCCAAATAGGAGCGCAATCGGGTGGCCCGCCCGCGCGCTCGGGTTAGGCCGCTGGAGACGCCGGGCAACCGGCGCCCTAGAGAAATGACCGTCGCCCCGGGCCAGGACACCGCTCGGGGCACAGGACCCGGCTTACAGGCCTTCTCTGGCGCGCTTCTTTCGCTCCCGAGGCGGGCTGGGCGCGGTCCGAAGAATATCGCGGCGTTGCCGTGACATCACTCCTGGCATGCGGCATGTTGAGAAGATGACAGGAGGAACTTGGCCATGTGGGGACCGGGACCGTGGGGTGGGCCGATGTGGGGGTTCTGGTGGATCTTCCCTCTGCTCGGGCTGCTGATCTGCCTCGTCTTCGTCGTCGCGATAGTCCGCTCCATGAGCGGAGGGCGGGGCTTCATGTGCATGGGCGGGCACGGGCAGCACGCGAGCGACGAGCAGGCGGAGCTCCGTCGGGAGATCCGCGAGCTGCGCGAGGAGATCAAGCAGCTCAAGGCGACGCGCTGACCGCGCGGTGATGCCCGCTGAGAGGTAAAACGCTGATGGCGGGGAAGGTCACGGCTAGCGAGATCCGCGAGGGGGTGAGGGCGACGTTCACCCGGGTGGCCGAGACACCGACGCAGGCCTTCCGGTTCCCCGTCGGCCCAGCGCTGGCGCGACAGGTCGGCTACCCGGAGGACGTCCTCGCCTCGCTCCCGCCGCTCGCCTCGGAGGCCTTCACGGGGCTCGCGTACCTCCACCCGCACCTGGATCTCCGACCGGGCGAGCGGGTGCTCGACCTCGGCTCGGGCGCCGGTCTCGATGCGGTCCTTGCCGCGCGCGCGGTGTCCCCGGGCGGCTCGGTGACGGGGCTCGACTCGGCCGAGGCGATGATCGCCCGAGCGCAGACGCTCGCCGCGATCCTCGGCATCAAGAGTGTCGAGTTCGTGAACGCCGATGCCGAAGCCATGCCCTTCGACGCGGGGACGTTCGACGCGGCGCTGGTGAACGGGTTCTTCAACCTCTGCCCGGACAAGGCGACGGTCGCCCGCGAGCTTCATCGGGTGCTGAGACCCGCCGGCCGCGCGGCCGTGGCCGAGATCACCTTCACCGATCCCTTGCCGCCCGCCGAGGTGCAGACGATCGACGACTGGTTCCGCTGAATTGCCGGGGCGCTGCCAGAAGCGGGGCTTCTGGCGCTCTTCCGCGACGCGGGCTTCGCCGAGCCGACCGTCCTCGCGCGCGCTCGCAACGAGCGCACGAAGACTCCCGGCACCTACATCGCCGTGCTCGCGCTCCGCAAGCGCCTGTAGACGACGACTCTGGTCAACCCCGGCCCGGCTTTGCGTGAGGGAGAGCCCGGTCTCCCCTACCCGAGCGGGAACTCGTAGGTCACCTCGATCTGCTTCACTCGGCCGGGCACGTCGCGCAGGAGGAGATACTCGGACACGAACTCCTTCGTCTCCCCGGGCGCCAGGGTCGCCGGAACGAAGAGCGGGCACTGGAGGAGCGCCAGAAAGCGGGAGTCGGGCCCGGGCTCGATCCGGTGGGCGACCTTCGTCGTCAGGTCGCGCTGGGCGAGGTTCGTCGCGCGGACGGTGACGCGCACGCGCTCGCCGGGCGCCACCATGATCTGTGTCGGGTCGACGCTCACGCGAAGCCGCGTGGCGTCGGGCACCGTGGCGGCGAAGCGCAGGCGGACGCCGCCCGCCCAGTTGAGGAAGACGTGCCAGCCGGAGTCGTCTCTGACCAGCTCGAGCGTCTCCTCGCCCTCGAGCATCGGCAGCCGTCCCGCCCGGTGCAGCTCGTCCAGGCGCTCACGGATCCGGCGGCGCTCGGGCTCGGCGAGCTTGTCCAGGCGCGCCACGTCCCAGTCGAGGAGGATCGTCTTGACCTCGGGCGCGTTCGCATTCGGGAGCTTGAAGCTGAGCCGCACGATGGCCCGCGCGCCGTCGATCTTCGTCTCGACCGGCGTCGCGGTGATGAACGACGCGAGCTGGCCGACGATCTCGAGGACCGGGGCGCTCAGCGGCCGTTGCTGGCGGCGGAACGTCTCCTCGTCCCTCGCCCGCCGGTCCTCGGCCGAGACGAGGCGATAGATCCGCGCGGGGTCGTTGGCATAGACGGCCCGGCCGTACTCGAGGGCCACCTCCGCGGGAGCCGGCCCCCGCGCGCAGCCGCCGAGCAGCACGGCGACGGCGGTGAGTCCGGCGACGAGCGCCCCCGTCATCCGATCCGCACCAGGCTGATCATGTCGCCCTCCATGTGCGTCGCCCATCCCCCGCCTGCCCATCATGCCGCCCCCCAGCGCCAACCGCCGCGACGCCGGCCCGCGTGGTCGCTGAAAGAAAATCTCGCCGTGAAATCATCGCCTGCCTCCGAGAGGTACCACACCGGATCGACGCGGACAACGCCGCCCGGCTAAGATACGCGCGTGCCTGACGGCGGCGACACGGCGGCCGAGCGCGCGAAGCCCCGGAGGGACGGGCTCGGAGCGATCCCGCGCGGCATCTGGGCGCTCGGCTTCGTCAGCATGTTCATGGACGTCTCCTCCGAGATCATCCATAGCCTCCTGCCGGTCTTCCTCGTCTCGGTCCTCGGGGCGACCGCCACGTTCGTCGGGCTGATCGAGGGGATCGCCGAGGCCACGGCCTCGATGTCCAAGGTCTTCTCCGGCACGCTGAGCGACTATCTCGGCCGGCGGAAGCTCCTCGTGACGGCCGGATACGGGCTCGCCGCGTTCACGAAGCCGGTGTTCCCGCTCGCCCCGTCGGTCGGCTGGGTGCTCGCGGCGCGGTTCGTCGACCGGATCGGCAAGGGCATCCGGGGCGCGCCGCGCGACGCGCTGGTGGCGGACCTGGCGCCGCCGCACCTGCGGGGCGCCGCCTACGGCCTGCGTCAGTCGCTCGACACGGTCGGCGCGTTCGCGGGGCCGCTCCTCGCCACGCTGCTCATGACGCTGACGCTGAGCGACTTCCGCCTCGTGTTCTGGATCGCCGTGCTCCCCGCCTTCCTGGCGCTCGCGCTCCTGATCTTCGGTGTCGAGGAGCTCGGGGCACCGCGCGCGGTGGGCGAGGCGCGATCGCCGATCCATGCCGCCGAGGCCCGCGGGCTCGGCCGAGCCTACTGGTGGCTCGTGCTGATCGCCGCCGTGCTCACGCTCGCCCGCTTCAGCGAGGCGTTCCTCGTGCTCCGCGCTCAGAGCGTCGGGCTCTCTCCCGCCCTCGTGCCCCTCGTGATGGTGACGATGAACGCGGTGTACGCCGCCTCCGCCTACCCGGCGGGCCGGCTCTCGGACCGGATCGACCGCCGGGCCGTGCTGGCGCTCGGCCTCGCCGTCCTGATCGCGAGCGACCTCGTGCTCGCCCTGGCCGCGGGGGTCTCCGCGGTCCTGGCGGGCGTCGCGCTCTGGGGACTCCACATGGGGCTGACGCAGGGGCTTCTCGCCACGCTCGTGGCGGACAGCGCGCCGTCGCGGCTGCGGGGAACGGCCTTCGGGCTCTTCAACCTGACGACCGGGGCCGCCATGCTCGTCGCGAGCCTCCTCGCCGGCTGGCTCTGGGACCAGTCCGGGCCCGCGGCGACCTTCCTGGCCGGCGCCGCCTTCTCCGCCCTCGCGTTCCTCGGCCTGGCCACGTTCCGACCGGGCTCGCTCGCTCCGCGAAGAGCTTGACCGGTGGGCCGCGCGCGCGATAATCGGAGTCGCCAACACGGGGCGATGGGGTTCGCCTGAAACCGCCTCGCGCATCGCGGGGCTGATGACCCCTGCCGGTCACGACACCGGTGGGGGTTCTTTTTTGTACGGGGCGCCTCGAGCACCGCGCGGCCCCGGGGACGCGCGGGGAAGGGACGGTCGGATGGAGCAGCTCGGGATCGCCGGCCTCCTGATCCTGGTCGCGAGCATGGCCTCGGTCGAGCTGGGCGTCTCCGTCGCGCTCATCGAGATCAGCCTCGGCGTCGTCGCGGGGAACTTCCTCGGGCTCCAGAGTCCTCCGTGGATGGACTTCCTCGCGTCGTTCGGCAGCATCCTTCTGACCTTCCTGGCCGGCGCCGAGGTGGACCCGCAGGTGATGCGGGAGAAGCTCAAGGCGAGCCTGCTGATCGGGGGCGTCTCCTTCGCGGCGCCGTTCCTCGGCGCGTGGCTCTTCTGCGCCTGGGCGCTCGGGTGGACGACTCCCGCGGCCCAGATCGCCGGCGTCGCCCTCTCCACGACCTCGCTGGCCGTGGTCTACGCCGTGCTGGTCGAGACCGGATTGACCCACACGCCGCTCGGCAAGCTCATCATGGCGTCCACGTTCGTGACGGACTTCGGCACCGCGCTGGCGCTCGCGGCGCTTTTCATCCACCCGACCTGGTGGCTGGTCCCGTTCCTGGCCGCGTCGCTCCTCGTCATCTGGCTGATGGTCGGGCTCCAGCCGTGGTTCTTCTCGCGCTACGGCGAGCGGGTCATCGAGCCCGAGATCAAGGGCGCCTTCGCCGCCCTCCTCGTCCTCATGTTCTTCGCCGATCGGGCGCAGAGCCACGCCGTGCTGCCTGCCTTCGTCCTCGGGCTCGCGCTGGCGCCGACCTTCCACGCGCAGCGCGAGCTCCAGCGACGCTTCCGCGTCGTGGCGTTCGCCTTGCTGACGCCGTTCTTCTTCCTCAAGGGCGGCATGAACGTGTCGCTGGCGCTCGTCTGGGCGAACGTCCGCCTCCTGCTCCTCCTCTTCGCCGTCAAGCAGGTGACGAAATTCTCCGGCGTGTTCCCGCTGGCGAAGCGATACTTGCCCGGCGACGCGATGTTCACGACCCTGCTCATGTCCACCGGGCTGACCTTCGGCACGATCTCCTCGCTCTACGGGTTGAACGCGGGGATCCTCGATCGCGCGCAGTTCTCCGTGCTCGTCACGGCCGTCGTGGCGAGCGCCGTGATCCCGACGGTCATCGCGCAGCGCTGGTTCTCCCCGAAGCTCGGGCCCGAGATCTCCCGAGCGGCGCGCCCCGGGCTCCCGGGCGCAGCGGAGGCCGATGATGTATAGGAAGATCCTCGTCGCCTACGACGGCTCGGAGGGCGCCAAGCACGCCCTCCACGCCGCGATCGAGCTCGCCAAGATCACCGGCGCTCGGCTCTTCTCGTTGTCCGTCCGGGAGCACCTCCCGTACTTCGCCTCCTCCATCGACGAGGTGGACGAGGCGCGCGAGCAGATCGAGGGCTTCTTCGAGCGGATCACGCTCGAGGCGAAGACGACGGCCGGCGTTCACGGCGTCCCGCTCGAGGCCATCGTCAGGCCAGGCCACGAGGTCGAGACGATCGTGAAGTTCGCGCGGGAGGGGGCGTTCGACCTCCTGGTCGCCGGCTCCACGGGCCACTCGAACGTCCTGGGTCGAATCATGGGAGGGACGGCCCAGAACCTCGTCCGCTCGGCTCCCTGCTCCGTCCTCATCGTGAAGGAGACCGCCGGGTCACCCTGAGGGCGCCCGCGGAGCCCCCCGCCGCCTCCCCCGCGTCTCCTCGAGGAGCGCGGTGAACGCCCGCGCGCTCGGGCTGAGCGTCCGGGCTTCGCTATGGATCACGTGGAAGTGGCGCTGGATCCGGATCCCGCGGAGCCGGAGTGGTTGGAGCCGGCCCGTGGCCACCTCCCCGCGTACCGCGTGGATCGAGAGGAACGCCACGCCCAGACCGGCCATCACCGCCTGCTTGATCGCCTCGATGTGGTCCAGCTCCATCGCGATCCGGAAGGTGATGCCCGCCCGCTCCAGCGCGCGCTCGGTGACCCGGCGCGTCGCCGACCCCTCCTCACGGACCAGGAGCGGCTGCTCCGCGAGCCGCTCGGGCGGGATCTCCCGGCGGCGGGCCCATGGATGGGAGGGCGGGACGAGCAGCATCAGCTCGTCGAGGAGCCCCGCCGCCAGACACTCCTCGCCCGGGCCCAGGTGGTGACCGCCGACGACGCCGAGATCCAGCTCGTTCGCGCGGAGCCGCTCCTCGATCACGCGCGAGTTGGCGATCCGGAGCCTGAGGTCGACGCCCGGATAGCGCTGCCGGAACGCGCCGATCACCCCGGGCAGGACGTAGATGCCGGGCGTGGTGCTGGCCCCGATCAGGAGCGACCCGCGGCGGAGCCCCTGGAGCTCGCCGATCGCCTCGCGAGCGCTCGTCAGCGTCGCGAAGAGCCGCTGCGCGTGCTCCTCGAGGAGCTGGCCGGCCTCGGTCAGCGTCACGCTCCGGCCCAGGCGGTCGAGGAGCCGGGCGCTCAGCTCCGTCTCCAGCTCGGCGACATGCTGCGAGAGGGCGGGCTGGCTCAGGTGCAGAGCCTCGGCGGCGCGACGGAAGCTCCGCGCGCGGGCGACCGCCAGGAAGACCTCGAACTGCCGCAGCGTCATGCCGTAAGCCTAACCTTATCGGAGCGATAAGAAAACAGTATTGGCGCTTATACCTCCAGGCCGGGTATCCAGGGGGGAGGGGGAGACGACAGTCACGACGAAAGGAGGGTGGCCATGATCTTCCGGCAGTTCCTCCGGCCGAAGACCGGCTGCGCCAGCTACCTCCTCGGCTGAGCGGGCGCAGCAGCCTGCGCTGTGGTGGATCCACAGCTCGACATCGAGCCGTACCTCGAGGCGGCGGCCGAGAAGTCCATGCGCATCACGCACATCTTCGAGACCCACGTCCAGGCGGACCACGTCTCGGGCGCGCACCGCCTCGCCCGGGCGACGGGGGCGCCTGTCTTCCTGCACGAGTCGGCCGAGGCCCGGTTCCCCCACTGCGACCTCGCGGACGGCGACGAGCACAGCATGGGGAACGTCTGGCTCGAGATCCTTCACACGCCGGGCCACACGCGCGACGGGATCTCGATCCTCGTGACCGACCGCTCGCGGACGCGCGAGCCCTGGTTCGTCCTGACGGGCGACACGCTCTTCTCCGGAGGGGTGGGCCGCCCCGACCTCCTCGGTGACGCGGCCGAGGGCCCGCTCGCCGAGCAGCTCTACGAGAGCCTCCACGGCCGGCTCATGACGCTGCCGGACCACATCGAGGTTTACCCGGCGCACTTCGGCGGCGCGGCCTGTGGCAAGGGGCTCTCCGGCAAGGCGGGCTCGACGATCGGCTTCGAGCGCCGGTTCAATCCGGCGCTCCAGCGTGCGTCGAGATCCGAATTCGTCAGCTGGGTCCTCGCGGATCTCCCGCCGCAGCCCGCGGCGTTCGCGGAGAACCGCCTGCGGAACCTCGCCGGGGAATGAGGGAGCTCCGGCTCGGTCTCCGCGAGAACCTCGGGCAGTTCGCGCTCCTCGTCGTGCTCAACGCGTTCGTGGGAGCGATGGTGGGGCTCGAGCGCACGGTGCTCCCGCTTCTCGGCGAGCAGGAGTTCGGGCTCGCCTCGAAGACCGCCATCACCTCCTTCATCGTGAGCTTCGGGGTGACCAAGGCGGTGCTGAACCTCGTCGCCGCGCGAGTCTCCGACCGCATCGGGCGAAAGCCCGTCCTCGTCACCGGGTGGCTCTTCGCCCTGCCCGTGCCGTTCCTCCTGATCTACGCCCCGGCGTGGTGGTGGATCGACCTCGCGAACGTGCTGCTCGGGGTGAACCAGGCGATGGCGTGGTCGATGACGGTCATCATGAAGATCGATCTCGTGGGGCCCCGGCGGCGCGGCCTCGCGCTGGGGCTCAACGAGTTCGCCGGCTACTTCGCCGTCGGCGTGACGTCCTGGGCGACCGGGTATATCGCCGCGCACTCGGCGCTCCGTCCCCAGCCCTTCTACCTCGGCATCGGGATCGCCGTGGTCGGCCTCCTCCTCTCGCTCCTCTTCGTGAGGGAGACCCGCGCGCACGCGCATCTGGAAGCGGCGAGCGCGCAGCCGGGGGGCGCGGGGCCCCGGCCGTCGCTCGGCCACGTCTTCTTCGTGACGAGCGTGGGGAACGTGAGCCTCTTCGCCGCCTGCCAGGCCGGGCTCGTCAACAACCTGAACGACGGGATGTCCTGGGGGATCTACCCGCTCTTCTTCGCCGCCTACGGCCTCGGCGTCGAGTCGATCGGCGTGATCAAGGCGGTCTATCCGAGCGTCTGGGGCCTCCTCCAGGTCGCGACGGGACCGCTCTCGGACCGTTGGGGGCGGAAGGGCCTGATCGCCGAGGGCATGGTCGTCCAGGCGGCAGGCATCTGGCTCACGGTGCTCGTCCCGTCCTACCCGGCGTGGCTCCTGGGCGCGGTCCTCCAGGGCCTCGGCACGGCCATGGTGTACCCGACCCTCCTCGCGGCGATCGCCGACCACACGCACCCGACGTGGCGCGCGACGAGCCTCGGCGTCTACCGCTTCTGGCGCGACCTCGGCTACGCAGTCGGCGCGCTCCTCGCCGGGATCGTCGCCGACCTCGTCGGGCTCGGCGCCGCGATCCACCTCGTCGCTGCCCTCACGCTCCTCTCCGGCCTGGTCGTCGCCGGCGCGATGGGCCCGGGACCCGCGCGAGCGATCGCGGCGCGGGTGTAACTCTCCCCTGCGGCGCGGCCCGCCGATCAGGCGAGACGGCGGGCTGGCGCCCGCCCGCGACGGCCGCTAAGGTAGGAGCGCGATGGGGACGCGCCGACTCGCGTTCGTGCTGCTGGCGGTCCTTGCCCTCGCTCCCGGCGGCTGCGCCCACCGGCCCGACTGGCGCGGCCCGCTCGAGGCGGCGGGCATCCGCTTCATCTCCGCGAGGGAGCTCCGCGCAATGATGCTCGGCGGCGAGCCCTTCGTCCTCGTCGACGCCCGCGACGAGGTCCACTACCAGCGGGGACACCTCCCCGGCGCGATCTCGATCCCCGCGGAGGACTTCCCGCTGAGGTTCGTCGACATTCGCCGGCCGAAGCGTCTCCTCTACCCCGAGCGGCTGCCCGCCGAGCGCGACACCCACCTGGTCTTCTACTGCGGCGGGCCGACCTGAGCCCAGAGTCCCGACGCCGCGGTCGCGGCGTATCACCTGGGCTTCCACCGGATCATGGTGATGCACGGCGGGGACAAGGAGTGGTTCGCGGCAGGCTATCCCTTCGAGGCGCCTCCCCGGTAGCTCACGGCTTGCCTCAGCGGGGCTCGAGGACCACGCCGCGCACGAAGGCCGGCTGGACGAAGCTCCGATCGGCCATCACGGTGAGGACGGGACTCAGCGAGAAGATCTCCGCGAAGCGCGCGTGCAGGATGAAGCGCTGCTCGACCAGCCGCACCGCCTCCTTGACGTCCTCGAGGCTCGTCTCCGCGCGGCCCTCCCGGTGGGCCCGGAGCTTCGCCACCCACTTCATGAACCCGTAGAGGACCAGGAGCGTCTGGTACCCGCGGAAGACGCCGTGCATCGGCGTCAGCGTCTTTCGCCGAATCACGTGCGCCCAGTACTCTCTCAGAAAGCCGTCGACCTCTCCGCCGTCGAGCACGAAGCGGACTCGGTGGACCGCGTCGATCTCGAACCGATCGCCGGCGGCGAGCACGCCCGGCAGGCGCCCGCGCCCGCGCCAGAACGCGAGATAGTTCCGGTAGAGGCTCGCGACGAGCGCCAGCCGCGACATCCTCCGGGTCGAGAACTGGAGCCACGTGTAGAAGGGGGCCAGGTAGGTCAGCGATCCGCGCCGGGGGTACCGGACGTTCGCCGCGATGGCGAGGAGGCGCCGGTACCCCTCGTCTGCCAGCTTCTCGAGCCCGCCCGTGAGCGTTTCCTCGGGCGCGCGGCCCTCTCGCCAGGCACGCGCCTCGAGGCGCTTCAGGCCGACGCAGATGCTGATGAGCGCGCTGCCGCCGATGAGCGCGGTCGGGAAGGCGACGTCGTGCTCGTGGAAGAGATCGAGCAACGCCGTCTCGATCGACCGGTACTCCTCCCAGCGGATGTCGGTGCCGGAGAAGAGGACGATGGGGTCGGGGACCCGCTGGACGCGGTAGCTCCCCGCGAGGACGTCGAGGATCTCCGATCTCTGCTCGGGGAGCGATTTCCCGTGATGCGCGCGGACCGCGGTGCACGCGAAGGAGAGGCCGACGGCGATGCCGTCCGGGGTCTCCACGAAGTGGTAGGGAAACTCCCGGCAGACCTGTGGCTTCTCGCCGTAGCCCAGGTGGCGATGGATCGAGCACCTCGTGTCGGCCGTCAGGAACACGCACTCGCCCGAGGGTTTCCGGGCGAACGTGAGGGCCTCGCCGGTGAGGAGGGGGAGCGGGAGCTTCCGGAATTTCTCGCCGGGCGGAAGCTCGGGGTCGCGCCGGGCCCAGTCGATAGTCTTCAACCGATCGTGCGAGGCCGGGTCGACGCCGATCAGCCAGTCACTCCGGCAGCACGCGCCGCAGCTCTGGCAGGTGAAGACGACGTCGTCGGGCAGGAGGAGGTTCTTGGCGACGTGCTCGCGCATGGCTCAGCCCTCGGGACCGTCCACGCGTCGCCGTCTCCCGTAGAGGAGCACCAGGAGGCACGCCGCCGCGGCGCCGAGGCCGAGCGGGCCCAGCACGGTCTTCATGAGATCGCCGGCCGGCGTTGCGGGCCTCACCGTGATCCACTGGAGGACGGGCTGGAACGCCCAGTTCGACCGGATCAGGGGATGCGCCGACGCCGGAACGACGACCATTGTGAGAGAGATCTCGCCCGGCGGCCCGGCCCGCCACGGGGACGTGACGGGCGCCGTCCGCCCGGGCGACACGCGCGAGCGATACGGAACGGGCTCCGGCGACCAGGCCCCTTGGGGGCTGAGGAAGGCGGCTCTCTCGGAGGTCGCCCAGACGAGATAGACGTCGTACTGCGCCGCGGCCGCGCCCGTTCTTCCCCGGGCGCTCAGGTGGATCGTCACGGGCTCGCCCTCCCGCACGCGCGAGGGCCAGACCGAGAAGTCGAAGGGCGGCCGCTCGAGCGCGGCCGCCGTCACCGCCGTCCCCGGCGCGAGCACGACGAGGAGGCCGGCCAGCCACGAGCGGCGCTGAGGGCTCACGCGGCCGCCGTCTCCGGTTGGCCCGGACGCGAGCCGCCTCGCCCGACGACACAGAGCACGGCGGTGAGGCACGCCGCCAGCCCGCTCACCGCGAGGCCGAGCTGGACCGACGCCGGACGGTAGCGGAATTCGACCTCGTGGCGGCCTGTGGCGAGCCACACTGCTCGGAGCGCGTGGTCGGCTCGGCGGACGCTGGTCTCGCGCCCGTCGACCCACGCGCGCCAGCCTGGGAACCACGTGTCGGTCAGGACCAGATAGGCCGGCGCCTCGGCGGTCGTCAGGACGAGGACACGGTCGGGACCGTACTCGCGGATCTCGGCGCGCCAGCCGTTTCCCCGAGGGCCGGCCGGCTCGGCGCGCTCGCAGTCCGCCAGCAGCACTTCCTCGCGGTAGTCGACCGCCTTCTCCCACATGAGGCCGAGCGCCACCGCGTCGCCCACGCACCGGCCCCTCGCCACGAGGAACGCGCGCGGGAGCGCCCGATCGCTCCGGTAGATGCGCGCGTCGGGCCCGTCGTAGTCGAGGGTCAAGTCCGGGCGGGGGCTCGACGCGCCGGGCGGGACGACCACGTACCGGATGCCGAGGAGATCGAAGGCCGGCGAGAGGAGAACCTTGACGGGGCTGAGCGGCTCAGACCCGTGGAGCCCGACCGTGTTCTCGAGAAAGCCGTCGACGATCGCCTTGCCGGTCCCGACGTATCCGACGATCTGCTCGATCCTCCGCGGCGTCATCCCGTCGTAGCCCTGCGCCTCGAAGAGGCCGTACACGATCCCCACGGTCCCGGGCATGAGGACCCGGCTCCGATCGTGCGTCTCGCGCTGGAGGTGGCGGATCGCCGGCGGCGCAGGATAGAACCAGCGCGCGTCGACGGCCGCGTTGTAGGTCGCGGCGAGCGGCAGGAGGCTCGCGAGCTCGAGGCCGACGAGCGCCAGCCCCCAGTGGTGGGCGCGTCCGGGCTCGGAGAGCCAGCGCAGGACGACCAGGACCGTGAGCGTGAGGAGCACCAGGAACCCGAGGTACTGGAGCGAGAGCGGGGCCTGCATCGCCGCCGCCCGCGGGTTCGCCTGGCCCTCCGCGATCCACCAGAGCGCCAGGACGACCAGCGCCACGAACCACGCCTGCACCAGATACCCGGCTGAGCGACGCCACGCGCCCTCACCGCGAGAGAGCGTGTCGAGGCCGATGGCGCCGAGCACCGAGAGTGCCAGGGCCACGAGCGGCATGAGCCTCAGGTTCGTCCCGAGCGCCATCCCAGGAAGGGTGGCGAGCGCGCCGAGCACGGGGAACCCGTGGTACACGCCGGCCGCGACCAGGGCGAGCGCCGCGAAGAACGCGGTCCCCACCCGCCGCCAGCCGGCCCAGAGGGCCACGGGCAGGACCGCCCAGGGGACGAGGCCCACCGACCCCACCACGATGGCGAACTGCCAGTCTCCCCAGTACTCCCTGCCAGACCCGTAGAAGTGGGGCATGAGGTACGTGATCGCCGACCGGACCGGGACCCAGAGCGCGGGCGTCCACTCGGAGCGATAGGCCCAGACGGCGCTCTCGAGCGTGTACTCGACAAACGGGACGAGCTGGACGGCGGCGAGCGCGGCCCCCAGGGCGACGCCCGTGGCGTAGCGGGCGAGGAACCCGATCCCCGCGCGGGTGGCGATCGCGCGCGCGAGGGCCCACGCGCTCGCCGTCACGAGCGCATGGAGCGCCGACTGCGGATACCCGGCGAGGAGATCCAGCGCCACGACCACCGCGAGGGCTCCGGCGAGCCGCCACCCGCCCCGCTCCCTCAGGCGCTCCGTCACGCCGAGGAGGAGCGGGAGGAAGATGATCGTGCTCGCGAACGTCCAGTGGAGCCAGCCGACGAGCGGCGCGCTGAGCATGAACGCCACGGCGCCGGCGACGGCGGGGATCGGCCCGAGGGCCAGGACGCGGAGGAACCAGTACATGGCGAGGCCAGCGGCGGAGTGCTTGAGCCAGGCGATCAGCGTGAGCGCCGTGGTGACCGGCAGGACGTACGCCAGCGCCGTCAGCGGAAAGAGGAGCGCGGTCTGCGGGTTCGCGAAGAACGGGACGCCCGCGTACTCGTACGGGTTCCACAGCGGGAACCGGCCCTGCCGGATCTCGTGCGCGGCGTGGACGACCCAGGGGTGGAAGACCTGGACGATGTCGGTCAGTGCGGGGTTTCCGTTCGGCGGCCCGGGAGCGATCGCGTTCCACGGATAGGTCTCGAACAGGAGATTCGCCGGCGACGCGACCCTGCCCGAGACGAGCGCGGGACCGAAGATCGCGAGCGGCAGGAGGAGGAGGGCCAGCGCGGCGACGCCATCGGCGTGCCGTCGAGCGAAATCCATGGCCCCACTCTACACTGCGGGGCCCTCCACCGACGCGGGCGCGCCCTCGACAACGGCGCGCCGGACCGAGCCCGCGGGTCAGGCGATCAGGCGCAGGCCGACCGCCAGCAGGACGACGGCGAGCGCGGGACGGAGGAGCCGCTCGGGGCTCGAGGCGGAGAGGCGGGTCCCCAGGAGGACCCCGGGAATCGAGCCGGCGGGGATCGTCAGCCGGTCGAACGTCGGCGCCGGGCGCGGCGCCCGGTTCGCGAGGAACGCCCGCAGCAGGATCGCGAGCGACGCGAGCACGAGCGCCACGCCCAGCGCCTTCATGACCAGCACGTTCGGGTCGCTTCCCCACGCGCGGAGCAGGGCCAGGAGGCCGATCCCGATCATCGCGCCGGGGAAGCTTCCCGCGAGCAGGATCCCGGCGATCCCGAGATCGACGTTCCCCCGCCGCCAGCAGACCATCCCGCCGACGAGCTTCGTGACCGCCGAGTACACGAGGTCGACGCCGACCGCGATCACCGGATCAGCGAGCACGGACCCGGACGGGTACGGGAACCCTCGGCAGCAGCAGCTCCATCACCCAGCGCCAGATCGTGCCCATTGCTGGCCTCCCTTCCTCGGCCTTCCCTCGCCTCGTATGAAGGTGCAACGACGATACCAGAGCCGGAGAGATCGGAAAAGAAGCTGGAGAGTCGGCTACTTAGGGAGCGGGGTCGCCAGCGGGAGGGCCTCGGCCCGAAAGGCCGTTTGCCTGAAAATTGGCCGCCCCGCATGCCTGCCTGACACGACGGTGCTCAGGCCTGCGGCCCGTCGCTCGCGTGCTCGCCCGAGAGCATCCGGCTGACCGCCTGGCGCAGCGCCTCGACCGTCACCGGCTTGGGGAGAATCTCGATTCGCTCGCGGCAGGCCCGCTCGACATCACTGTCCGCCACGGTCCCGCTGACCACGAGGAGCCGGGCGCGCGGATCTGTGCGCCGCACGCGCTCGACGACCTCCCAGCCGCTGATGCCCGGCATCCTGAGATCGGTGAGCACGAGGTCGAACCCGCCGCCCTCGACGAGGGCCAGCCCCTCGGTGCCGCTCGCCGCGACGGTCACGTCGTATCCGAGAACGCCGAGCACGTCCTCGAGCAGCGAGCGGATCCTGGGATCGTCGTCGATGACGAGGACGCGGTGCGGTGGAGACCCGTCCGTTCCAACAACCATGCTGGAGATGTCCATTGCAAGGCCGGCACCAGACGTCTGTGACCCAGCGCAACTGACAGCGGGCCCACGCGTTTTTCGGCGCCGGCCCTCGCGCGCCCCCATCGACGCGATGGATGATTCCCGGCCACGACGGATGGCCAGGAGCTGAGCAGCAAGCTTCCGTAGTACTGTGTGTCCCATGACCGAGTCGCCGAAGCGCATCCTGATCGTCGACGACGAGCCGGGCGTCGTCGACGTCCTGACCGATTACTTCACGCACCAGTACGGAAAGCGCGGCTGGGTGGTCGAGGCCGCCATGAACGGGCCCGACGGGCTGGCGGCGGTCATGCGCAACCGTCCCGACCTCGTCCTCCTCGACATCGACATGCCGGGCATGACGGGCGTGGAGGTTCTCATGAAGATCCACGCCCTCGACCGCAGCATCCCCGTGATGATGATCACCGGAAACGCGAGCGTCAGGATCGCCGGGCAGGTGATCGAGGCGGGAGCGACCTCTTACGTCCCCAAGCCCTTCAACTTCCAGTACCTCGAGCACATGGTCGCGTCGCTCCTCCTCCGCCCCGGCGAGAGCGGGACGACGCGACCGGGCAAGCCCGCCTGACGGGACCGCCGCGCGGTCAGAGCTGGAGCGCCGCCCGCGCGCGCCCGTGCGCGGGCTGATCGGCGCGCATCGTGTCGGGGTTCACGCGCCGCTCGAGCGCCGTGTGATAGGTGAAGAGCTGGAGCGGGACGACGGCGAGGATCGGCGAGAGCAGCTCGTCGACGGGAGGGATCGTGATCGTTTCGGCGGCGAGCCCGGCGATCTCACGGTCGCCCTCCTCGACGATGGCGACGACCGGCGCGCCGACATCCCTCGCCACGCGCGCGACCGCCAGGCACCGCTCGTAGGCGGGGCCCGGTGGCGCGATCACGAACATGATGTCCTCCTCGTCGATCGCCGCCCACGGCCCGTGGAGAAACTGCTCGCAGTGGAGCCCGATGGCGGTCGTGTGGTTGGCCTCGTTCATCTTCAGGGCCGCCTCGTACGCGGTGGCCGTGTTCGGCCCGCCCCCCACGAAGTAGTAGCGGTGGCGGTCGCGGAAGCGCGCCGCCAGCTCGTCCCACGACTCCTGTCCGAGGAGTCGCGCCATGAGATCGGGGATCCCCTCGACTTGGTGGAGGAGGTCGTCGTTACCCCCGACCCCGGCGGCCAGAGCCGCGAGGAGCGCCATCGCACACGTGTAGCTCACGGTGTGGGCGGCCGAGCGTTCCTGCTCCACGGTGACGAGCGTCACGTCGGCGATAGGCGGGAGATCGCTCCCCTTGCCCGTGATCGCCACGCCGACGCCCCCGCCGGCCTTCGCCTTGGCGAGCGCCTCGCGGGAGAAGCGCTTGGTCCCGCGATGGCTCACCACGATGACGCCGGTCCTCGGGTCGGGACCGGGCCAGTAGCTCTGGAACTCGAAGGAGTGGAAGGCGCGCGCGCGGTGGCCGAGGCGGCCGGCGCGGGCCAGGAGCAGCTCGCCGACGAGGGCGGCGTGCCACGAGGTCCCGATGCCGGAGAGGAGCACGCGCTCTGCCTCCCTGAGCTGCGCGCTCGCCCGGGCGAGCGCCTCGCCGTTCCCGCGCAGCACCAGCCGCAGCGCGCCCGGCTGCGCGTAAATCGCGTCGTGCATGTAGTACGGGTGGCCGGCGCGGGCCGGCGGCGGTGTCCAGACCATGCGGGGGTCTCCTCCGGCGAACGAGTGCTCCCATTCTGCCACGCCCGCGCTTGACCTCCACGGCGCTCTCCACTAGGCTCCCGGGCAACGGAGCGGGAATGAACGTCGACCTGCCCTACGGCGAGACCACCCTCACCGCCGAGTTGCCGGACCGCGCGGTGCGCATCCCGAACACTGAGCTGTCCGCGCTCCCGCCGGTCGACGATCTCGAGTCGACGGTCCGCCGGGCGCTCGGGCGACCGCTCGGCCTCCCCCGGATCGCCGAGCTGGTCAGGCCGGGCGGGCACGTGACGATCGCCTTCGACGACGCGACGGTCGCCTCCTACGGCCCGATCCGCGGGGTCGCGATCAGGGCGGTGCTCGAGGAGCTGGAATCCGCGGGTGTCCCGCGGACGCACGTCACGCTGATCTGTGCGAACGCGCTTCACCGTATGCTCCGGCCGGCGGAGCTCGAGCGGCTGATCGGCCCGGATCTCGTGGCGGAGTTCGGCCCGCGGCTCATCTGTCACGACGCCGAGGACCGCGCGAACCTGGTGGACCTCGGGCGCAGCCCCGAGCACGGCTGGGAGGTCGAGGTGCACCGCCTCGTCGCCGACTCGGACCTCACCGTCTACGTCAACGCGCGCTACAACCGCGGCTTCTCGGGCGGGTGGAAGTCCGTGTGCGTCGGCCTCTCGACCTACCGGTCCATCCGGCTCACCCACACCCCCGACGGCATGTCGATGGCCGTCCACAGTAACCGCATGCACGTGGTGCTGAACGAGATGGGGCGGCACCTCGAGGCGCGGCTCGGCAAGCGCATCTTCAAGCTCGACACGGTGCTCGCCGACGCCTTCCGCGTCGCGCGGGTCGTGGCGGGCGGCGTCGACGAGACGCGCGCGCAGGTCCTCGACACGCTCGCCCGGATGTTCCCGCCGCGGCGCGAGCTGGCGCGCGAGCGGGTCGACGTGCTCGTCTACGGCGTCCAGGACTGGAGCCCCTACGCCGTCTTCTCCCACGTGAACCCGATCCTCACGCTGATCTCGTCCGGCCTCGGCTATCTCGGGGGGCTCATCGAGGCCGTGGGGAAGCCCGGCTGCACGGTCATCATGGCGACGCCCGTCCGTGACCGGTGGGACCGCGTGACGCACCCCTCGTACCCGGAGATCTGGGAGCGCGTGCTGCCGCTCACGCGCGACCCCTGGGAGATCATGACGCGCTTCGCCGACGATTACGCGCGGCGGCCCGATCTCGTCGATGCGTACCGGTTCGGCTTCGGGTTCCACCCGGTCCACGCGATCATGGCCGTCTATCCCCTGAAACGGCTGCGCCACGTCGGCGCCGTGATCGTCGCGGCGCCGGAGGACCCGGCGGTCCCGCGCCATCTCGGCTTCGAGGTCGCGGCGAGCGTGGAGGAGGCGCTCCGGCGAGCCGAGGCGATCCACGGCCGGGACTGCGCGATCGCGTACATCGAGCAGCCCAGGTTCGCCCGGCCGGCGTAGCGCCCTTCCCGGTGAAGCCCGGTCCCTCCCCCGCTACCGGGTCCTCGACCTCACCGACTCCCCCGCCGCCCTCTGCGAGAGGATCCTCCCGCCGGTCGCCCGACCTCCGGTGGCCGGCCCTACGCGGCGTGATTCAGCGCGACGTCGAAGACGTCGAGGTTCCTGAGCCGCGCTCCCTCGCGCAGGCCCGGCGTCGGGCGGCTCAGAATCAGCGGTACGCGCTGCTCCGCGAGGCCGCCGTGGGACCGGAGCGGCGCCGTGAGGCCCGAGAGGTCGTGTCGTGCGACGCTCGTGCCGAGGACCGTCTGGCGGTCGGCGACGATTACCAGATCACCCGTCCGGTCGGGCGGCAGCTCGAACCGGCGGCAGGCCGGCTCCCGCTCGAGGACGAGCTCGATGCCCGGGAGTCCCCCGATCCTCGCGCCGATGTCGGAGGCCGGCGCGCGGCCCTCCAGATAGACCGTGGCGAACGAGCCGAGAGCGCCGTGGTGGACGACGTACGGGTCGGTGATGGGGAGGATGACGCGGGCCTCGCCGGGCGACAGCCAGCGGTCCAGCAGGTCTTGTAAGTAGACGATCCGGGGAGCGCCCGAGGCGTCGGTCTTCGCGTTCATCCCGTGGTCGGCGGTCAGGGCGAGCGTGGCGCCCAGCGCGTCGAGCCGGGCCAGGTAGCCGTCGAGCATCCGGTGGAAGGCGTTCGCCGCCGCGGTCCCCGGCGCGTGGATGTGCTGGATGTAGTCGGTCGTCGAGAGGTACATGATGTCCGGCCGCTCCCGCTCGAGGAGCTTCACCGCCGCCGCGAAGATGAACTCGCTCAGCTCGGCGCTGTAGACCGACGGCACCGGGAGCCCGACGAACGCCCGGGCGTCGGCGATCCCGTGCTCGGCCTCAGTCGTCTCGTGGGCCTTCTCCGAGGAAAAGCAGATCCCCTTCATCCCGTGGCCCAGGAGCCTCCGCAGCTTGTCCTTGGCCGTGACGACGGCGAGCTTCGCCCCGGCGCTCGCGAACGCGGCGAGGATCGTCCCGACCCGGAGGTACTTCGGATCGTTCATCATGACCTCGGCGTCGCTCTCGCGGTCGTAGAAGTAGTTGCCCGAGATCCCGTGGACGGAGGGCGGGACGCCGGTCACGATCGACATGTTGTTCGGGTTGGTGAAGCTCGGGATCACGCAGTCCACGATGCGACTGGTGCCTCTCGGCAGCACGCCCGCGAGCCAGGGCATGACGCCCGCCTCCACGGCACGGGTCACGTAGTCGGGCTCGCAGCCGTCGACGCACACCACCACGAGCGGTCGGTCCGGCCACCGGTAACTCCGCCCGTTCACCGTCACCACCGTGTCTCTCGCGCTCACGCTGCCCCCGGTCCTGCCGGCCCCGCGCGTCCCTACGCGAGGCCGTAGAAGGCGGCGGGGTTGTCCCAGAGCACCTTCGTCCTGACCGCGTCCGGGATCGGGAGCGCCAGCATCGCCTCGGCCGTCTCCGGCCACTTGTGGTCGGGGTGGGGGTAGTCGCTCGCGAAGAGGAGCCGGTCCTCGCCGATCAGGTCGAGCACGCGCGGGATGTAGGGCTCGTCGGGCTCGCACGAGATCCAGCACTGGCGGCGGAAGTACTCGCTCGGCCTCATCGGCAGGCGCGGCTCGCCTGCGATCCCGTCCGTCTGCTCCCAGTGCTCGTCGAGGCGCCAGAGCCAGTAGGGCAGCCACCCGCATCCCGACTCGAGGAAGGCGACGCGCAGCTGCGGGTGGCGCTCGAGCACGCCGCCGCCGATGAGCGTTAGCACGGCGAGCATCTGCTCCATCGGGTGGGCGGCGGCGTGGCAGGCGAAGAAGCTCCTGAACCGATCGGCCCCCGCCTCGGGCACCCAGGCGCCGACTCCCTCGTGGACACCGACCGCGAGCCCGAGCCTCTCGCACTCGGCCCAGAGGGGCGCGTACGCGGGATCGTCGAGGTTGCGGCCGCGGATCGGGTTGGGGCGGACGAAGACGGCCCGGACGTCGCGCGCCGCGAGCCGCCGCGCCTCGGCGACGGCGGCGGCGGGATCGTGGAGCGCGACCAGCATCCCGACCGGCCGGAGCCGCTCCGGCGCCAGGGCGCAGAAGTCGAGGAGCCAGTCGTTGTAGGCCCGGCAGATCGCGATCCCAAGGCCGGGATCGAGATCGTCGATGGCGGCCACGTAGAGCCCCTGGGTCGGATAGAGGAACGCGATCTCGATGCCGCCCTCGTCCATCGCCCGGAGCTGCGACTCGGCGCTGTAGTCGGCCTGGAGGGACGCGCCGAGCCGCTCGCGCACCCGCGCGGCGAAGGCGGCGCGCATCGCGGTGCTCACGCACTCGAACCGCGGCGAGAGCCGCCCGCCGCTCTCGATCCCGGTGCGCCCGTCGGGCCCGCGGACGACGCGCGGCGCGCGGTCGCGATACGCCGGGTCGATGTAGCGCTCCCACATCCCGGCCGGCTCCATCACGTGACCATCGGCGTCGATGATCCTCGGGCGTCGGGACGACATCGCGCGCGCCTCCTCTCGCGAGACCTGGGCTCCTAGGTACGATCATCGGGGTCCTCCTGTCAACATTGCATCGGCCCCCGCCACCGGCTAGCATCCCTGCCACGGAGGAGGCCCCCCATGACCGCGCGCATCCCCCTGATCGACCCGACCCGGCTCGACGACGACCTCAAGGCCGGGCTCGGGAAGTGGCAGGCCGAGGAGGGTGATCCGAACTTCTACCGGCTCTTCGGGCGGCTGCCCGAGACGCTCAGGCACTTCATCCGCTTCTACTCGCCGCTCGTCCGCCGGGGCGTCGTCGAGCACCGGACGAAGGAGCTGGTGCGGCTCCGGCTCGCCCGGCTCAACGACTGCCACTACTGAATGTCGACCCGCTATGCCTTGGGAAGGCATTCGGGGATCACCGAGGAGCTGGTCGCCGCGCTCGACCGGTTCGAGACCGGGCCGTTCACGGAGCGCGAGAGGATCGCGCTCCGTTACGCGGACCAGATGTATGCGGACCACCACAAGGTCGACGACGGGCTCTTCGCCGAGGTCCGGAGCCAGTTCAACGACGACGAGATCCTCGAGCTGACCTGGGTGATCGCCGAGTTCATCGCGCTGGGCAAGGTCATCCACGTGCTCCGGCTGCCGTACGGGGAGTCCTGAAGCGACGCGCCGGACGCGCGTCAGGGGACGAACGGGGTTTCGAACTCGACCGCGTCGCAGCGCGCCGGGGCGCTCACTCCAGATACCCCAGCGCGCGGAGCCGTTGCTGGATGACCTGTCGTTCCTCGTCCGTCACCGCAACCCCGGCGCCGCGCAGCGTGGCCTCGCGGCTCGCCAGCTCGGAGAGGAACGCCGCGGGGTCGTCGCCCAGGCCACCCGACAGGTAGGCGGGGAGGAGAACCTCGTAGCGCACCTGGCCGCGCGGGAGGTAGCCCAGTTCCTCGACACGCTCGAGGATCCGGGCGACGCACGCCTCCTTCGACTCCTCGTGCGTCCGCACGATCACCTCGGGCGTCGCGGGCGGCTCGTACGGGTCCGACACGCCGGTAAACCGCTGGACCTCGCCGCGACGCGCCTTCCCGTAGAGGCCCTTGACGTCCCGCTCCTCGCAGATCTCGAGCGGGCACTCGGTGTAGACCTCGACGAACCTCCCGATCAGGCCCCGGGCCCGCTCGCGCGCCTGGCGGTACGGCGAGATGGCCGCGGTGATGGCGGCCACGCCCGTGCGGTTGAGGAACGCCGCGAGCGTGGAGATGCGCCTGATGTTCTCGTCCCGGTCCTCGCGCGAGAACCCGAGCCCGGCCGTGAGCCACGTCCGGACCTCGTCGCCGTCCAGGACGACGATCGGGAAGCCACGCTGGAGGATCTCCGCCTCCACCAGGCGCGCGAGCGTGCTCTTGCCCGCCGAGGGCAGCCCGGTGAACCAGATCGTGAAGGCCGGTCGCACCGCTACTTCTTCTTGGCGCCGATCGGGTTGCCGTCCTTGCCCAGCACCTGGCCCTCGTCCTTGCGCAGCGTGTACTCCTTGTCACCGACCTTCACGGTCTTGGCCAGGATGACGTCGCGCTCGTTGTGCTTCACCTTCGAGCCCGTCACCTCGACCGAGTCCGACCCCTTCATCTCGGTCAGCCCGGGATCGAGCAGGTTCTTCGGCGCGAGCATGACGGCGATCTGCCCCGAGTCGGTCTTGAGGTTCACCATGACGACCTTCGCCTGCCCGATCTCCCGCTTCCCGGCGACCGTCCCGCTGATGGACACTCCCACCAACGCCGCGACCATTCGCTGTATTGCCATCCTCCTTGTGACGTTCTCCATCCGACGGATCTTGGGGCGACAATCCCTGGACGGATCGATCGGCTCCTCGTTCGAGGATACCCGAGCGACGTGAGAAGGCAAGTGGTTTGCCCGGACCGCTTCTCGGCCTCCCACGCCGGCCGCCCCGCAACATCGTTGCCACGCCGAACGATCTGGGCACGATAGGAACCACGCCCCGCGCGCGGCCGTTCCGCCTCGACTCATAGGCCGCCGAGTCGGTCGGTGATCGCGCGGATGACCTGATCGGAGGTGCTGCCGGACGCGACCGCGAATAGGCCGACCGCGACCACGTCGCCCGACGGGGCGAATTCCACGAACAGCTGCTCGACGCCCGCGCGCGTCTCGCGGCTGAAATAAAGATCGCCCTTCCATCCGTTCAGATCCGACGGTCGCGACTCGGAGGTGAAGTTCGGGAAGCCGTGCAGCGCCGCCGCTTCGATCACGAGGCTCCTGATCGTCTCGTATCGGACGAGAAACACCTCTCGCTTCACCGCGACGGCGCCGCGACCAACGGTCAAGCATCCGGTGGTCACCAGCACGAGAGTGATCAGCACGCTTGCAGCGATCGGTCTTCGCATCACGCCTCCGGCACTTGTAGGACCTGACCACGGATGGTACACTGCAGACGTGAGAGTCGCGCCCCGTCCGGCGCCGACGAAAATCGCCCTCCTGACGAGCATCCTCCTGCTCATCTTGCTCGGCTGGTCGTCGCCGGGCACGAGCCAGGAGAAGATCCCTCTCTACTACTACTACAAAGTAGGTGGAGCGAGCCCGCCCTACACCTCGAACAACACCCATCCCCTTCTGGACGGAGCGATCATCCGACCCAAGTGGTCGCAGCTGGAGCCGACCAATCGACAGTTCGACTGGTCGGTCATCGAGCAGCAGCTGGCGGACTGGACCGCCGGCGGCAAGACGGTCCTGCTTAAGCCGGGGCCGTACAGCCAGACGCCGCTCGAGGGGGATCCGAACGGCGACAACGACGAGACTCCCAAGTGGGTGTACGACGCGGGTGTCCCCCGCCTCAGCTTTGCAGGCGGCGGCGTCGCGGCGGGGGACACGGTGTCGGTGCCCAAGGTCTGGGACCCCGCGTTCTACGACCTCTACGAGGGGTACCTCCGCGCGCTGTCCAAGCAGTTCGGCAAGGATCCGCGCGTGGCGGGCTGGGTTATCGGAGTCGGGCACAACGGCAATCTCGTCGCGCAGCCCTCCGAGAGCGGGGCTGTCGCGTTTCTTGACGCGGGATGGACGCCCGAGGCCTGGGAGGCACACGTCAAGCGCATACTCAAGATGGCGGTAAAGTTCTTCAAGACGAAACCGATCTACCTCCAATTCACGCCAGTCCTCCTGCGCGACTACGCCGTGTCCGACAACCTCACGACAGCGCAAAACATTGCTGCGTTCGCGGCCGTGCGAAGCGTCTCGATAATCTTCTCGGGACTGGACGAGGACGTCACCACCTTTAACGAAACCGGATACCCTCAGATCGTCGCATACCTGGCCACGGTGAACACGGGCGCTGGGTTCACCATCGGCTTTACCGACGACTGGCCTCTCTGGGTTCCCGAAGAACGCAGCACGGACTGCCCGAGTCCGACTTGCGGACGCGACGTGATTGGATTCGCGACCGCGCTTCAGGAAGCCGTGGATGTCTGGGCGAGCGTCGGCGGCGAATTTCCAATGTTCTACGTCTTCAATGAGTCTGAGACGTCGGCGACGAACGTCGACAACGGGAACTTCCAGCAGGACGTGTACGACATCGCCGTTCAGTACCTCTTTCCCGTCCCCTAGGAGTCTGTCCCTGTAATGAGTTCGATGGCTCGGCGACCGAAATCGCGATCGCGCATTTGGCTCAGGATCGACAATCTCGACCGAGCCAAGGTGTTCCGGTCCCCCGAAAACTTGCGGCTCACCATTACTCGGACACACTCCTAGAGAGCGCCTGCCCAGGGAAGCTCAGGCGCCGTCGGCGGGGCGCAGCACCATCGACCGCTCGGGCTCGACGCCGAGGCCGTCAGCAACCCGCGAGACGAAGTTGAAGAACCCAATGATTCCTACCAGGTCGACGATCGCCTCGTCGCTCCAGTCCGCGCGCCTGAGCGCCTTGATGTCCGCTTCAAGGCACTCCCACTGCTCGCGGGTTAGCTTCCAGGCGAAGTCGAGGAGGGCACGGGTCCTGGCGTCGATCGGGGCCTGGCGATAGTCTCGCTTGATCGCCTCGGCGAGCGCCGGATCCCGCGCCTCGGCGCGTAGCCGCGCCGCGTGCGATTCGATTCAGTAGTGGCAGCAATTGGCGACAGAGACCACGGTCGCGATCATCTCCCGCTGTATACGTGTAAGCTCCGACGGACCGAACATCAGCGTCGAGTAGAGCCGCATCCACGCCAGAGTGAACTCCGGGCGGATCGAAGTGGATTCAATGACGTTCGGGACCAGGCCGAGCTGCTTGCGGACTTCCTGATAGAAGGCCTTCAGGTCCCCCTCGGCCTCGCGCCGCGACACTGTACGAACCCACGCCATCTCAGCCCTCCTCCTGAACAGTGGTCCCTGCGAACCCCAGCTCCCCGGCGATGACCCTGTCACCCGCGCGCCGCGCGCCCGAGGTAATCCTCAAGCGGGCTGAAGGCGCCCGTCGCGGTGTTCATGACGTCGGTGGCCTCTGCGCGCTCGATGTCACTCTGCGGAAGATCCGTGAGTCTTGCCGCCAGGCCCCGGGCACGCTCGACGCGCGCCAGGCGATCGACGAGCCCGCCGCCGTGCGATAGGGGCGGACTCATTCCAAGTACCCGAGGGCGCGGAGCCGCGCTGCCGCGCGCCCGCCGCCTGATATTAGAGGCAGAACTCCCGCGCGGTCAACTTCCACCGCGTTGCACTTGACATGCACCCATGCTTCTGGACAAGATAGGACGTTATTTGTTCCTTCTCGCGCCGAGGACCGATTCGGGTAGTATCACGACTGATCGAGAGGCCCCGTAACTGAGCGCCATGTCTTCATCTGCCGCGACGCCGTTGAAGGTCCTTGTCATGGGGCTCGACGGTGGCAGTTGGAACGTGCTCGAGCCGCTAACGCGCGCCGGCAGCTTGCCGAACCTCGCCCGTGTGATGGGCGGTGCTTGGGGCCCCCTCGAGTCGACGATCCCGCCGGTGACGCCGCCTGCCTGGACTTCATTCATGACGGGGAAGAATCCCGGCAAGCACGGAGTGTACCACTTCGTCGAACTGGAACCAGGCACGTACCGCCTCCGGTACACTAACGCGCGGTCACGGAAGGCCCGCACGATCTGGTCAATCCTCAGCGAGGCGGGACGCCGCGTCGCCGTCGTCAACGTTCCGATGACGTTCCCGCCGGAGCCTGTCGATGGCTTCATGGTCTCGGGCATGGATACGCCCGACGCCAACAGTGACTTCGTCCATCCGCGAAGCCTGGTCCCAGATATCCGGACAGCCGTGGGCGCCCTTAAGCTCGATTTGCACTACCTCGGATTCATGCACAACGACGCGCGTCGCGCCCAGGTCCTGCGAGAGCTCGCCGAGATCGACGAGCAACGTCTGCGGTTGTTGCTCTATCTGCTCGAGCGCGCCCCGGTCGAGGTGTTGATGGTCGTCTGGGGCTCACCTGACACGAGCCAACACCATTTCTGGCACTACGCCGACCCGGCGCACCACCGGTACGATGCGGGCGGGGCCACCCGGTTCGGCACCGCGATCGCCGACGTGCATCGCCGGCTCGACCGCCACCTCGGCACGCTCATGAACCGGCTGGCCAGTGACGGGGTGGTCATGGTGGTGTCCGATCACGGCTTCGGACCAACGTCGTCGAAGATCATCTACCTCAACCGCTACCTTGCGGAGCTCGGCCTGCTGGCGTACCGACAAAACGGCCGGGCGAGCGCCAGCCGCCTCCTCGCGCCGACGCTGCGCCGCCTGGATCGCACGCTGCGCGGCCTCCTCTCGCCCGAGCGGAAGATGCGCCTGAACGCCCTGCTCCCAGGGCTCCGGGCCCGCTGGGAGGCCTCGGTCAGCGCCTTCAACGCGATCGACTGGGGGGCAACGAAGGCCTACTGCAACGAGAGCGTGTCATCGTCCGCCCAGATCTGGATCAACATGAAGGGACGCCAGCCGGAAGGCACGGTGGCGCCGGGCGCCGAGTATCGGGAGCTGGTCGACTTCCTGAGCGACCGTCTCTGCACGCTCAAGGACCCCGTGTCCGGCCACCCGCTAATCCGCCGGGTGATCCGCAAAGAGCAGGTCTATGCGGGACCCTATCTCGGCCCGGCTCCGGACCTCATGCTTGCCTGGTGGGAAGGGGACGGCTTCGCTGTCAAGCCGAGCCGGCCCGAAGACCTCGGCATGCCGGTCGTCGCAGAGGCCTCGGCCGCCGGGACAGGCCCGGCCGAGTGGAGCGGCAATCACCGGCTCGAGGGTATCCTGGCGGTCCACGGCGCTGGCATCAAGCCAGGGACCCGCGTGAGCGGCGCCCGCATCGTTGACCTGGCGCCGACGCTCCTGCACCTCCTCGATCAGCCGATCCCCGACGACATGGACGGCCGCGTGCTCACCGAGATTTTCGACGCGGAGTACCTCCGCCGCCGCCCGGTGACCTCCCGGAGCGTCGCGGACCTGAAAGCGCCTGAGGACGCTGCGACCTACTCCGAGGAAGAGAGCGAGAAGATCAAACGGCGGCTTCAGGATCTAGGGTACCTCGAGTGAGCCCGGGTCCTTTCACGAGCCTCCAGCGCTGCATCACGGTCGTGATCGCCGGCCTCCTGCTGCTCGTCGGAGGCCCGGCGAGTGCGGACGAGGCCAAGCTCGAGGAGAAGAAGGTCACTCTGTACTACTACCTCCGGACGAGCGCCGCGAAGGGGGGCGGCAAGTCCCTCGGCCCGTTCACCTCGAACAACAACCACCCGCTCCTCGACGGCGCCATCATCGGCGTGAGCTGGCCCCAGACGCACCCGAAGCGAGGCCAGTTTGACTGGTCGGTCGTCGATCAGTACCTGGCCGACTGGACGGTCGGCGGCAAGCCCCTCATCCTCCAGCTCGTTCCCTACACGCAGATCCCCATCGCCGGCGATCCGAACGGCGACAACGCCGTGACGCCGCAGTGGGTGTATGAGACGGGCGTTCCCCGCATCACCTTCACGAGCGGCGGAGCCGGGCGCGGGCGCAAGGTGTCCGTCCCCAAGGTGTGGGACACGGCGTTCTACACGGACTACGAGGAGTACGTCCGGGGCTTGGCGGCGAAGGTGGGCGGCGACTCGCGGGTCGCCGGCATTGCGATCGGCATCGGTCATAACGGAAACCTCACGGCCCAGCCCTCGCCCAACGGAGGGCCGGCGTTCCAGTCGGCCGGCTGGACTCTCGACGTCTGGGAGCAGCACGCCAAGCGCCTCATCGACATCTTCGCCAAGCACTTCTCCCAGAAGAAGCTGTTCATTCAGGTCACCAGCATTTACATCCGCAACGTCATGGTGCCCCAGCATCTCGAGCCGACGAAGCGGATCCTCAAGCACGCGGCAGAGAACAAGGTCTCGATCCTGTTTCGCGAGCTCGACCCCGACGTCCACAAGTTCAATCGGACCGGCATCCGCGAGCTCGTCGGCTACCTGAGCACGCTGAACCCCGCGCCCGGCTTCATGATCGGCCTCGCCGACGACTGGCCGCTCTGGGTCCCGGAAGTCCGAAGCAAGCAGTGTCCGGGACCAACGTGTGGCCGTGACGTCAACGGCTTCCATCGAGAGCTCAGTCTCGCTCTCGACGTCTGGTCCAGCATCAACCAGAAGATCCCGATGTTTCTGGTCTTCAACGAGCAGGAAGCGTCGGCAACCAACAAGAACGACTCGAGAAACTTCAACCGGGCGGTGTACGACGTCGCTGTCGCGGCGCTGACCGGGCGGCTCGAGCCCGCACCGTCATCAACGTCCGAGCAACAATCCCAGCCCGCACCCGAGCGCCCCCGGAAGAAGCGGCGCGCCCCGTCTCAGTGACCGCACTGGACCGTCCACCGACCAGCGTGTGACGAGCTGAGGCCACCGACGGTGCCACTGACCGATCGCCTCCTGATCATCGGGCTCGATGGCGCGACGTTCGACCTCATGGCTCCGTGGGCCCGTCAGCGCGAGCTGCCGAACCTCGCGCGCCTGATGGACGCTGGCACCTACCAGCCCCTCCGGTCCACGCTGCCTCCCATGAGCTTCCCGGCGTGGAACACGTTCATGACCGGAAAGAACGTCGCCAAACATGGGGTCTTCGACTTCACCGAGCGGAAGCCCAACAGCTACGGTGTCCAGTTCACGAACGGCAGCAGTCGCCAGACCCAGACAATCTGGTCGATCCTGAGCCGCGCGCAGAAGCGGATCTGCGTCATGGCGGTGCCGTGCACGTATCCGCCTGAGCCACTGAACGGCGTGATGATCAGCGGGTTCGACGCGCCGAGCGCTGGACCAGGTTCCATGTACCCGCCCGGCCTCTACGAGGAGATACGGACGCACGTTGGGGAGTACATGGTTGCGGCGCAGATCGCGAAGGACATCGACCGCGACCGGCCGGACCTCGCGCTCCAGTCGATTCTGCAGACGATCGACCGTAAGGCGGCGACGGCCCTGTACCTGCTCGAGCGCGAACCCTGGCACTGCTTCATGGCGATGTTCGGCGAGTCCGACCTCTCCGCCCACCACTTCTGGAAGTACCACGACCCGCACTCGCCGCACTACGAGGACTTTCCAGGTGGGGGCGACCCGTTGCTGACGGTATATCGGAGGCTCGACAAGGCGATCGGGGATCTCCTCGGCGCGGTTCCCCCTGGCACCACGACCATCGTGATGTCCGATCATGGCCACGGCGGGACCGGCGACAAGGTGATCTACGTCAACCGATGGCTCGCGAGCCATGGCCTCTTCACTTTCCGAAGCTCCAACCACGCACGGGGGCTCGCGGGCGCCCGCGTCCGGCTCGCGCGGCTAGGTGGCCGGGCCAAGAACCTCGCGATTCGCGTCATTCCCTACAAGGCTCGCAAACTTCTGATGTACGAGCGCCGCGCGGGCGTCGCGAACCGCGTGGAGTCCTGGCTGCGCTTCGGCTCGATCGACTGGAGCCGGACCAAGGCCTTTTCGGAGGAGACCCCGTACTACCCGATGATCTGGATCAACGTACGGGGCCGGGAGCCGGAGGGGATCGTCGAGGCCGGGGCGATGTACGAGGCCGTCCGGCAGGAGGTCAAGGATCGCCTGCTGGCCTGGACGGACCCCGAGAGCGGGCATCCGCTTGTCAGGGCGGTGTTCGGCCGGGAGGAGGTCTACCAGGGCCCATACCTCGAGAAGGTCCCCGACCTACTCGTCGCTTGGCACCTGGACCGCGGCTACTCGTACCTGAGTCGCCCGAGCTATCAGGCTCGGAGCGAGCAGTTCATCGAGGGCATGCCGAAGGACGCAGCGACGCATTCTCGGTTCATGATGGCCAAATCGGGAAGCCACCGCGACTACGGGATCCTGATCATGGCCGGCAAAGCCATCGTCCCCCGAGCCCAGCTCCGTGACCCGCAGATCGCCGACCTTGCACCTACGATCCTGGCGCTCCTCGGCGTCGCCGCGCCCGCCGGCATGGACGGCCGGACGCTCACGGAGGCCCTGGAGAGAGTTCCAGAGCTGATGGCCGGGGTGCCGGGGGGAGGCGGCGAGGCGGCCGACTACGCGACTGAGGTCGAGGGCGCGGGTCACGGGCACGGAGTTCGGTACTCGGAGGAAGAGGCCAGGCAGATCGAGACGCGCCTGAAGGACCTTGGCTACATCGACTAGCCCCGACCACCCCTCCCGGCCCAGTCGACTCGCCAGCTGGACGACCCACCTGACGCTCTCGGCGCTGGATCACACGATCGCGATTCTGGGCTTGCTCCTCTCGCCGCCGGGACTCGTCTGGACCGGCGGCCTCCTCGTCCTCGCGGGCGCAGCGTTCAGCTGGCTGCAGACGCCTCTCCAGGGCGTGATCCGCGGCTATGCCTACCCCATCGGGAGCACCCCTGCCCTGAGCGACGGCCTCACGAACCCGGTACGGCCCCTTTCGTTCGCGCTGCTATGCGTGCTCGCCGTCGCGCTCGCGGCCGTGGGCCGCGTCTGGACCCGAGCCGAATGGTTGCCACGCTACGCGGGCGGCACGCTGTTGATCGTCGTGCTCGCGCTTCCGATGCATCTCATCGCGAACGCGCATGCCTTCGTCCAGCTCCTCGTCGACCAAGGCGCGGAGCGCGAGGCGATCCGCACCTTCGCCCTCCTCGTCGGCGGCTACAGCGCCACCATCCCCGAGCTCTCCCTTCAGGGGACTTCCTCGCCTCTCGAGACCGGGGCGACCGTGTTTCAAGTGATCGGGTACGGTTGGTGGTTCACGTGCTGGGGCGCCGCTCTTATGCTGCTTGGCGGCGTGGCCGGAATGGGCACGCGCCGGGGGAACTTGTTCGTCGCGAGCTGGCTCGGCATCGCGCTCGCCGTCCTCAGCGGGGTCACGGGGCGGGCGACCCTCGCCGAGTACTACCGGCTTCGAGGGGAAGGGGCCTACGCCAAGGGACAGTACGGCGAGGCGCTCGCCAGTTTCCGCGCGGCGCTCGACTGGCTCCCGGCGCTCCGCGACAACGTGTTCTTCCAGTACCGCGTGGGCGCCACGCTCTACTGGCTCGGCGACAACACCTCCCCTGCCGCCAGAATGTTTCTCGCCGACAACCTGTCAAAGCAGAAGGAGTACGACAAGGCCGAGCTGCAGCTCAAGCTCGCGCTCGCCGCCGAGCCCGAGTCGAAATTCACCCGCACGAAGCTCGCGTCCCTCTACGCGGACTGGGGTGTCAGCAACTTCAAGAAGGAGCACGTCGGTGCGCTCCCCCGCTGGGAAGGCGCCCGCGACCTCGACCCGAACCTTCTCCGGCTCCCTTACTTCTTCGGGGCCGCCTACTTTCTGCTCGACGACCGAGACCAGTCCCGGACGATTGCCGAGTACGGCCGCCTGCTCGCGCGCATCGGGGAACGCGGCGTCCGCGCGGACGTGCACGGCCTGTTGGGCAATGCGTACTTCAAGGCCCACCGCGACGCGGAGGCGAGGGAGGCCTATCGCGCGTCGATGGCCGAGATCCCTCTCGTCAAGCAGCTCAACCTCCAGGCGCAGAAAGGGCTCATCGGCCTATGAGGCGGTGGTGGTCCCCCGCGGTCCTGATCCTGGTCGCTCACGCAGCCCTGTTCAGCTACTTCGTGTGGTACGGCTACTTCCAGTACGTCCAGCCGAAGTATGATCTGCCTCCGTGGGAGGCTCGGTGGGTCGGCCACCCCAGCGCCGACCTCAAGCAGGCTTACTTCCGGAAGCAGATTCACATCGTGACCAAGCCCGCCAACGCCTGGCTCCTCGTGATGGCGCCCGACAGCTTCACGCTGTTCGTGAACGGCAAGCGCATCTCGAGTCCCCGGTTCGACTCCGCCTACGCGCAGGGACTCTTCGACATCACGCCGAACCTGGTGGCGGGTACGAACGTGATCGCGATCGTCAACAACGTCACGACATACCGCCGGCAGCCTCGGATCGCCGTGCAGGGCCAGTACGCTGACTGGAACGGACGGACGTTTGAGATCAAGACCGACGGGACGTGGCGAACCACCGCTCGCTCCGAAACCATTATCCCGCCCCCCGGCCTACCGCCCACGCCGTGGTCGAGTCTCAAGTTCGACGACGGGCGGTGGCCCTACGTCGTCGAGGGCCCCGTGCCCACCGAGACGCTGAGGACCGTTCAGAACTTCTCCGCCAGCGTGATCACCCAACCCATACCGGCCCAGTGGATCTGGGTGGCGGACCCGAACGCGCCCGAGGCGTACTTCCGCCTCACGCTCGACCTGCCACACCGTCCTAAGGATGCCTGGGTCCGACTAGCGGCCCGAAGGTATTCCCGCGTCCTGGTCAACGGCTACGCGGTGGCGACGAGCGAGCAGACGATCGGCACGGCTGCACCGTCGCCGACAGCATTCAACGTCTACAACATCACGCCCTTCCTTCACGGCGGCAGAAACGTGGTCGGCGTGCAGGCGTCGAGCGATCGAAGCGATCGAGGATTAATCATCGACGGCTACGTCGAGCACCGGGCTGGCAAGGTAACGTGGTTCTCGTCGACGGACATCAAGGCCTCAGCGCAGCCGGCTCCTCGCTGGGAAGCCTCCGCCTTCGACGACTCGCACTGGACGCGTCCCGTCGTCGCGAAGACGCTAACGCCGGATGACATGGCGAGCCTTCCGAAGGAGCCCGGCATCGTCCAGCGGCCCTTCTTTTTCCAGCTCCGGATCTTCGGGATCCTGGGGCTGATCTTCGTCGTGACTCTGAGCGGGATCGTCGCGCTCTGGGTGCTCTCGGCGCGCACGCTCGCCGGGCTCACGGGCGATCCGCCCGAGGTCGTGTCCCGATGGCTGCCGCTTACCTCGCTGCCGCCGTTGCTGTTCATGGGCATCGTGTACGTTCTCGGGTACGATCCGAGATTCTCGGCCGCGTTCCCCTTCGAGCCGATCTTCATCTGGTCGAGCGTCGCGTTCCTCTTCCTCCTTCACCTCATCCTGATCGGCGCCGTGGCACTCGCGCGTGCCGAGCGCGGGAATGCGCCGGTCCCCGGCAGGAGGTCAGAAGGGTGGGTGTGGCCCGGCCGCCTCCGCCCGGTCACCCCCGAACGCCTCGCGGTCGCCGTGCTCACCATCGTCGGCTTCCTCTGGCGGCTGAAGGACGCCGGCTACGAGTCGCTCCGGGGCGACGAGGCCACGTACGCCCTCGCCACGCTTGGCGTGCTCGAACGGGGCTACCCCTCGGCGCTTGTCGACGGCCAGCCGCGGCAGGCCCTCACCAGCGAGCTCGTCGCGTACCTCAAGGCCCCACTCATCGCGCTCTTCGGCTTCAGCGCCTTCAGTCTGCGTTTGACAGACGTGATCTTCGGCCTCGCGACGATCCCGCTCATCTACTGGGCCGGGAGGATCGCGCACGGCAAGCGTACAGGACTCATCGCCGCCGCGGCGTTCGCCATCATCCCGTCAGCGATTGGTATGACGCACTATTCGCGGTACCCCTCAATTCTGCTCTTCTTTGCGCTGCTGAACCTCGTCTTCTTCCTCCGGGCATTCGGCGGCTCCGAGTTCCAGGCGCGCCCGTGGTACCTCGGCGTCCTTGCCTTCATCATGACGTACCTCTCCTGGGAGGGCTCGGCCTTCTACGGGCCAAGTCTCGCCGCCGGCGTCCTCGTCCTCACGCGACCACGCTTCGGCTGGGTCAAGAACCGCCACGTGTGGTTCGGAGTCGCGATCATCCTTGTTGCTCTCTACTTCCACCTCGGCCATCGAACGCTGGTGAAGATGGAATCGCAGATCTACGGGGTGGGGGCTGGCGACGTGCAGCCGGCGCTCGTGTTCCTTTACCCCTTCTATCTCCCGAAGTACTACATCAACTACTTCTTCCTCCTGGAAAACCACTTCCTGATCACGCTCGTGTTCCTGCTCGGCGCGCCGCTCTGGTTCCGCCGGTCCCGCGAGGGGCGAGTCCTGGGGTACATGGCCACCACCTTAATCGTCGACCTCGTCCTGATGACAAACTTCCTCGAGCTCCAGGCCTGGCGGTACGTCTACTCCTCCTTCCCGCTCCTCATCCTGTCTGCCAGCATGACCCTTGTGATCTTCTTCGACTACCTGAGGGCTGTCTGCCGTCCCGTCCGCGTGGCGCGACGCCTCGTCGCCGCTCTCCGCCTGTCGACGGCGACGGCGATCGTGCTCGGGATCCTCTTCTTCTCGACCGACGCTGTTGCAAAGCTCTATACGAATCCCTGGGCCTACCCCTCGCAGTACACGCGCCTCGGGCTCTGGAACTCACCGGACACGGCCGGTGCCGCCGAGTTCATCCGCGAGCACTTCCAGCCGGGCGACATCATGCTCACGGTGATCCCACACGTCTACGGCTTCAACCTAAAGAACGTCGACTACTACTTCCTCCAGACGATCCTGCGGCTCTCGCTCGTGCTCGGCACAGAATCGGCGTCGCCGCTTCACCGCATCACCGGTGATCCAGCGATCGTCTCGCCGGACGAGCTGAAGGAGCTCATGGGACAGTCGCGCAGGATCTGGTTGACCCTGTACGACCTTGGCGGAGCCGACCAAGGCATCGACGCAGCCGTCTCAACGATCATCACCGACAACATGCCCGTCCTCTACGAGGACATCCACGCCGTCGTTTACCTCTTCGGAGTCCCACGATGAGTGACGCGACGACGCCGCTCCCTGCCCCCCGCCGGCGCCGCTGGCGGCGCATCGCCGTCGGCGGTGGCATCCTTGGCCTGCTCCTCGCCATGGCGGCCCTTGGGATCCAGCTCTTCGGAGCTCTTCTCCAGGAGAGGCCGACCCTCTCGCGCGCCATCGGCAAATCGCTCCGCGTGACCGCCGCCCAGGTCACCGAGGAGGAGATTGGAGAGGTCATCGGAGGAACCAGCGTCGGTCAGTCGCTGATCAGCATCGCCATCAACACCGCGATCGGTGAGGGCCGCGTGCTGGTAGTCAAGGTGGATGTCGGCGACCTCGTCCGCGCAGGACAGGCGCTCCTGGAGTTCGACACCGCCGTCTTCCGCGAAACCCTTGAGAAGAGCCGGCTGCAGGTCGAGTCGGCTAAGGTCGAGCTTGAGAAGCTTCTGGCGGTACAGAAGACCCGCGCGCTTGAGCTCAAGGAAGGCGTCGTCGCAGCGAGGGAGAAACTATCCTCCGCGCGGACGTCGGAAGAGACCAACGCGAACACCTACCAACGCACGACGATCCTCTACGAGAGGAAGGTCGTCGCCCTCGCCGAGCTCGAGGCGACTCGGGTCAAGTGGGAGGACGCGAGGTCGGCCCTTGCGACCGCGATCTCCGACCTCCTGAAGGCCGAGAACGCGCTGGCGAACGACCCGGCGGTCGCCAAGGCGGAGCTGGAGGCAGCCCAATATACGCTGGCCCTAGCCACGCAGACCTATGCCCAAGCGGCCAAGGACCTAGAGAACACCGTAGTGCGCGCTCCGCGAACCGGGATCATCGCCTCGCGAACCGCCGACCCCGGCGAGGCTCTCAAGAGCGGCAACCCGCTCTTTGTGCTCGACCTTATCGATACCATCTATGCCGCCGCGGACATCGAGCAGGAGAAGCGTCCCTACGTGTCGCTCGACCAGGACGCGGAGGTGGTCTTCGACTCCTATCCGACGCGTACCTTCCGTGGGAAGATCGCCAAGATCGACGCCAACATCGACCCTACCAAGCGAACCTTCAAGACCTACGTGCTGCTGCAGAACCCATCCCTCGAGCTCCGGACAGGCATGGCGGCCTTCACCAGGATCAACCGCACCCGGCGGGTCACCCTCGTCCCTCGGCTCGCGGTGATCAACGCAACCGGCTCGCCAGCAATCGACGCCACCGTGTTCGTCGTGGAGAACTCGGCCGCCACGCTGCGGAAGGTCAAGCTCGGGAAAGCGGAGGGACCCGGCAAGATGGAGGTCCTCGATGGCCTCAAACCCGGCGAGTGGGTCGTGATCCACGGCCAGCTCGAGATTAACCCTGGCGATCGGGTCCTCGTCGAACGCCACGACGCTTCGCAGACGCGGAAGACCAAGTGAGCCATCGCGCCGGCGCAGCCGAGAGATGGCACGAGACCCGCAGTCGGTGATCGAGCCCTCGGAACAGGGCAAAAGAATCACAAAGAATTTGGCTGTCACCACCGCCGGTCTGGTGGCCGCCGCTTGCCTGCACTTCGTCATCCTCGTCCTTATTGCCCGCTATCTTGGCGTGGAGCGGTACGGCCAGCTCTCCTACGTGCTCGCGTTCGTCGGGGTGTTCGAGTTCGTCGCCAACGCCGGCCTTGGCCAGATCCTGGTGCGCGAGATCGCCGTCCGTGCCGAGGGCGTACGACGGGTTGTTGGCGTGACGAAATCGCTCATGTGGGCCCTCTCGCTCCTCACGTTTGCGGCGATCGTTGTCGCGGTCCACCTCATTGGGGCGACGCCCGAGATCCGGCTCGCGATGTATCTCGCGGCGGGTGGCGTCATAGCCGTCATCCACGCGGCGGCCTACAGCGCCGTCTTTCGAGCCTTCGAAGAGATGGAAGTGAACGCTGCGGCATTCGTCGTGGAGAAGGTAGCCTTCCTTGTCCTAGTCGCGGCCGGCATCCGCCTCGACGGAGGGCTGCTGGCGATGTGCGGCGCAATGTTCTTCGCCGAGGTGCTGCTCTGCGCTTACTACTTCGTGGTCCTCTGGCGGCGGCACTTCCGGCCTCGCGTCTACGTCGATTTCCGCCAATGGTGGGTACTCCTCGCCGAGTCCCTCCCGCTCGGGGTCTCGGCGATCGTGAGGCGGATCTCGTGGCAGGCCGACATCCTGATCCTTGCCACGTTCGGGATGACCGCCGCCGTCGGTTACTTCAGCGCAGGACACCGTCTCATCCAGTCCCTGAACCTCGTGCCGCTCACCGTGGCCCAGGTCACGTTCCCGGCTTTCTCCCGGCTTGCCCGAGGCACACCGGAGGACCTCCGGACGGCCCTGGAGCGGGCCGTCAAGCTGATCCTCCTCCTGTCCTTCGCGAGCGCCGTCACCCTTGCCGCTGCCGCCGATCGCGTCGTCGACGTCCTCTACGGCTCGGCTTTCGCCCCCGCCGCGATTCCGCTGGCGGTGATGGGCGTGTCGCTGCTCTTCCTGTTCCCTTCCTCGCTCTTCATGTTCATCTTCACGGCGATGGGCATCCAGCGTATCTTCACACTCGCCGCGCTCGCGAGCCTCGCGGTTAAAGTTGCCGTGGACGTCGCTCTCATCCCATTCCTGGGCCACATCGGCGCGAGCCTCGGGATGCTCGCGGGGGAGGCTGTGCTGTGCGTGACAGCCTCAGCGGTGCTCGCGAGCCGGACCCTGCGCGTACCCTGGGTCCGGCTCGCCTGGCGCCCAGGTCTGGCCGCGCTAGCGATGGGAACGGTGCTCTGGGCTGTGCGCGGCACCGGCCTAGTCCTGTTCGTCGCTGGCGTGCTCCTGGGCGGCGCGCTTTACGCGAGCATTCTCCTGCTTCTGCGGGCGATTTCCCCGGGCGAGATCGCTGTCATCAGGTCGACGATCCGGCCGCACCTGCGTTCTGTCTCGTCCCAGACCGAGTAGCCCACGGTGCCAACGCCGGTCGGTCACTCGCTCGGCGGGCTCGTCGTCGCCCTCTGGCTCTCGCCGCACCGGCGGCTCAGCGACCTCCTCCGGGATCGCGAGCGGCTCCTCTACATCGTACTTCTCGCGAACCTTCCCGACGTGGATTTTGTCATCGGTTTCTTCGCCTTCGGTGACCCCCAGTGGCTCCACGGCAAGCTCACCCATGGCGTACTCTTCGCCGTGCTAGTGGCAGGCCTTCTGGCGCAAGTGCCGCGATTCGGCCCCACCACCGCGCGGCGCTTCCGCCTGGCACTCGCCCTACTTCTTTCCCATTCGCTCATGGACTTCCTACAGTCCTCCCGCGGGCTTGGGCTCTCCGAAGGCTCCGGCGTCGCCCTGCTCGCGCCCCTGACCGACCAACGGTACGCCGCACCCGTGAGCGTCTTCCTCGGAGTCCGCCACAAGACGTGGGAGCAACTCATGAGCTGGCACAACGTCCTAGCCGTCGGTTTCGAGCTCGCGTGCTTGCTCCCGCTGCTTGTCCTGCTGGACGCGGTGCGCGCGCGATGGGGCCGCGGGGCGGAGACGGCGCGCGAGGAGCGAGACGGTCGGTGAGTCCCGCAGCGACCGAGCGGCGCTACCGGTTCTTGTCGACGTTCACCGTCTCGCGCACGTAGTAGCTGCGCTTGCGCTGGGAATCGTGCGAGGCCCGAATGATCAATTCGGCCAGGAAGCCCATGAGGATTGACAGGATGCCACTCAGGAAGAGCACGGCCATGAGAACCGTCATGGACGTGACTTCCCTCTGTCCGTGGAACACGTAGCGATAGGCGACCCGCCCGAGCGCCGCCAGACCGAGGAGGAAGCTCACGAGGCCGAAGCCGCCGAACACGTAGTTCGGGCGCGTCGCAAAGTCGCCCATGAACTTGAGGGTGAAGAGCTCGATCAGAACCTTGTATGCCCTGAGGATGCTGTACTTGGACACGCCCCGCATCCGCGAGTGATGCATCACTTCGAGCTCGGTGATCCTTCCTCCAACCCACGCCGCTAGCACCGGCAGGAAGCGATGCTTCTCGCCGTAGAGCCGCACGTCGTCGACGATCTCGCGCCGATAGGCTTTGAGGGTGCAACCAAAGTCGTGGAGCTTGACCCCGGTGATCCATCGGATCATCGCGTTCGCGATCATCGAGGGGAGCCTTCGGGTGAGCCAGCTGTCCTTTCGATCCCGACGCCATCCCGAAACGACGTCGTAGTCGCTGCCGAGGACGCTGACGAGCCGCGGGATGTCCTCCGGATCGTTCTGACCGTCGGCGTCGAGGGTGATGAGGACGGGATGGCGGGAGTGCGCGATCCCGGCCGCGGTCGCGGGCGTCTGCCCGAAGTTCTTCCGCAGTCGAACCAGCCGGACTCGTGGATCCGCCACCGCCAGGAGCCTCAGCACCTCCCACGAGCCGTCGGTGCTGCCGTCGTCGACGTAGATCACCTCGTACTCGCATTCCATCCGCTTGAGGACGGCCGTCACACGGGCGTGGAGGGGTTCGAGGTTGTCGTGCTCGTTGTAGACCGGCATCACGACCGAGACCCCCTGCGCCTCCGGGGCCTTGCGGTCACCGCCTGGCCAGAGCCTCAGGTTGTATTCGATGCTCACTTCCTCCTCCTCTTCGTCCCAGACAAGCATGCAGCACCTCGACACGTTCGAGGAGCTGCAATGCCCGTTCCAAACCCGTCGGCCCCGCCTGACGCGAGATTGCGCGAGGTTGAGTGCCCCCGCGGCGCGACGCGCCGGCCCCTTTCACCGAACTCGGATGCCACATAGTCACGGGAAGCCGCCAGGTTGTCAACGGGTGACTGGGAACGAATGGCCACAGACGTTCCAGCCTGGGAGGAAACGGACCACAGAGACGGGCACCTTAGGAACTCATTAAGCGAGGGTTACCCCTCGCCGAGGGGAGGAGGCCGGTCGCGCAGAGGCGCTGATAGGGCGTTGGGGCGCGGTCGTGCGCGGTGAACCCGACCGCCGCGCCGGGTCTTCGTCACGAGCTTCTGCCCGGGCTGGAAAAGGTTCACGGGCAAGCGGGCGAGCGCGTGGCGTTTGGTCACGCACCATTGCCTTGTCCGCGAACGACGTAGTAAGCTATCGACTCGGACCGGAAGACCCGTCGCCGACGCTCGAGGACGAAGTGACACTGATGACCGATGACGCGTAGTCTCTGTCTACTGATCGCTGCCCTGCTCGGCGGACTCGCCTCGGGAGCCCAGGCGGAGACCTCGGCCCAGCAGGGAAACGCGGGCAGGGCTGTCCAAAGGGCCGCGGACGACCCGGTGCGCTCCTACGACCTCAGCTTGGCCGTCGAGACAGCCATCCGTAACCACCCGGCGCTCGGCACCGCCCTGGCGAGGAGCGAGGCATCGAAGACGGGAATCGCCGTCGCCGCGACGAAATACCGGCCCTCGATCGTCACGAGCGTCGCCGTGAACAAGACGCTGGCCGGGAACGAGAGCGTCGTCATCCAGAACGAGATCGTCACCCAGGCCCTTCCCGTCGACCCGTTCTACACCGCGTCTGTTACCCTGGTCGTGCCGATCATCAGGGAGGGTCGCCTCACCTTCACTTCGCTTCCCTCGGAGGAAGTCGCGAAGGCGGGATACGAATCTGTGAAATACGGCGAGCAGCTGGCCCGCGCCGAGATCCGGCGCGACGTCACAGTGGCCTTCGTGACCGCGTTGGCGGCGCGGGAGGCCGTGCGGGTCAACGAGCAGACCGTCGAGCTCAACCGGCGGCTCGTGAGCGACACACGGGTAAAGTTCGAGCAGCAGCTCATCCCCCAGTCGGATGTGCTCGCTGCCGAGTCGGCGCTGGCCGCTGCGGACGCCGCCCTTGCGACGGCGCGCATCGACCTCGCGAGGAGCCAGACCGACTTCGTCAACGCCCTCGGCCTCGATCCGTCCGAGCGCCGGTCCCTCGAACTCGTGGATACGGGCGACCCCCCGCCGCCCGTGCCGCCCTTGGAGGCCCTGCTCCGGCAGGTGATGAGCCGCCACCCATCGGCGCTCACCCAGGAGGCCATCGTCAGGCAGGCGCAGGCGACGCTCGAGCAGTTGACCCGCGAGCGCTACCCGACGCTCGACTTCGACCTCACCGTCGGCAGCGTCGACGACTTCTCGCCGCCCGTCGACCTCTACTCCCTGCGTGCCCTGTTCCGCCTCAACTGGAAGATCTGGGATTTCGGCAACCTCGACCTCCGGATCAAGCAGCAGACGGAGACGCTCCGGGCGGAGAAGCGGACCGCCGACCAGGTAAAGACCCTAGTCTCCAAGGAGGTCATCTCCGCCTACCGCAACTTCGTCGCTACCCAGTCGGGGCTTCAGGCAGCCCAGAAGGCGGTCGCGTCGAAGGAGGAGCTTGCCCGCGCGGCCAAGGAACGGTTCGAGCAGGACCTCATCCCGCTGTCCGCGCTCCTCCAATCGGAAGTCGACCTAGCCGTCGCGCGGAATACGCTAACCCAGACATCCTACACGCTGCGAATCCAGTACGCGCAACTCCAGGCCGCGCTGGGAACTGAATGAGTGGTACGAGCGTTCCGGCGCGACGGTTTCGCGTCGCCATGGTGGCTTCCTGCCCCTTTCCGGCCAACCGCGGGACCCCCGCGGCGATCCGCGAACTGTGCGTGGAACTCGCCCGGCGCGGCCATCGCATCCACGTAGTCACCTATCCCATGCACCACCCCATCCCGGTCCCCGGCGTGACCATTCACCGAGTGGGCAACTTCCTCCGCTCTAGGCCGGTGACCATCGGGCTCACCCTCTACAAGCCGCTCCTCGACGCCCTAATGCTGGCTCCGCTGATCGGGGTCATCCATCGCGAACGCCTGGAGGTGATCCACGCCCACAACTACGAGGCCGCTGTGGTGGGGTACGCGGCGAAGCTGCTCACGGGTCGCCCGCTGGTTTATAACGCAGTGACCACGATGCAGGACGAGCTCCCCGGCTACCTCCGCCCGCGATCCGTGGCCGCCGGACTGGCGAGACTGCTGGACGCTTGGGTCCCGCGGGGCGCAGACGAGGTCATCGTCCTCTCCGAGGAGCTCCGTGCCTTCCTGACCGCGCGCGGCGTCCGCGCAGACCGGATCACCCACGTTCCTGCGGGCGTCTACCCAGAGATGTTCGCCGCTGCCGACCCGACCGAGCTCCGCAGGAGGCTCGGGCTCGGTGACGCTCCGCTCGTGATGTATACGGGCTCGCTCGCCCCTTTCCAGCGCGTCGACTACCTTGTCCGCGCGATGGCCAGGGTCACAGCAGAGATCCCCGCGGCTCGCCTCGTGCTCGGCGTCAACGTCGCCACAGAGGACGAGCTCGCGCACGTCCGCGACCTCACGCGCCAGGCCGGCGTCGAAGACCGACTGGTGATCGAGCAAGCGATGACTCTGGAGGAGCTGCCGACGCTGATCGCGGCGGCCGACGTGACCGTCGTTCCGCGGCCCTCGTGCCCGGGCTTCCCGGTCAAGCTCCTCAACTACATGGCCGCGCGCAAGCCGATCGTGGCGTTCCGCGGCTCGGCCAAGGGCCTCGGCCATCTTGAGCAGGCGTTCCTGGCCGAGGACCATGACTGGGAGGGACTCGCCGCGGGAATCACGACCCTGCTCAAGGACCGCTCACTCGCGGCGCGTCTGGGCGCCCAGGCCCACGCCGCCATCATCGGTACCTTCGACTGGCCGAGCCTCGCGGCGAAGACCGAGAGCGTCTATGCGAAGTTGCTGATCTCCAACGAGCGCGGCAGACGACAAACGGAGGAACGAGCCCTATGAAGGTCGCGGTGATCGGGCTGGACTGCGCAGCCCCCCGACTCGTCTTTGACGACTTCCGACACCACCTACCCAACCTCTCCCGCCTGATGGCCCACGGCGTCTGGGGGCCGCTCGAGAGCGCGAATCCGCCGATCACGGTTCCCGCGTGGGCGTGCATGATGTCGGGCTGCGATCCCGGCCAACTTGGGATCTACGGCTTCCGCAACCGAAAGAACTACTCCTACGACGAGTACACAATCGCCACCGCGGCCGCGATCAGTCGGCCCCGCGTGTGGGATATGCTGTCGCAGGCCGGGAAGCAGGTCATCCTCCTCGGTGTGCCCCAGACCTATCCGATCAAGCCCGTCAACGGTTACGTCGTGACGGATTTCCTCACGCCCTCGACCCAGAGCCAATACACCCAGCCGTCGCAGCTCAAGCCCGAGGTCGAGCGGGTCTCAGGCGGCTACGTCTTCGACGTCGAGAATTTCCGCACCGACGACAAAGCCGCCCTGGTCCGCCGCGTCTACGACAAGACCCGGAAACATTTCGCAGTGGCCAGGCATCTCCTGAGCACCAAGCCGTGGGACTTCTTCATGATGGTCGAGATGGGTGTGGACCGCATCCATCACGGCTTCTGGAACTACATGGATAAGGCCCACATCAAGTACCAACCCGAGAGCCCGTTCGAGCACGTGATCCGCGACTACTACCGGTACGTGGACGGGGAGGTCGGCGAGCTCCTCGCGCTCTTGCCCGAGGACACCGCGGTCTTTGTGGTTTCGGACCATGGCGGCAAGAAGCTAGACGGGGCGATCTGCTTCAACGAGTGGCTGATCCGCGAGGGCTACCTCGTCCTGAAGGAGTACCCGAGCAAGCAGACGCCGATCGCTAACGTCACTATCGACTGGGCGCGAACGACGGCGTGGGGCGAGGGCGGCTACTACGGCAGGCTGTTCATGAACGTCCAGGGCCGGGAGCCGCAGGGCGTCATCCCACCCGCGCAGTACGAGGCCGTGCGTTCCGAGCTAGTCACGAAGATCGCGGCGATCAGGGACCCCAACGGGCGGCCCCTAAACTCGAAGGCTTTCCGTCCGGAGGAGGTCTATCGCGAGGTCCGCGGCGTGCCGCCTGATCTCCTCGTCTACTTCGGCGACCTTGACTGGCGCTCGGTGGGCGCCGTCGGGATCGGCTCCATATACACGTTCGAGAACGACACGGGACCCGACGGGGCCAACCACGACTGGCAGGGAATCTTCATCTATAGACCGGCAGGCGCCCGCGGGCCCGGCGCCGGTCCCCGGACTGGGCTTCGACTCTACGACGTCGGGCCGACGATCCTGACGCTCTTTGGACTGCGAGCGCCAGCCGACATCGTCGGGCGATCGATCCCGCTTCCTTGAAGCGGGGCGGCCGGGCTCACGCCTCGAACGTCGACCGGAGCCAGGTGGACGTCGCGTCGTAGAGAGCCGAGGGGTTCCGGTAGATCTTGTCGAACCAGAACAGCTTGTCCTGGACGACGACGAGTTCGACTTTCGGGTACTTCGCCCGGAGCGCCTCGAGCTCGACCGGCCGGGTCGTGTCTCCCCGGATCCCGACGACCAGTACGTGCTCTGGGCTACGCTTCGGCGCCTTCCACGGGTCGAAGGTCTTGAGCCCGCGGTAGACTTCCTGGGAGAGGACGTTTCCCGCGAGGTCCAGATTCCCGCCCTTCTCCAGCCTCTCTGCGAGGGCTCGGGTGCTCGACGTCACCCGACCGTACTTAGCCAGCTCGTGGGTGATCTGCGACATCAGCAGCACCTGGATGTACTTCGGCGCGGAGACGACCGGCGCCCACATGATCAGGCGGTTCACCCGCTGGTCCTCCGCGGCGACCGTCGCGGCGAGCGTGGCGCCAAACCGCAACCCAAGCAGGCCGAGCGTCGTCACCCCGCGTGCCTCCAGGAGGTCTAGGGCCCGCCGGATGTCGGCCAGCCAGTGCGGGAGGGCAAAGTCCTCGAAGTCCCCCGCGCTGTCGCCGCAGCCGCGGTAGTCGAACCGCAGCACCGCGAACCCCTCCCGCGCGAGCCGGCGCGCGTACACGACCATCTCGCGGTGGGCGCGGAATGCCTCGTCGGCGTACGCATCGCAGAAGACGAAGCCCGCACCGAGCCTCCGATGGTCGCCCTGCCCTCCCCCGGAAGGCAGGTGCAGCATTCCGAAGAGCTGCACCCCCGCGTGATTGAAGAAAAGAGCCTCCTCCATTCCGCGCCCGCCGGCTCCCTAGACAATATGGAAGGACCGGCCTGACCTATTGTCCGATAGTGGGTTGTTCCGGGTGGGAACAGAGCCACAGGCAAAAGGAGGCCGATCATGGAGAAGGATACTGCCTGCGTGGCGCTCGATGACAGCAAGCGGAAGATCGTCGCGGGGATCCTGCATCCCGGCGACGCGCAACCCGAGCTTCGCGAGATCGCGAATGACCCGCGACAGATCCGCCGCCTGTTCGAGTGGCTCAAGCGTGAGGGGCCGGTGGCCGCGTGCCACGAAGCCGGGGTGTCGGGCTACGATCTCTATCACCAGATCATCGGGCTCGGTGTGACCTGCGACGTCATTGCGCCGGCGCTGACCCCGCGCCGCCCGGGGCAGCGGATCAAGACCGACCGGCGCGACGCCGCCAAGCTCGTGCGGTTGTTCCGCGCGGGGGAACTCACCGCTATCCATATGCCCGACGAGGCCGAAGAGGCCACGCGGGATCTCGTCCGCTGCCGCGACGACATTCGCCGCGGCGTCCTGCGCTGGCGGCATCGCGTGCTCAAGCTCCTGGCCCGCCACGGGCGCGCCTATCTCGCGGGCAAGCACTGGAGCCACGCTCACTGACGGTGGGTCCGCGAGCAGCGGTTCGACCTGCCGCCGCTGCAGCGCGCGTTCGAGGCCACCGTGTTCGCCCTGGAGAAAGCCCTGGCGCGGCAGGCGGAGCTCGACAAGGAGCTCGAGGCCCTGGCCGCCACCGTGCCCTATCGCAAGCCCGTGGGCTGGCTCCGCTGCTTCCGCGGGATCGACACGCTGTCGGCGATGATCCTCGTGGCCGAGGTCATCGACTTCCAGCGCGTCCGCCGGCCGCGCGAACTCATGGCGTATCTCGGCCTCGTGCCCAGCGAGTATTCCTCGGGCGAGACCCAGCGCCGCGGCGCGCTGACCAAAGCCGGCAACAGTCACGCGCGGCGGGTCCTGGTCGAGGCCGCCTGGCACGATCGGCACCGGCCCACCATCGGCCGCGCGCTGGCGAGCCGCAGCCACGGGCAACCCGACGAGATCGTCAGTCACGCGTGGCGAGCACAACAGCGCTTGCACCGCCGCTATCGTCATCGCGTCGGCCACGGCAAGCGAACACCGGTGGCTGTGGCGACGATCGCGCGCGAACTGGTGGGATTCATCTGGGCCGCCATGACCCGACACGAGAGCCGGCGCCACGCTGCGTGACCATCGGGGCCGCGGCGAGAAGCAGGTCGCGGGTAGTGATGACTCCGAGATTCCCGAGCGGCGTCGGCCACGGCGCGATGCGGGCACGACTGGAGAGTCCTCGCGCTAGCTATGCGACGCCCGGTTTCCGGATCGGGACGACTCGCGCCCCTAGACGGAGGCAGCTCCCGACGAAGCAGTGTCATGCGGCTCTGCTCTTCGGAGCAACCCGCGCATATCAGCCTGACGCGTCGTCGAAGCC